>NZ_JBEXYK010000094.1:0-26725 GCF_040630865.1 Nonomuraea sp. NPDC005730
GGGACCGGGTTCGGTCCGCGCGCCCGGGGCCGGGGATCAGAAGAAGCCGCCGAGGAAGTCGTCCAGGCCGCTCTGGTCGATCCATCGGGTGACCCGGGCGCCGGTCTCGGCGATCGTGCCCGTCCGGGTGTTCTCCGGCTCGATCTTCTCCGGTTTGAAGATCTGCTTCTCCGCCTGCCCGGAGCCCTGGGGCCTGGTCAGGCTGGGTGGCGGCGGCCCGTCCGGGTACATCTTGCCGTCGCGGTAGACGGTGTAGGACTGGGTCGGCTGCGTGGTGCCGTCGTTCCGGTAGACCTGGCTCGGTCTCGGCTGCGCCGGCTGCCTGGCGGCCTTCGGCGGCGACTGCCGTTGCACCGCCCGGTGACTGGTCGGACGCTGTGCCGGGCGCCGCGCCGCCTGGGCGCGCCGGGCCTGGGCCGCCCGGTAGCGGTTACGCGCCCTGGCCGCCTGCGTGGCCCGCCGCTTGGCGGCCGCCTCGGCGGCCTTCCTGCGTGCCTCCCTCTTGGCCGCCGCCGCGGCCCGTCTCCTGGCCGCCGCAGCGGCCGCCTTCCTGGCCTTCTCCGCCGCCTTCTTCCTGGCCGCCGCCAACGCTCTGCGCTTGGCCGCTGCAGCGGCCTTCTTCTTGGCCGCCTCCAGCGCCTTCTTCCTGGCCAGCGCCGCCGCCCGCCGCTTGGCCGCCGCGATGGCCGCGCGCCGCGCCGCCGCCCGGGCCGCCGCGAGCGCCGCCCGCCGGGCCGCCGCCTGCGCCAGCTTCCTGGCGATGATCCGCGCCGCGATGCGGGCCGCGATGCCGACGGCGATCCAGAACAGCTGGCCGTCGGGGTCGCTCATGCTGACGGGGCTGTTGTTGGCGTAGGCGTAGGCGTTGAGCTGCTGCGGGTCCTCCTCGTCGATGATGGGGTCGACCGACATGAAGCGGCCGTTCTTCGGGTCGTACTCGCGGGCGCCCAGGTGGACGAGCCCGGTCGTCGGGTCCTTGGTGCCGCCGACGAAGGACCGCTGCCCCGGCCACCATGGCGGCGGCGACCCCCGGTCCTCGCCGAACGGCGTCATCCGCCGTACGGCCAGCTCACCGGTGCCGCCGTTCACCGCGGCCTGCGCGGTGCCCTGGTGGTCGGCGGCCAGGAAGTAGACCTGGTTGTCGGGCGTGCGGACCGCGATCGGCTCGCCGTTGATGGTGTAGTAGCGGGTCTGCTCGACGGCGTCCTTGGCGAAGTCGAAGCGCAGCTCCATGTCGTCCACGTACAGGGTGGCGTCCGTGGCGGTCTTGCGCAGCAGCCGGTCGCCGTCGGCGTCGTAGACGAACGACGTCGTCCTGCCCGCCTCCGTGACCGACTCCAGGTTGCCCTCGGCGTCCCAGACCAGGGCCTGGTCGGACGTGCCGACCTTGCGCCGGGTGGTGTTGCCGGCCTCGTCGTAGCCGAACAGGTCGGCCCCGATGCTCTGCACCGCGTGCGGCTGCTTGCCGCCGGCCGCCGGGTAGACCGAGGTGCGCACGGTCTCGGGCGCGCCGCCCCAGGCGTGCTTGGTCTCCTTGACCCGGTTGCCGGTGGAGTCGTAGGCGTAGCTGACCGCGTACGGCGCCACGCCGCCGATCTTGTCCGAGGCCGGCGTGCCGCTCGCGCAGTCGTCGGTGGCCGTCCACGCCGAGGTCATCCGGCGCAGGTGGTCGTAGGTGAAGCACTGCGTGTCCTGGCCGCCCGCCCGTTCGGCGATCTTGGTGATGTTGCCGGCGGCGTCGTAGGCGTAGTCGAGGTCGAGGTCGGTGGCGGCGGCGCCCTCCCGGTCCAGCCGCATCCTGGTCAGCCTGCGGGTGGACTCGTCATGGGTGTAGGTGAGCCAGGTCTTCTTGCCGCCGGAGCCCAGCTCGTACTGCAGGGTCTCGCCGAGCTTGGAGTAGCGGGTCGCGGTCACGTACGACGACAGCCCGCTGACCTTGGTCGGCTGGCTGAGCTCGTCGTAGGAGTAGACCACCGACTCGGCCTCCAGCCCGCCCCCGGCCGGGAAGCTGACCGACTGCACCTGGTCGTCGAGGGTGTAGCGGGTGTTGAGCACGTACGAGCCGGCCAGCTTGCCCTCCCGCTCGGGGACGGTCACCGTCTCGCGCAGCGTGCGGTAGTCGGCGTCGATGGCGTTGATCTCCGCCTTGTACGCCTGCCCGCCCGCGTACCGGATGCTGGCGTTCATGTGGCCCTTGGCCAGCGCGTCGTACTTCCACTCGGCCAGCAGCGCGCCGGTGGCCGAGCCGTCGCGCAGCTCCTTCTTGCGTCCGAGCTCGTCGTAGACGTACCAGAGGGTCTTGCCGCGGGCGTCGGTGGTGCTCACCAGCTCGTCGGCGTCGTTGTACGTCATCGTGGTGACGCCCTTGTCGGGGTCCTCCGTCCTGATCTCCCGGCCGCGCACGTCGTAGTGGTGGCGCCACACGTTGCCGGCGGCGTCGGTCACCGTGGACAGGCGGCCGGCGGGGTCGTAGGTGTACTTGGTGGACTCGTACGGGCCCGTCGGGGTGGCGCCCTTGTACTGGCGCAGCTCGACGAGCCGGTCGTCGGCGTCGCCGATGCGGGTCGTCGCGGTGCCGCCCGCCGGCGGCGTGATGTTGACGCGGTCGCCCTGCTGGGTGGCCGAGACGCGGTACTTCTCCACGCCCTTGGCCTTCAGGATCTGGGCGTTGACCTCGCCGGCGCCGTCGAAGACCGACACGACCTGCGTGGGCACGTCGGTGTCGGCGACCGCGAGCAGCTGGGTGGCGGGCGTGCCGGTGGCGAAGTAGCCGGTGTTGGACTTGCTCACCTCGCCGAGCGAGTTGTAGAAGGTGTCGGTGATCGTGCGCCCGTCGCGCAGCGCCGGGTCCTGCGTCTGGTCGTCGCGGGGGGCGGGTTCCTGCGTCTGGCGCTCGCGCATCAGGCCGTCGTACAGCTCGTGGCTGACGGTGTAGCCGCCGTCGGCGCGCAGCGTCTTGGTGGTGACGACGCTGGGGCCGTCGGTGCGCATGGTGTAGGCGTACTCGGTGCTGGGCGACTGGCCGGCGGCCTTGCTGCGGTCCGGCTGCCAGACCTTGACCAGGCGGCCGAGCGCGTCGTGCTCCATGTCGGTACGCCGGCCGTTGGCGTCGACCTCGGCGACCGGCTCGCCCCAGGCGGGCTCGACGAGGGTGCGCTCGACGTGGCCGAGCTGGTTGGTCTCGACGATCTCCGTGGCCGGGGCGCCGCCGGCCGGGCTGTAGGTGATGGTGGACTTCGTCCCGACCGGGCCGGTCTCGCTGGTCTCGCGGCCGTAGACGTCGTAGGTGTGGGTGCTGTCGGTGACGGTCGACCCGTCGGCCGCGCCGAGCTGCTGGACGGTGGTCACGTCGCCCTTGGTGGGCGCCTGGCCGTAGGCCTTGTTGTCGTACTGGACCCGTTCGTCGGAGATCACCTCGCCGGCGGCCAGGGCTGAGACGGCGGTGCCGCAGCTCGCGGCGACCTTCTGGATCCGGCTGGCGTAGTCGAGCATCCAGGCGGTGTCGTTGCGGGCGTAGGTGTAGCGGGTGCACTGGTCGTCGTCGGTCTTGGCCAGGTCGCCCTTCTCCTCCACCTGGGTGAGCAGGCCCTTGGCGTCGTACGAGCGCTCCTCGCCGGTACGCCGCCACGCCCCGCCCGCCAGCGCCGTGCGGGTCACCATCGACTTGGGCTCGACCACGTAGGCGGTCTTGGTGACGCCGCCCTGGGTGGACTCGGCGGTCTTGAGCGACCACGGCTCCTCGGCGGTGGCGGTGAGCACCGTCGCGCTGTCGCCGTCGAAGAGGATCTCCTCGCGTTCGAAGCCGGACAGCTGGTCGAGGTCGTCCAGCTTGCCGCCCTCGGTGTCGACGACCTGCGCGGTGCGCTTGGAGCCGTCGGCCTGCTTGTCGCCGTGCATGCCGCGGAAGTACCGGAACTCGGTGAGCGTGCGCCGGGTGTCCTGCCCGTCGCCCTCGCGCACCCGGACCCGGCCGAACCCGCGCCAGTCCGACCAGGTGCGCTGCTCGGGCTTGACGAGGATGTTGTCGGCGTAGTGCCAGGCCCCGCCGTCGAGGTACTCGTAGTCGGTGACCACGTTCGGCGAGCCGGCGACGCGGTCCACCTCGACGGTCTGGGTGACGACGTACTTGTGGAACCAGTCGGTCACCTCGCCCTCGTCGGGCGGCGCCCAGCGCTGCGGGAAGCACAGCCGGTTGTTCTTGTCGGCCGCGGCGGGCACGTCGCCGGGCTTGCAGTCGGCCGCGGCGTAGTTGACCCGCAGCTCGCCGCCGGTCTCGTTGTTCACGGCCTGGACCCGCCACTTGACCAGCGGCGCGCGTCCTTCGTCGGCGTCCACCCGGTTGGGCAGCTGAACGCCGCTGAAGGTGATCTTCGGCATGGTGAGGGTGCCGCCCACGTGGCCGCTCTGCTGGACCGAGGCCAGCCACAACGACGGGCTGAGGCCGTCGCCCGTGGCGGGGAACTGGTGGGTCAGCGTCCAGGAGTCCACCGGGCTGTACTGGCCGGAGGCGTTGAGCACCTGCGTGGTGACCTTGGCCAGGCGCTTGCGCGAGAAGAACGTCGGCGACAGCCGGTCGGTGCACTTGACCCCGGCGTCGCAGATCTGGTCGAACGGCACGTCCGGCCAGGACGCCGCGGTCTCCTTCTTGAGCTGGTCGGCGGCGCAGGTGACGGTGCCGGATGGCAGGCAGCGCTCGGCCACGTCGAAGACCACCCGGGCGGCCGGGGCCTTGGTGAACAGCTCGTTCTGCAGGTAGCCGTAGTCGACGCGGGTGAGGTACGCGCCGCGCACGTACACGGTGCCCAGCTCGGGCTTCATGTTGCGGCCGTAGTAGTTCTTCTCGTTCTCGTACCAGTACGTGGTGGCGTTGCCGTGGGTGTCGACCGCGTAGTCGAGGTTCCACCGGTAGGCCTGCTGGCACCAGGCGTTGGCGGGGGTGCTGGAGTAGCACGGCTCGCCGCTGTTGTTGCCGAACACCGGCACGGTCTGCACCGACTTGGTCTCCGGCTTGCCGGTGACCCAGCCGGGCAGGCGGTTCAGGCCGAAGCTGTACTGGGTGCCGTCGGCGGTGGTGACCCGCCAGTACTCGCCGTTGTTGTCGCCGTTGGTGGCGCCGGTGAGGTACTCGATGCGGGTGCCGTCGTCGCGCTTGGGCCGCCACTGCTTGGTGGTGGCGTCCTTGACCAGCTCGACGGCGGAGTTGCCGAGCGACAGGGTGGCGTTGTCCTGGTCCCAGCACAGGTCGCCGGTCTTCTTGCCGTCGATCATGCACGCCTTGTAGCGGCGTTCGACGTAGCCGCTGGGGTTCAGCTCGAAGCCCTCCCCCACCCAGGACGGCTGGTTGTTGGTGGAGACGGTGCGGCCGTCCACGCTCTGGGAGGAGTAGTCGAGCGACAGGTCGGGCTCGTCGCCGCCCAGGGAGGGCGGGGTGCGCAGGTCGTAGCTCCAGGAGAAGTCGCCGGACTGGTTGCCGACGCTCCAGCTCGCCGAGGCGGCCAGCGAGGTGGCGGCGTGGTCGCCCGACGGGCCGGAGGCGGCGGCGGTCACGGCGTACAGGCCGGTGGTCTCGACCTCGGCGGTCAGCTTGCCCGCCCTGGCGTCGTTGTCGCTCCTGACCGGCCGCGGCGCGGCGCAGGTGGCGGCGGCCTTGGCGTCGAGCGCGCACTCGTCGAGCTTGACCATGCGCAGCCGGGCGCCGTAGTCGCCGCCGAAGGCGTACCGGAAGCCGGAGTAGTCGATCTCCAGCCGGGTCTTCCCGGCCGCCTTGGCCGCCGTGACGCCCTGGCCGGGCGACACGCGCATCGCGACGCCGAGCAGGTCGGTCCTGAGCAGCTCGACCTTGACCGGGACGGCCTCGGCCGCGGCCACGCCCTTGGCGGCCGGGGCGAGCCGCACCGGGAACCCGGCGGAAAGCGTGGTGGCGGCGCCGCCCAGCTCGGCGGTGCCGGCGGCGGGCCAGGCGACCTTGGGCGGGGCCTTCCACGCCTGCTCGGCGGCGGGATCGGCGAGCGGCGGCAGGACGGGCACCTGCCCGCCCTTGACCGGCGTCTCCTTCTGCACGGCGGGCGCCTTGCGGGGCGCGGCGGAGGCGGGCATCGCGTACGCCATGGGCGCCAGGAGCACGACCGTGAGCACGGTCGCCAGCCTGCGCGGCCAGGCGGTCTCGGGCTTGACGCCCTGGAAGCGGTTCCAGCGGGGGTCGGGGGCGTCGGGTTCGGCGGCGGGTTGCTGAAAACGATTCCAGTTGGGCTCTGGCAGCTCTAACTCACTGTCCACGGATTCTCCCAGGGAGGGGCTACTGGGCTGCTAGCTGGGCTATCTGCTCGGCGCTGAGCACGCCGTCGTACGTGCGGACGTCGTCGACGGTCCCCGGCCAGTAGCCGGTGAAGACGCCCGCTGTCCTGGTCCGGCCCAGTTGCAGGGGGCCGGTGGCGGTCCAGGTGCTCACGTGGGGGGTGACGGTGGTGGCCGACAGGCGGCCGTTGACGTAGACGCGCAGCTCCCCGGCGAGGGCGTCGTACACGCCGGCGACGTGCGTCCATTCCAGGGGGGCGGGGACGGCGTCCGAACGGGTGCGGACGAGGGCGGCGGTGTCGGTGTCGGCGGCGGCCATGCCGAGGGCCCACCGCCCCTGTTCCTTGTCGAAGCCGAGCTGGAACCCGGCCGCCCTGGTGCCCGGCTGGGCGACGGCGGCGGTGTCCTTGGCGGGCAGGTAGTCGAGCTGGGTCCAGACGGCGACGGTGAACCCGGAGCCGGTGGCGACGGCGGGCGCGGCGGTCTGGGCGTAGCCGGTCGCGCCGTCGAGCGCGAGGGCGCCGTCCAGCCAGCCGTCGGTCCAGGTGGCGGCGCCGGCCAGCGCGGCGGGCGTGGCCCGGCCGGAGGAGTCGGCGGCCGACAGGCCGCCGTCCTCGTCCAGCTTCCAGTGGCCGACCAGCGTGGCGGCGCTGTTGACCAGGTCGGCGACCTCGTCGGCGAACATGGCGCGGCCGTAGAGCCGCACGTCGTCCACGTCGCCGGGCCAGAAGTCGGCCGCCGCGCCAGTCGCCTTGCCGCGGCCGATGGTCAGCGGGCCGGTGGCGTTCCACGGCGCGGGGACGGCGACCGAGGACTCCAGCCGGCCGTTGACGTAGAGGGAGATCTGACCGGCCGCCGAGTCGTAGACGCCGGCCAGATGGGTCCACTCGGTCAGCCGGGGCGCGGCGGCCGACAGCGCGCGCACGGCCGTGGCGGCGTCGGCGTCGGCGCCCGTGACGGCGAGCGCCCAGCGGTTGTCGGCCTTGCTGTACTGCAGGGAGAACGCGCCGGTCCGGCCGCCCTCCTGGGTGACGGCGGTGGCGGAGGCGGCGGTGCCGGTCAGCCGGACCCAGGCGGCGACGGCGAAGTTGCGGCCGGTGTCGGCGACCGGGCCGCCGGTCTGGGCGTAGGCGTTGGCCAGCCGCACCGCGCCGCCGGTCCGGCCCGCGGTCCAGGTGGCGCCGTACAGGGTGGCCGGGTGGGTGCCGGCGGCGTCGGCGGCGGTGCCGCCCTGTCCCTCGTCCATGGGCCAGTGGCCGGCCGGTCCCCGTCCGGCGTTGACGTTGAAGACGTACGTGCGGATCGGGCCGAGTTGCCCGGCGCGGTCCTTGCTGCGCACCGACAGGACGTTCGGGCCGTCGTGGCGCGGGGTGAGGGTGATCGCGGCCGTGCCGTCCTGGGCGGGCGGGACCTCGGTCTTGGGGGCGGTGTCCAGGCCGTAGACGTAGGCGGCGACGTCGGTGACGCCGTTGGGGGCGAAGCTGAACCCGCCGGCCAGGCCGACGCCGTCGCTCCAGCCGTTCTCGGTGAACCGGTCGGAGGACACCTCGGGCTCCCGGCCGGGGGCGGTGGCGTCCACGGTGGCCTCGCACCAGGGGCTCCAGGCGCTGTTGGCCTTGCCGTCCTCGGCGCGGACCCGCCAGCGGACCAGCGCGCCGTCGGCGTACAGGCTCTGCGGGACGAGGGCGGAGAAGGCCGTGCCGGTCGAGCCCAAGGGGGTCAGGTACTCCCCGGCCTTGGTGCCGTCGGCCCGGTACCACTCGAAGCGGCCCCTGACGGAGTTGTCGGCGTCCTTGAGCCGGGCCCAGAGCTTGGGCGTGGGCGTGCTGATGACCGGCCGGTCGTCGCCGGAGACGCACGGGCCGCCCGGGTCGGACCAGGCGTCGGCCGCCACCGGGTCGGCGGGCAGCGAGTTGTACTCGATGACCAGGCTCGGGTTGTTGCGGAACTTCTTCCAGGCGTACTGGTCGGTCTCGCTGGTGGCGCGGAGGCCGACGGTGATGTTGGGCCACTTGTTGGCGGCGGCGTCGGCGACCTGGGAGGTGACGTCGAACTCGACGCCGCCGGGCAGGCAGGCCGAGCCCCAGCCCTTGGCCACGTTCACCGTGGAGAGCTTCTTGACCCACTTGGGCTGGTTGCTCCAGGTGGTGCTCTTGCTGATCGTGTTGGTGGACCACGCCTCGACCGCGCGGGCGCTGCACGAATACGACCACGTCTCGTACGTGCGCAACGTGCCCTTGACGATCTGCTTGCCGTGGATCGTGGAGCCGGTGTTCATCTGGAAGAACGAGCGGTTGGTCTGCGAGTTGACGTGCCCGACGCGGGCGACGTCGCTGGAGTTGAGGTAGTTGGAGCTGGGCCAGTTGCTCCACACGGCGGTCCAGGCGCCGCGGGCGGCCGAGAAGTACGGGTCCAGGAACACCGGGTACCGGGTCTTCGGGTCGCTCATCATCGCGCGGTCCGGCCGTAGCCGCAGCTTCCTGCCTTCGAGCGAGACGCCCATGGTGGCCTGGCGGGCCTCGGGTGCGCGGCCCTCCTTGACCGCGGCCTGGCCGGCGCCCGTCGAGTCCCACATCGTGGGGGTGGGCGCGATGAAGATCGTGCCGCCGGTGCGGTCGACCGCCTCCAGGTTGCCCGCCTTGTCGGCGGTGAGCGACAGGCCGCTGACCGACAGCGGGAAGTCCAGGTCGGGCAGGGCTCGCGCGGCGGCCCGCGTCTTGACCACCAGGACGTGGGAGAACCCGTCCACGTCGGCGGTGACCCGCAGGTCCACGCCGGGCAGCACCTCGGGGTAGGTGGCGGTGTCGCCGTCGAGCGAGGGCCTGGGCAGCGTGCCCGGCCAGCTCAGCTCCAGGGCCTTGCCACCGCGGTACAGGCGGGCGAGGGGGCCGCCGCCCCCGCCGGAGAAGGTCAGCCCGGCCGCCGTCGCCGCCGGCTCCACCGCGCCGTCGGGACGCAGGCGGAGCGTGGTGTCCACGGGCACCCAGCCGGTGGCCTGGCGGACGCGGACGGGGCGGGCGTGTTGTTCGAGGGTGAAGCTGCCGTCCGGGCGGGCGAAGACCTGGCGGGTCTCGCTGCGCATCGACCCGATCTCGACCGCCCGGCCGGTACGCCTGGCCACGGCGGTCGCGGCCGCCTCCGGCGCGAGGGACGCGAGAGACGCGGGGGGCGCGCTCGCCGCCGGAGGCGCGCCTGCCTCCGGCGGCTCCGCGCCGGCGGGCGGCACCGCCGGGATCGTGAACGCCAAGACGGCCGCGACCAGCCCACGCACAACCCGCATCGGTCCTCGCATGTCGACCAGAGGTCCGCGCGGGACCAGGCGATCTTCGATTGACGAACGGATTGTCACCCGCGTAATGCCGTACGTCTAGATCTTCTGGCGAAATTCGCCATAAGTTGGGACACGAGTGGAAGGAACCGCCGTCAGCCGCTCGCGGCACCCGTCACCGGGGCGTGGCGGCGAGCTCGGCGACCGCCGCGACGACCAGGTCCACCTCCTGCTCGGTGTTGTAGTAGTGCGGCGACAGGCGCAGGCACCAGTCGACGTCCTTGTCCCCGAAGTCGAACTGGGCGAAGTGCCGGAAGCTGAGCGCCGAGTTGACGCCGCGCGCGTCCAGCGCCGCCTTGAACGGCTCCGCCCGCCAGCCCTCGACGGCGAAGGTGACCAGGGCGCCCAGCCGCCGCCCCCGGTCGAGCACGCGCACCCCGGGCAGCGCGGCGAGCCCGTCGCGCAGGCCGGCGGCCAGGGCCGGGGTGCGCCGGGCGACGGCGTCCACGCCCACCCGGCGGGCGTAGCGGGCGGCGGCCGCGCAGCCGAGCACGACGGAGTAGGGGAACTCCCAGTCCTCGAACCTGGCCGCCGTCGCGACCGGCTCGTAGCGGCCCGGCTCGGTCCAGCGCGCGCCGTGCATGTCGATGAACAGCGGCTCGTAGCCGGCGTCCAGGACGTGGTCGGCGACGTACAGGAAGCCGGAGCCGCGCGGGCCGCGCAGGAACTTGCGGCACGTGGCCGTGAGCAGGTCGCAGCCGATCTCCTCGACGTCGATCGGGTACTGGCCGACCGACTGGCAGGCGTCCACCAGGTAGAGCAGGTCCAGCTCGCGGCAGTGCCGGCCGATCTCGGCGACCGGCTGGACCAGGCCGGAGTTGGTGGGGATGTGGGTGGCGGCCACCAGGCGCGGGCGGTGCCGGCGCATCAGCGCGGCCATGGCGGGCACGTCCACGCCGCCCTCGGGCAGGTCGGGCGCGTGCACGACCCGTACCCCGAACCTCCTGGCCAGCGACAGGAAGGCGATCTGGTTGGAGATGAAGTCGTTGCGGGTGGTCAGCACGACGTCCCCGGCCGCGAACGGGATCGCCGACAACGCGGTGGAGAAGGCATGGGTGGCGCTGCCGGCGAAGGCGATGTTGCGGGGAGCGCAGTTGATCAGGGCGGCGGTCTCGGCGTAGAACTCGGCGACCTGCGCCGCGCGGGCGGCGGCGGCCTCGTAGCCGCCGAGGTGCGCCTCCAGCCGCAGGTGGTCGACCATCGCGGCCAGCACCGGAGCGGGCAGCAGGCCGCACCCGGCGTTGTTGAAGTGCACGACCTCGGCGGCGCCGGGGGTGTCGGCGCGCAGGGCCGCGACGTCCAGAAGCGATTCTGGCAAAATGCTGGAAGCGCTATCATCGATTCTCATGTCCGACAGTAGCAGTTCGGCCGAGCTGGCGACCAGGATGCGCACGATGATCGACCGGCTCGCGCCGGGCGACCGGCTGCCGAGCAGCAGGGAGCTGATCCGGCGCTACAAGGTCGGCCCCGCCACCGTGTCGCAGGCGATCGCCGCGCTGGCCGCCGAGGGCGTGGTGGTCACCCGTCCCGGCAGCGGCACGTACGTCGCGGCCCCGGCGCGGCGGCGCGCCGGGGTCCCCGACACCGCGTGGCAGACGGTCACCCTCGCCGACCGGGCCGTGGACACCCGCAGCCTGGCCGGCGCGGTCGGCGCGCTCCCCGAGGGCACGATCCTGCTGGACGGCGGCTACCTGCACCGCTCGCTCCAGCCCACCCGCGCCCTGACCGCCGCGCTGGCCCGCGCGGCCCGCCGTCCCGACGCCTGGGACCGTGCCCCGGCCGCCGGTCTGGCCTCCCTGCGCGGCGTGTTCGCCACGATGGCGGGCGGCGGCGTGAACGCCGAGGACGTCCTGGTCACGGCCGGCGGGCAGAGCGCCCTTTCCATGGCGTTCCGGGCGATCGCCGGGCCGGGCGACCCCGTCCTGATGGAGTCGCCCACCTATCCCGGGGCGATCGCCGCCGCCAGGGCGGCCGGCCTGCGTCCGGTGCCGGTGCCGACGGACGCCGACGGCCTCAAGCCCGACCTGCTGGCCGACGCCTTCGCCATGACCCGCGCCCGCCTGCTCTACTGCCAGCCGACCTACCACAACCCGACCGGGGCGGTGCTGGCCCCGGGCCGCCGCCGGCAGGTCCTGGACACCGCCCGCGCGGCCGGCGCCTTCGTGATCGAGGACGACTTCGCGCGCCACCTCGGCCACGGCGCGCCGGTGCCGCCGCCGCTGCTGACCGACGACCGCGACGGCACGGTCGTGCACCTGACCTCCCTCACCAAGCCGGCCGCGCCCAGCCTGCGCATCGGCGCCCTGACCGCCCGGGGCCCGGTCATGGAACGCCTGCGCGCCGTGCGGCTGGTCGACGACTTCTTCGTCAGCCGCCCGCTGCAGGAGGCGGCGCTCGAACTGCTCACCTCGCCCGCCTGGGAGCGGCACGTCCGGTCGCTGGGCGCGGCGCTGCGGGAGCGGTGCGCGACGCTGGCCGCCGCCGTCCTGGCCGAGCTGCCCGGCTGGACCCTCGACCGGGTGCCCGCCGGTGGCCTCCACCTGTGGGTGCGCCTGCCCGGCGGCGCCGACGACGCCGTGGTCGCCGACGCGGCCCGTCGCGACGGCGTGGCCGTCAGCGCCGGCAACCGCTACTTCGCCACCGAGCTCCCGGCGGCCTGCCTGCGCCTCGGCTTCGCCGCGACCGCCGGGCACACCGAGCTGGCCGAGGCCGTGCGACGGCTCGCGCGGGTGGACCGCACGCTCGGCACCTCCCGGTAGCGCTTCTGTTCCGTACTCGTCCCGCACCGCCTGCGGTGCGGGACTGCGCGGCCCTCAGCGGACGGCGATGGCCTCCTCGACGAGCGCCACGGCGGCGCGCGGGTCGGCGACCTCGATCACCAGCCGGGCGTAACGTTCGTCGGCCAGCTCGATGACCACGGCCTTGGCGGCGTCGTGCACGTCCCAGAAGACCTTCTCACCGTTGAGATGGAACGTTCCGGCGGTGATGACGCCGGGCAGGTGGGCGCCGGGCGCGCGCAACCCCTTGGGGTCGCCGACGATCCCCGGGTCGGCGGTGGCGCCGCGGACGTTGGCCAGCGGGATGACCAGCCGGCTCTTCAACGCCCACAGCTTGTCCAGGCCCTCGATCTCCACGACCAGCGCCTGTCCGTCAATGCTGATCCTCGCCATGTCATGCTCCTTGGTGGTGGTGGTTGGTGAGCCGGCGGGCCAGAGCGGCGCCGGCTCGGTCGATGTCAGTACCAGCGGTCCCCGCCCTGGCCCGCATCCGCAGGCCGAGGACGGCCGCGGTGAGCGCGAAGGCCAGGTCGTCCTCCGTGCCCTCGCTCCCGGACGCCGCCCTGGCGGCCTGGTCGAACGCGGCCAGCACGGCGGCGAGCCGGTCGGCGACCTCGCGGTCCACCGGCGCGCGTTCGACCGCGGCCAGCAGCAACAGGTTGAGGCCCACCTCGGCGGCCGGCTCGGCGGCGGCCACACGCAACGCCTCGGCCAGGTCGCCGGTGGCGGCGATCCGGTCGATCAGGGGGTTGACGTCGTGCTCCAGGGACCAGCTCAGCGCGGCCTGGTAGAGACCGCGCTTGCTGCCGAAGGTCTTGTACAGGCTGTTGCGGTGTACGCCGAGGTGGGTCACCAGCTCGTCCATGGAGATGCCGTCGTATGACCGGGTCGAGAACAGCTCCGCCGCCGCCCGTACCACGGTGACCTCGTCAAATCCTCTAGGTCGTCCCATGCCTCGACTATAGACAGTAAAGGAACGTTCAGTCAAGAACGCTCATTCCTAAACGCTGCCGCGGTTCAGGCGGGCGGTTACGTCTAGGTTTGGCGGGTGCGGATCGTTTCGGTGAACGCGTGGGGTGGCGCGATGTTCGGCGAGCTGGCCCCCTGGGTGGAGAGTTGCGGCGCCGACGTGTTGTGCCTGCAGGAGGTGACGCGCACGCCCGGCCTGCGCGGCTGGACCCGGTTCGACGACGCCGAGCGGTCTCTGCCACAGCGGGCCGACCTGCTGGCCGACGTCGGCTCGCGCCTCCCCCGCCACCAGCCGCTGTTCGCCGTGAGCGACTCGGGCCCGGTCCTGGACCAGGAACGCGGCTCGCACCGGCAGGACTTCGGGGTCGCCACGTTCGTCGCCGAGACGCTGCCCGTCGTCGGCGTCCGGTCCGCGTTCGTGCACGGCGGCTACGTCGAGCACCACGACGGGTGGCCGGCCGGCGACCGGCCGCGCGCCGCCCTGGCCGTACGCGTCTACGACCGCCCGGCACGGCGGTTCGTCACCGTCGTGAACCTGCACGGCCTGCGGGACGCGAGCGGCAAGGCCGACAGCCCGGCCCGCCACGCCCAGGCCGAACGGCTCGCCGCCCTGGTCACCGGCGCGCGCGAGGACGGCGACCTGACCGTGGTGTGCGGCGACCTCAACCTCCTGCCAGACAGCGAGACGTTCCGGATCCTGGCCGGGCTGGGCCTGCGCGACCTGGTCGGCGACGCCGACACCAGGACCTCCCGCTACCGCAGACCCGTACGGCACGCGAGCTACCTGCTCGTCTCCGACCCCGCCGCCGTCAAGGAGTTCGAGGTGGTGGCCGCCCCCGAGGTGTCCGACCACCGCGCCCTGACCATCGCCGTCTAGCCGGACGCGGCGGTCTTCCGGACGCGTGCGGTCTCGGCGGAGAGCGGGGTGCCGTCCCGGCCGAGCGGGTGCAGCCTGGGCAGCTCCCGCCCCTGGCCGTCGACCAGGACGGAGTGCGGCTCGTCCGGGGTGAAGGCGTGGCGCTCACCCCACTGGCGCAGGGCGACGACGGCCGTGAAGAGGTCCTGCCCGGCGTCGGTGAGCCGGTAGGCGTGCCGCCTGCCGTCGGCGGCGGCCCTCCGGTCGAGGATGCCGTGCTCGACCAGCTTGCGGAGCCGGTCGGTGAGGATGTTGCGGGCGATCCCCAGCCGCTGGTGGAACTCGGTGAAGGTGGTGGCGCCGTCCATCGCGTCACGGACGATCAGCAGGCTCCACCGGTCGCCGACCAGGTCGACGGCGCGCGCGACCGGGCAGGCCGGGTCGGTCCAGGCGCTTCCCGCAGCGAGTGTGACGTCCACTGGGCCCTCCGATCAGTTGCAATTCGAAACCATTATGTCCTAACCTCCGATCGGTTGCATAACGAAACTGATTGAGGAGTGACATGTCGCCAGGACTGACCGGAAGGCAACGGATCGTGCTCGCGCTGGTGTGCGCGGTCGCCGTGTCGCCCGTCTACGGCATCCAGCCGGTCCTCCAGGCCGCGGGCCGGGACCTCGGGCTGGCGGACGGATCACTGGGATGGCTGGTCGCCGCCGGCCAGATCGGCTATCTGGCCGGGCTGGTGCTGCTCGTCCCGCTCGGCGACCTGTTCGACCGGCGCCGGCTCATCACGGCTCACCTGCTGCTGACGGCGGTGGGCGCCGGGGTGGCCGCCGTCGCGCCCGGCGGCGGCCTGGCGATCGCGGGCCTGGCACTGGCGGGGCTGTTCGCCGTGGTCGTCCAGGTCACGGTGGCCTACGTCGCCGCCGTCTCGCCGCCCGGCGAGCGCGGCCGCAACATCGGCACGGTCACCTCGGGCGTGGTGGCCGGGATCCTCGGGGTCCGGATGGTCGCGGGCCTGCTGGGCGAGCTGGCCGACTGGCGGGCGGTCTACCTGGTCATCGCCGCGTTGTGCGTGCTGCTCGCGCTCACCGCCCGCCTCGTCCTCGACGCCGACGTCCGGCGTCCCCGGGTCTCCTACGGCCGGTCGCTGTCGTCGCTGGGCCGGCTGGTCGCCGGCGACCGGCTCCTGCTCAGCCGGGGGCTGATCGCGTTCTTCCTGTTCGCCTCCTTCGGCACGTTGTGGAGCGGGCTGGCGCTGCCCCTCGGCGCCGCGCCGTGGCATCTCGGCACCACCGAGATCGGGCTGTTCGGGCTCGCCGGGCTCACCGGGGCGCTGGGCGCGGCCCGGGCCGGCCGCTGGGCCGACCGGGGCCTGGCGTCCTCGGTGACCGGCTGGTCGCTGGCGCTGCTCGCCGGCTCGTGGCTGCTGACCGCCCAGGCGGGCTGGTCGTTGTGGCTGCTGATCGCCGGCGTCATCGTGCTCGACTTCGCCGTGCAGGCCGTGCACGTCAGCAGCCAGCACCTGCTCACCACCGCGCGTCCCGACCGGAGCAGCGGGGTCATCGGCGCGTACATGGCCTGCTACTCCCTCGGCTCCGCGCTCGGCGCGATCACCACCACCTGGGCCTACAGCCTCGCGGGATGGGCGGCCGCCTGCCTGCTCGGCGCGGCCTACGCCGCGCTCGGGCTCGTCGTCGCCGTCTCGACCCGGCGGCTCGCCGCCGCGCCGCCGGCACGCGCGTCCGTCTCGGCCTGACCGGGCTCAGGCGAGGTCGAGGATCGGCACGAGCTGCTCCTCCTCGTACGCCAGATGCGCTTCGAGCTCGTCGGACAGCCGCTCGATCTCCGCGCGCACCCGCACCGGGTCGTCACCGGACAGGGCCGCCTTCAGCTCCGCCACCAGCACGCTCACTCGCTCGTGCTCCACGGCCAGCCGCTCGATGACCGGGGCGAGCGAGGGGTGCCGCTCGGCCAGCGCCGGGAACATCATCGTGTCCTCGCCGGTGTGATGGTGGTGCAGCCCCTGGCACATGGTCAGGCAGTTGATGCGCAGCTGCACGCCCAGGCCGGGGCGTCCGGTGTCGGCCAGCTCCTTGCGGATCAGCGCGAGCTCGCGGCGGAAGCCGTCGTGCACCAGCTTGAGGTACGCCCCGCCGGAGGGCGCGGTCGACCGGGGCGGCCCCGGCACCACCTTCAGCGCGACGACGGGGATGATCCGGGTCGTCTTGGCCTGGTAGTCGGCCCAGCCGGGGTCGCCCTCCACGGCGCGGGCGAAGGCGGCGTCCCGTTCGGCCCCTTCCAGGACCTCCGCCTCGACGTCGAAGACGAAGACGCCGCTCTCGACGGTGGCACGGGGGTCGGCGCGCAGGTTGTGGTACCAGGCGGGGTTCCTCGGCGCCCCGCCGGCGGAGGCGATGACCAGCATGCGCTCGCCGCCGTCCGGCAGGTAGCCGAGCGGGGTGGTGTGCGGCTTGCCCGAACGGGCGCCGGTCGTGGTGAGCAGGAGCAGTCTGGCTCCCTCGAAATAGCCGCCGACCTGGCCGTTGTTGGCGCGGAACTCGTCGATGACCTGCTTGTTGAAATCCACTCTTCTCCATGGGTGATGGTCTCTGCTCTGACGTGCTGAGGAGGAGAAGAGGAAGCGGCGGGCCGCGCGCCCGCCGGGCGATCACGCCAGGGCCGGGCTGCTCTCTGGTGCGTGGCCCAAGGCCGACCCGGCAGTCACGGGGGTGACGCTACTTCATCAAGATATTTTTCGCAAAGCCGACAAGACGTCCAGGCCGGTGCGTGGTGGTCCGGCGCCGGCACGATCGCGCGCCGGCGCCGGACCTCACCACCTCCCGTGGAGGCGCCCGCCGCGGCTACTCGGCGTACGGCTGGTCCTCGCCCTGGTCGCTGTAGCCCAGGCTCCAGACGTAGCCGTCGGGGTCGGCGAAGGTGCCGCCGTACCCGCCCCACGGCAGGGCGCCGGCGGGCTTGAGGATCGTGGCGCCGGCCTTCTCGGCCTCCTCCATGACCTCGTCCACCCGCGCCTCGCTGCGGACGACATAGGTGAGCACGACCCCGCTGAACCCGCTGCCTTCCGGGCTCAGCCCGATCTGGTCGGCCAGGCCCTCACGGCCGTAGAAGCCGACGGGCGAGGCGCCGTCGGACTCGAAGAACACCGAGATGCCGTAGTCGTTCTGGATCTTCCAGCCGAGGCCCTCGGTGTAGAACCGCTTGGCCGCGTCCATGTCGCGGACGGCGAGGAGGATAGAGCTGACGTGCGCTTTCATGCCATTTCTCCTTGGTGCTTCAGACGTTTCCGACGATGAGAGCAACGCTACGGAGGACGCCCGGCCGGGCGCTTCTCGAATCCTGACCGGTTGGGCCGACCTTGAGAAACGTACGGTGAGGGCCATGACTTCTGTCATCGCCCACCCGTGACTGCGGCGTCTACGCCGCATCCGCCGGCTCCGACAGGATCGGACCATGACGAACAACGCGCAGCGCACCACCCCCAACCGGACCATCGGCCTGGCCGCCGGCATCGCGATCGGCATGGGCCTCGGCGTCACCCTGCACAACATCCTGCTGGGGCTCGCGCTGTCGCTCTGCCTCGGCGCGGCCCTCGCCCACGCCCTCCCCTCGAAGAAGGCGCAGGACCAGCAGTAATCCCCCACGCCGGTCGAATCCGCGCACGAAGAAACGGGCCCCGCGATCTCGCGAGGGCCCTTTCTCGTTCCCGCTCCCTCACTGGACGGTGATTTGACGAGCGTCCCCCGACTGTACGAGGATCCCGAACTGTACGAATTTTCCGGACAATCGCATGAAGGTGGACATGAGACGCCGACCCGGCCTGATCCTCGCCCTGCTGGCCCTTTCCCAGCTCATCACCTCCCTCGACTTCAACATCGTCTTCGTCGCCCTGCCCAGGATCGGCGCCGACCTGGACTTCTCCCCGCAGACCCTGCAGTGGGTGGCCAGCGCCTACGCCGTCGCCTACGGCGGGTTCCTGCTGCTCGGCGGCCGGGCGGCCGACCTGCTCGGCCACCGCCGGATGTTCGTGGGCGCGCTGGCGCTGTTCGCGCTCGCCTCCCTGGCCGGCGGCATGGCGCAGAGCCCCGGGGCGCTGGTCGCCGCGCGGGCCGTGCAGGGACTGGGCGGCGCGCTGCTGTTCCCGGCCACGTTGGCGCTGGTCAACACCGGTTTCGCCGAGGGGACGGCGCGCAACGGGGCGCTGGCGGTGTGGAGTGGCGCCGGAGCCGGCGGGCTGTCGCTCGGGTCCCTGCTCGGCGGCCTGCTCACCGGCGCCTGGGGCTGGGAGGCGGTCTTCTACGTCAACGTGCCGCTCGCCGTCGTCGCGATCGCCGGAGCCTGGCTGCTGCTGCCCGCCGACCGGGGCCGCGCGCGGGGCCGCCGGTTCGACGTCCCGGGCGCGGTGCTGGCCACCGGCGGCGTCAGCCTGCTCGCCTACGCGCTCATCCAGGGCCCCGAGTCCGGGTGGAGCTCGCCGCTCATCACCGGCGGGTTCGTGCTGGCCGCCGTGCTGCTGGGCGCCTTCGTCGCGGTCGAGAAGGCGGGCGCCGACCCGCTCATGCCGCTGCGGCTGTTCGGCAACCGCAGCCTCAGCTCGGCCGTCGCGGTCATCCTGGTCTTCGGCGCCACGTTCAACGCGCTGCCGTACTTCCTGACGGTCTACTTCCAGACCGTGCTCGGGTACGGCGCCGTGGCGACCGGGCTGGCGTTCCTGGTGCCGTCCCTGCTGATCGCGCTGGGCACCCAGCTCGGCGGGCGGCTGGCCGGGTGGGTCGGGATGCGGGTGACGCTGCTCGTCGGAACCGTCGGCGGGGCGGCGGGCACCGCGCTGCTGGCGATGGGGATCAGCACCGAGGGCTCGTACTGGGCTGTGCTGCCCGGCATCGTCGTGTCGGGCGTCAGCCAGGGCCTCACCTGGACCGGGATGTGGATCGCCTCGGCCACCGGCGTGGCGGCGGGCGAGCAGGGGATCGCGTCCGGCATGGCCTCCACCGCGCTCCAGGTCGGCGCGGCGCTCGGGCTGGCGGTGCTGGTCGCGGCCGGCGGGGTGGGTGAGGCCACCGGGCCCGCGCTCGCCTCGGGGATGCGCACGGCGGTGCTCGTCGCGGCCGCGGGCATGCTGCTCGGGACGGTCGTCGCGCTCACCTTCGCCCGGCACCGCGCCACCACGGCCCCGCTCCCCGCCTGACCTGCGGGTGGGGCCGCTCAGCCCTGGCGCAGGCGGTCGTAGAGCAGGCAGATCGCGCCCGAGTCGGTGGTCGTCAGGTCGGTCAGCGACCAGTGCGCGGCGGGCAGGCCGTCCTCGAACAGCCGGGCGCCGCCGCCGGCCACCTCCGGGCAGAGCGTGATGCTGAGCCGGTCCAGCGCGTCCGCCTCCAGCAGGGCCCTGATGACGCTGCCGCTGGCCAGGACGACGACGTCCCCGCCGGCCTGCTTCCTGAGCCGCTCGACCTCCTCGGCGGGGCCGGCCTCGGCCAGGCGGGAGTTCTGCCACGGCGCGTCCGCCAGGGTCGAGGAGAAGACGATCTTCTCGGTCTCGTCCAGCCACTGGGCGAAGGCCCGGTCGCGGGGGTCGGCGTCCTCGTCCTTGGCGACCGCCGGCCAGAAGGAGCCGAAGCCCTCGTAGTTCCTGCGGCCGAGCAGGACGGTGGTGGCCGCGCCGGTCACCCGGATCATGTGGTCGCGGGCGCCGTCGCTGAGGGCGTGCGGGACGATCCAGCTCATGTCGTACTCGCCGCCCGGGCCGCTGACCCGGCCGTCGAGGGACAGCGAGATGTTGCCGACGACCCTGCGGCCCTGGATGTTGTCGTGCTGCGTCATGTCCGGCTCTCCTGGTGAGGTGCTTGTTCCGATGGGCACGATCCTTCCGTCCGGGCGGGCCGGGAACATCGGCCACCTGGCAGAGATGCCGCCGAACCCTGGCTGATTTGCTGGCATACTTCGGCCGATGTCTGATGTCCGTCATGTTCCGGCAGAGTTGTCGTCGTTCGTGGGCCGGGCCGAGGAGCTGGCGGCGGCCGGCGAGGCGGTGGCGGCCGGGCGGGTCCTGACCCTGACCGGTCCCGGCGGGTGCGGCAAGACCCGGCTGGCGATGCGCCTGTGCCGGGCGGCGTCCGGGGCGTGGCCGGACGGCGTGTTCTGGGTGGGCCTGGAGCAGGAGACCGACGGCGGCCAGGTCGGCCGCCGGATGGCCGCCGCGCTGGACGTCCCGCTGCCCGCCGACCGGGACCCGGTGCCGGTGCTGGCCGCCGCGCTGCGCGAGCGCGAGCTCCTCCTCGTGGTGGACAACTGCGAGCACGTGCTGGACGACGCGGCCGGGGTCGTCGCGGCCGTCCTGGCCGAGTGCCCGCGGGTGGCGGTGGTCGTCACCAGCCGGTCCAGTCTGGGCATGCCCGGCGAGCGGGTGTGGCCGGTGCCGCCGATGAGGCTGGCCGACGCGCTGGAGCTGTTCCTCGAACGCGTCCGCGCCGGCGCCCCGGACGCGGCCGGTCCCGCCGAGGCACGGGCGGCCGGGTCGCAGGCCAGGCGGATCTGCGACCGGCTCGACCGGCTGCCCCTCGCGCTGGAGCTGGCGGCCGGCTGGGCGGGCGCGCTGTCGCTGACACAGATCGCCGACTCCCTGAGCGCCCCCTACGCCCTCCTGGACGGCGGCGCGCGGACCACCCCCTTCCGCCAGCGCACCCTGCAGGCGTCGATGAGCTGGAGCCACGACCTGCTGGACGACGACGAGCGGGTGCTGTTCCGGCGCGCCGGGGTGTTCGAGCCGGGCTTCACCGCCGACGCCGTCACCCGGCTGGCCGGGCTCGGCGGGCCCGGCGCCGGACGCCTGCTCAGGGCGCTGCGGGGGCTGATCGACAAGTCGCTGGTCGTGGCCGACACGACCGGCCCGGTGGCCCGGTACCGGATGCTCGGAGTGGTGCGGGCGTACGCGCTGGACCGCCTGGCGGCGGCGCGGGAGGAGACCGCCGCGCGCGACCTGCACCTGGAGGTCCACGCGTCGTTGCCGGCGGAGCTGGCGCCGCTGCTGGAGACCGACAAGGACGCCTGGCGGGCGCGGCTGGGCGCCGCCTATCCCAACGTGCGGGCCGCGATCGAGTGGGGGTTGTCGCATCCGGACCCGGCGCGGGGGCGGCGCCTGGCCGCGGACTGCGCGTGGCTGTGGCACCTGGAGGGACGCGGCGCCGAGGGGGCCGCGCTGCTGCGCCGGGCCGCGGCGCTCGGCGCGGACGAGCCGAGCCCGCTCCAGGCCCGGGTCCTGGCGGCGCTGGCGCTCGTGCTCAACACCGCCGAGCCGGGGATCGAGGCGTTCGAGGTGGCACGGGCGGCGCGGGAGCTGGCCGAGGCGACCGGCGCCCCGGAGTCCGCCCGGCCGGCCGGGCCGCTGATCGCGCTCGGCCTGCTGGCGACGGGCCTCCCCGAGGCGCTGGCCGAGGCCCGCGCGGTGCGGGACGAGGCCGTCCGGGCCGGGGACGGGTTCGTCGCCGACAGCGCCGAGGCGATCGCCGGCCTGGTGCACGTGCTCGGCGACGACTACCGGCAGGCGATCGAGTGCTTCGAGCGGGCCGTGGAGCGGCTGGTCGCGCGCGGCGACCGCGGCGTGGCCTCCTTCGCGCTGGGCTGGTGGGCGCTGGCCGCCGCCCGGTCGGGCGCGCTGGAGCGGGCTGCCGAGCTGGCCGGGCGGGCCGTCGCGACCGCGGAACCGCTGCGTGACCTGCACTGGACCGGCTCGGCCCGGGTCGTCCTGGCAGAGATCCGCATCCTGCAGGGCCGCCTGGACGAGGCCGCCGCCGCCCTGGAGCCCGTGGACCGGCTGATCGACGGGCTCGGGCGGCTGCCGTTCATCACCGGGTGGGAGCGCTGCAAGGCGATGCTCGCGCTCGGGCACGGCCGCCCGCGCGAGGCGGTGGAGTGGTGCTGGCGGGAGGGCCGCTGGCAGGAGGAGCCGGACGCGGCGTGGCTGGCGCCCGACACCCAGCTCGTGCTGGCGGCGGCGCTGCGCCGGTCGGGCGCGGAGGCGGCGGCGGCGCGGCTGCTGGACGCCCTGTCGCGGTCGCCGGTCACCGGGCGCATGCCGCGCGTGCGCGCCGGGGTGCTGGACGAGCTGGCGCTGCTGTCCCACGAGAGTGACCCCGAACGCGCGCTGCGGCTGCACCACGAGGCCCTGCGGATCCACGTCGACCACGACCTCGTGCTCGGCCTGGTGGCCGGCCTGGAGTCCCTGGCGCTGCTCGACCTGCGTCGCGGGGCCGTCAGGACGGCCGGGGTGCTGGCCGGGGCCGCCGCGCGGGCGCGCGCCGGCCTCGGGGCCGCGCCCCGCCCCCTCCCGGCCGCCGACGGCGAGGAGGGCCGCGAACTGCTCGCGGCCATCGAGCGGGGACGCGAAATGGACCTGGACACGGCGGTCGCCCACGCCACCCGCGCGCGGGGGCCGCGCCGGCGGCCCGAGTCCGGGTGGGAGAGCCTGACCCCGGCCGAGCGGTCGGTGGCCGGGCTCGCCGCCGAAGGGCTGTCCAACCCGGAGATCGCCGCCCGGCTGTTCGTCAGCCGGGGCACGGTCAAGACCCACCTGGCGCACGTCTACGCCAAGCTCCAGGTCGCCAACCGCACCGAGCTGGCCCGCGCGACCGCCGCCCGGCCCGTCCGCGAGGAGGACGAGGTCAGGCGTCCGGGTTGAGTTCGCGGCGGATGGCCTGGCTCGCCGCGCGGTGCTCGGCCGCGGCGGCCGGGTCGCTCTCGTCGAACACGGCCGCGATGCCCTCGTGGGCCAGGGCCTCCTTGTGCCGCGCGCCCACCTTGGGCGCCAGTTCGAGGGCCTGGCGGTGCAGGCGCAGCGCCTCCTCCGGCAGGCCGGCCAGGCGGCAGGTCTCGGCGTAGCCGTAGAGGAAGTGCACCTTCCAGTGCTCCTCGAACAGCTCGTCCAGGAGGGCGAACGCCTGCCGGTGGCTCTCCAGCGCCTCCTCGTGGCGGCCCATCTGGCGCAGGGCGACGCCCAGGCAGTTGAGGCACCAGGCCTCGTTGTGCTTGTGGCCGTCCTCGCGGGCCAGCTCCAGGGCCTGGCTCAGGTGCTGCGCGGCCTCGCCTGGCTCCTCGTGGACGATTGCCATGCCGAGGGTGATCCGGGCGGTCAGCGTGGCCGGCCAGCCGGGCTCGCCGTGCGTCTGCTCCAGCGCGTCGCGGGCCAGCCGGGCCGCCTCCTCCGGGCGTCCCAGCTGCAGCATCGCCCACGCCTCGTCGGCGGCGGCGTGGGCCACGCCCGTCGGGCAGCCGGCGTCGGCGTACAGCCGGGCCGCCTGCCTGAAGAGGTCGAGCGGCTCCTCGGCGTGGCCCCCGTCCCAGCTCAGGTAGCCGCGGCGCATCATCAGGTCCGCCGCGGAGCGGGCGTCGCCGGCCTGGGACACCAGGGGGGCCGCCGCCTCGTACGCGGCCCCCGCCTCGGCCATGCGGCCCGCGTTGTAGCGGGCGAAGCCCAGGTCGCTGTGCGCCTCGGCGAGCTGCCACGGGTCGCCCAGGCGTTCGGCCGCCGCCAGCGACCGTTCGAAGAGCACGTTGAGGTGGGTGGTGCCGCAGCGCCGGGCGAAGAACGCGCGCATGAAGCGGGGCAGCTCGCACGCGTGCGCGTCGGCGCCGGTGGCGACCGCCACCTCGAAGGCGCCCATGAGGTTGGTGTACTCCGTGACGAACCAGCCCAGCGCCGCGTGCTTGCTGCCGAACGCCGGCAGAGCGGCCGGCGGGCTGCCCGCCGACGCGGCCCGGCTGCCCGACTCGTACGGCATCGCGGCGTCGGCGGCGGCCGCCGCGTGCACGTAGTAGTCGAGCACCCGGCCCAGCGCCTGCTCCCGCTCGGCCGGCGAGTCCTGCTCCTCGGCGGCCCGGCGCGCGTGCTGGTGGACGAGGTCGTGCAGCGTGTACCGGCCGGGCGAGGGCTGCTGGACGAGGTGGGCGTCGAGCAGGTCCTCCAGCATCGTCCGCGCCTCGCGCAGCGGCACCCCGGCCAGCGCGGCGGCCACGTAGTCGTCGAAGGAGGACCCGGACAGCAGGCCCAGCAGCCGGAACAGGCGGCGCTGGGCCCGGTCGAGCTGCCGTACGGACATGGCGAAGGCGGTGTCGAACTCGCTCGCCCCCTCGGCCATGCGCTCGACCAGGATGCCGACGGTCCAGCCGGGCCGGTGGCGCAGCCGGGCCCCGGCCAGCCGCAGGGCCAGCGGCAGGTGGCCGCACAGCCGCAGCACCTCGGCCGCCGCCTCCGGGTCCTGGGCCAGCCGCCCGTCGGGCCCGCTGGGGTCGCCGCTGGCGCGGGCCAGCAGCTGGGCGCTCTCCTGCGGGGTGAGCACGTCCAGCGAGACGGGCGGCACCTCCTCCAGGCCCATCAGCCGGTTGCGGCTGGTGATCAGGGCGACGGACTCGCCCGCGCCGGGCAGCAGCATGCGGACCTGCTCGGCGCCGGCGGCGTTGTCGAGGACCACGACGGCCCGCCGCCCGGCCAGCTCGGCCCGCCAGCAGGCGGCCAGCGGCTCGATGCCGCCCTCCTGCGGGATCTTCTCCGAGGGCACGTCGAGCGCGGCGAGCAGCGAGCGCAGCGCGGGGTCGGGGTCGAGCGGTTCCCGCCCGTCGGTGAACCCGTGCAGGTCCAGGTAGAGCTGGGCGTCGGGATAGTCGGCGGCGAGCCGGTGCGCGGCGTGCACGGCCAGGCACGTCTTGCCGACGCCCGCCATGCCGTCGACGGCGACCACCCGGCTCTGCGCGACCGCGGCGAGCACGGCGTCGAGATGGGCCGCGCGCCCGGTGAAGTCCGGCACGTCCCGCGGCAGGTCGTTGCGCGGCGGACGGGGAGCGCCGGCGGGCGGCGCGGGCGGCTGGACCTGGCGGCTGGCCTTGGGCGGCGCCGGAAGGGGGTTGGCCGCCCGGTCCCACAGCGGACGCAGCGGGCGCGGGTCGCGCTTGACCAGGCGGCACAGCTCGATCACCGCGGCCCACGGCGGCACCGACTGGCCGCTGAGGTAGCGCGACAACGACGACGAGCTGAGGCCCGTCTCGCGGGCGAGCGCCCGTACGCCGTGCCCGGAGAGCTCCTGGAGCAGGCGAAGCCGGGTGGCCAGCTCGTCCTGGGGGTCCGCCGTCTGCTGTCGTGTCACGCGTTCCTGCCTCTCTGTCCCGTCCGTGAAGAAACTTACCGGGACGAATCATCGCAGGCCAACGGCACTCCGGCTGTCCCACGGTGTCCCACGGGCATCGTCGCGGCGGGCCCGCTGCGCTGAGATGGAGTCACGCCCCGGGGGACGGGGCGCCGACCAAGAAAAAGGGAGAAACCACCATGCAGTCCCGGATGAAGAACCCGGCCTTCGTTCTGCCCGGCACGATGGAGCCGATCCAGGAGCTGTTCAAGGCGGTGCACTCCGGCGGGGTGGACGCCGCGACGCTGGAGCTGGTGCACCTGCGGGTCAGCCAGATCAACGGATGCAGCGCCTGCGTGGACGCCGGCGTCAAGACCGGCCGTAAGGCCGGGGTGAGCGAGGAGCGGCTGGCCACGGTGGTCGCCTGGCGGGAGGCCCCGTACTTCACCGAGGAGGAGCGGGCGGCGCTGGAGCTGGCCGAGGCCGCCACGCGGCTGGCCGACCGGGCCGACGCGGTCAGCGACGAGGTCTGGGACCGGGCCGCCACCTACTACGACGAGAAGCAGCTCGCCGCGATCGTGCTGATGGTCGGCGTGACCAACCTGTTCAACCGGCTCAACGCCACCACCCGGCAGATCGCCGGCGCGTGGGGCTGAGCGACACCACCCACAAAACGGTCAGTACTAGCATTCACCCCACAGAGAAGGAGATTTCACCATGAGTACCACGGAGAACACCGCCGCGGCCGGCAAGGGTTTCGAGGGCTTCAGCGAGGACGAGCGCGCGGCGATGAAGGCGCACGCCAGCGAGCTGAAGAAGGCCGCGCGGCGCGGCGGGAAGGCGTCGGCGGCCGACGGCGAGCGCGACGTGCTGGAGAAGATCGCCGAGATGGCCGAGGACGACCGCGTGCTGGCCGAGGCGGTGCACGCCCTCATCAGGGCCGTCGCACCGGACCTGACGCCGAAGACCTGGTACGGCATGCCGGCCTACGCCAAGGACGGCAACATCGTGTGCTCCTTCAAGCCCGCGGCGAAGTTCAAGTCCCGCTACGCCATCCTCGACTTCAACGACGGGGCGGCCCTCGAGGACGGCGCCATGTGGCCGTGCGCCTTCGCGCTGAAGGAGCTGACCCCCAACGCCGAGGCGCGCATCGCCGCCCTCGTGCAGCAGGCCGCGGGCTGAGCCTCCGGGCCCCCTCCGGTCCTGCTCCACCGCGGCGCGCCGGACCCTTCTCCGGCCCGGCGCGCCGCAGTGGAGCACGGGACCGTCAGACCTCTTCCACGCTGCTCGGCTCACGCCGGGACAGATCGATACCGAGTTCCTCCGCCGCGCGGAAGACGTCCTCGTCGGTGTCGCGCATCTCGATGGA
>NZ_JBEXYK010000095.1:0-26651 GCF_040630865.1 Nonomuraea sp. NPDC005730
GGTTTCGCCGGCGCCGGCATCGAGAAGGCCGCCGCTGACCTGGGTCATCGATTGATCCGGCCGGCCCGTCAGGACGAACCCGCGCCTGCTGTGCCGTTCCCCGGCTGGCTACGCCAACGCATCGAAGCGATCATCTGGACGTTGAAGAACCAGCTCGGCCTCGAACGCCACAATGCCCGCACCACCGACGGGCTTTGGGCGCGGGTCAGCCAACGCGTCCTCGCCCTCAACGCCGCGATCTGGCACAACTGGAACACCGGCGCCCCCGTGAAACGGTCCCTGACTGCCTACGACCATTAACCCAAATTCACATCAGCGATCTAGGAGGGCAGGCAGACGGTCAGCGCACCCGGGGCCACCTTCGCCTTGATCTTGGTGGTGGCCTCGCGGTCGCCGCCGTCCAGCTCGTACGTCATCGGCGACCCGAACCGGGCCGACACCTTGCGCGCCCGGGTGATGCGCACGAACGGCGAGTCCTCCGACCGTCCGGCGGCCATCTTGCCCATCACCCGGGCCCACTGGATCGGCCCCTTGGCCGTGGACAGCCCGACCTCCAGCCAGCCGTCGTCCGGCCGGGCGTCGTCGAACGCCTCGACCCCGCCGGCGATCGTGCCCACGTTGCCGAGCAGCAGGCAGCTCGCCTCGCCCTCGAACCAGGTGGACCCGTCGACCTTGACCGTCATCGGCACCAGGGGCCCGCCGACGTGCCGGACGGCGGCCTTGACGTAGCTCAGCTTGCCGAACTTCCGCTTGGCCTTGCCGTCGGCCTCGGCGATCATCTCGGCCTCGAACCCGGCGCCGGCCATGACCGCGAAGTGCTCGCCGTTGAGCAACCCGAGGTCCAGCTCGGCACGGCGGCCCTCGAAGCCGATCCGTACGGACTCCTCCAGATCGGTGGGGATGCCCAGGTTGCCGGCGAACAGGTTGGCCGTCCCGGCGGGCAGGATCGCCATCGGCACGCCGGAGCCGGCCATGGCGTCGGCGCAGCGTTGCACCATGCCGTCACCGCCCCAGACGAACACCAGCTCCGCACCCGCCTTGAGCGCCTTGCGCACCTTCTTGGGCGCCTTCTTGCTCTTGGGCACCTCGTGCCAGATCAGCTCGCCGACGTCCCGCTCCGTGAGCAGCACGCGCAGCCGGTCCAGGCCGGCGCCGAGAATCTTCTTCTGATGTGCGACAACCGCGATAGTGGGGGACACTCCTCCCTCACTACCCGGCCTTTACCGGGTTATTAATGGGTTTCGTGCGGGTAGCGGTGGCCGAATGCGCATCCAGGACTGGTTCCTCACCGAGGAGGAACGCGACAACCGGGCGACCGGCCTCGACGCGTGGTCCAGCGGCAACGACGTACGGCCGCTGATCCACGGCGCCACGTACTTCGCCGAGCTGCAGACCTGTCTGGACGCACTGCGCAAGGACGACCTGCTGCTGTTCGCCGACTGGCGGGGCGACCCCGACGAGCGGCTGACCGACGACGGCCCCACGGTGGGCACCGCCCTCGGGGCCGCGGCCGAGCGCGGCGCCGTCGTCAGGGGCCTCATCTGGCGCTCCCACCTGGACCGCCTGCGGTTCAGCGCGGCCGAGAACCGGCACCTGGGCGAGAAGATCGAGAACGCGCACGGGCAGGCGCTGCTGGACACCCGGACCAAGCCGGGCGGTTCGCACCACCAGAAGTTCGTCATCCTCCGCCACGACCGCGACCCCTCGGCGGACGTGGCCTTCGTCGGCGGCATCGACCTCTGCCACAGCCGCCGCGACGACGCCGAGCACCTGGGCGACCCGCAGTCCTGCCCGATGCCCGACGTGTACGGCCCCCGCCCGCCCTGGCACGACATCCAGCTCGCCATCCACGGGCCGGCGGTCGCCGAGGTGGAGAAGACCTTCTGCGAACGCTGGGAGGACCCGGCCCCCGAGACCAGGGACCCGCTGCGCCGCCTGCGCGACCACTTCAGCAAGCTGGACGACGCTCCCCCGCTGCCCGAGCCGGGCCCGCCGCCCCCGCGCGCCGGCACGCACCACGTGCAGCTCCTGCGCACCTATCCCGCCCGGCACAGCGCGTACCCGTTCGCGCCGGACGGCGAGCGCAGCATCGCGCACGCCTATCACAAAGTGCTCGGCAGGGCCCGGTCGCTGGTGTACCTGGAGGACCAGTACCTGTGGTCCACGGACGTGATCGAGCCGTTCGCCCAGGCGCTGGAGCGCGAGCCAGGACTGCGCATGATCATCGTGGTGCCGCGCCACCCCGACCAGGACGGCTGGCTGGCCGGCCCGGCGAGCCTGATCGGCCGGGTCGAGGCGCTGGACCGGCTGATGGGGGCCGGCGGCGACCGGGTCGCGATCTACGACCTGGAGAACCACCAGGGCACCCCCGTCTACGTGCACGCCAAGGTGTGCGTGGTGGACGACGTGTGGGCGTCGGTCGGGTCGGACAACGTCAACCTGCGCTCGTGGACCTACGACTCGGAGCTGAGCTGCGCCGTCCTGGACGAGCGGGAGGACCCGAGGCCGCCGCACGGCGCCCTGAGGTTCGCCCGCGACCTGCGGCTGGCGCTCATGGCCGAGCACCTGGACGAGGAGTCGGAGTCCGGCCGGGACGAGCTGTGCGACCCGGTCGCCGCGTTCGACGCGTTCGCCGAGTCGGCGGCCCGGCTGGAGCGCTGGCACTCGGCCGGCTGCCGGGGCCCGCGCCCGTCCGGCCGGTTACGCCCCCACCCGGCCCCCACGCTGTCCCGGGTGCGCAGGGCGATGGCCATGCCGCTCTACCGGTTCGCCGTCGATCCCGACGGCCGGCCGCCGGAGCTGCGGAGATCGCGGAGGTTCTGATGAAGACATTGCTGCTCGACAGGCTGGGACCACGGATGACGGTCGCGGCGTTCGCCGTCGCGCTCATCATGATCCCGTTCTCCCTGCTGCTCGTCGTGGCCAAGATGCCGCTCAACCGGCTGGACGCCGGGGTGGCCCACGAACTGCACGAGTACGCGCTCGCCCATCCCGGCGTGACCAGGGCGCTCATCGTCTGGACCGACCTGTTCGGGCCGTGGCCGTGGCGCGTCGCGGTGGCGGCGTTCACGGTCTGGCTGCTGATGCACGGCAGGCGCAGGCTGGCCCTGTGGGCGATCACGACCGTGACCGCGGGCGGCCTGATCGGGCTCGGCCTCAAGATCCTCGTCGCGCGGGTGCGACCGCACCTGCCCGACCCCGTCGCGCTGGCGCCCGGCGACTCCTTCCCCTCCGGCCACGCGGTCAACGTGACGCTCGGGGCCGGGGTCGTCACCCTGCTCCTGCTGCCGATGTTGCCCCGGTGGGGGCGCCGGCTCGCCTGGGTGCTGGCCTGTTTCGTGGTGGTCTCGGTGGGCTTCACCAGGATCGCCCTCGGCGTGCACTGGGTGAGCGACGTCGTGGCGGGGGTCGTGCTGGGCGTGGCGGTGATCGCCGCGACCGCGGCGGCGTTCGAGACGTGGCGGCGCGACACGGGCCGCCGGCCCACCGCGCCGCTGACCGAAGGTATGGAACCCGAACCGGTGAAGGTGCCCGATGAGCAGAGCTGAGCATGTCCGGTACTACGCGTTGTCGCTGGTGTTACCTCTGGTGCTGATGGGCGCCGTCACGTACGGCATGGGGCTGCTCATCGTCGGCGTCCCCCAGCCCGGTGACGTGGCCGTGAGCAAGGACTTCGCCTCCATCCGCACGTCGCTGTGGAACACGCTCACCGACTACGGCACCAGCCTGTCGGACACGCCGTACGTCGTGGCGTTCACGGCGGTGGCGGTGATCCTGTTCCGGCTGGTCTACAAGCGCTGGCGGGAGTCGATCTTCATGATCGCGGCGGTCTGGGGCCAGTCGCTGGTCTTCCTGGCCACCACCGAGCCCGTCGGCCGCAGCCGTCCGCCGGTGCCCCACCTCGACCCCGCGCCGCCCACCTCCAGCTTCCCCTCGGGGCACGTCAGCGCCGCCGTCGCGTTCTACTGCGGACTGGCGCTGGTGCTGACGACGCACGTGCGCAACCGGGCCCTGCAGGTGGTGATCTGGACGATCGGCATCGCGGCGCCGCTGATCGTCGCCTTCTCCCGGCTCTACCGCGGCATGCACTTCTTCTCGGACGTGACGTGGGGGCTGCTGCTCGGGGTGTTCTGCGTGGTGGTGGCCGCGCGGTCCATCCTCTACCGGACCTGGGACAGACGGCCGGCGGCCGCGGAGGGCGACCGCCGGCGTCCCGCCTCCGTAGGGGACTAGCGGCGGTGGTAGGCGGGCCCGCGACGCGCCCGCCGGCGGTCGGTCGGCCGTCCGGCGGGCCGCCCGGCCTGCTTCCTCCGCCGTCCGAGCAGATAACCGGCGGCCAGGATCGCCAGCCCCCAGGGGGTACGGGCCAGCCAGCGCGCCACGAAGATCTTCATGAACTTCCTCATGCCCGCCCGCTGCCCCCGCCGGGCCCCGTGATGCGGAAGCCCGGCCCCACCAGGACCATGCCGCCGCGGCGCCTACCATACGGCCCATGACCACGCACGGATTCACGCTCACCGCGAAGGGCCCGTTCGACTTCGGCGCCACGCTGCGCTTCGTCGAGGACTGGCCGGCCACCAGCGCGCTGCCCTCCGACGGCCGGACGCTGCGCTTCGCCTACTGCGCCGAGTCCGACTGGCTGCCGATCGGGGCGAGCGTCACCGCCGCCCCCGGTGGCGTCGCCGTCACCACCACCCGCGCCCCCGGCCCGGCGATCCGCGGCGAGATCGCGCGCATCTTCTCCCTCGACGTGGACGCCACCGGCTTCGCCGAACTGGGCGCGGCCGACCCGGTGCTCGGCGACGTGCAGCGGGACCGCCCGGGGCTGCGGCCGGTGTGCTTCTGGAGCCCGTGGGAGGCGGCCTGCTGGGCGGTGATCGTGCAGCGCTCGTCGATGATCGTCGCCTCGCGCGTCAAGCAGCGCATCGCCGACCGGTACGGCGCGGCCGTCACCGTGGACGGGCAGGCGTACCAGGCGTTCCCGCCGCCCGTGAGCCTGGTGGACGCGGGCGGTCTCGGCCTGCCGGCGCAGAAGGAGGAGTGGCTGCGCGGCCTGGCGCAGGCGGCGCTCGACGGCGTGCTCACCACCGAGCACCTGCGCTCGCTCACCCCCGAGGACGCCCTGGCCGAACTGCGCGCGCTGCCCGGCGTGGGGCCGTTCTCGGCCGGGCTGATCCTGATCCGCGGAGCCGGCGCGCCCGACGCGTTCCCCGGCGACGAACCCCGGCTGTTCGGCATCCTGCGCGAGGCGTACGGGCTGCCCGAGGACGCCCCCGCGGGCGCCTACCGCAAGCTCGCCGAGTCCTGGCGGCCCTACCGGTCGTGGGCGTCGTTCCTGTTCCGCGCCACCGGCTACCGGGCCGCCGGAGACTGAGCCCGCACGCGCATGGCCCGCGCGCCCGATGATCCTTAGAGTGGTCGCCATGACGGACGACGCCGACATCCGGGCCGGCGACCACGACCGCGACCAGGTGGCCGACAGGCTGCGGCAGGCGGTCGCCGAAGGCCGCATCAGCCTCGACGAGTTACGCGAACGCATCGACCGCGCGTACGCCGCCAGAACGGTCGGCGAGCTCGGCGCCCTCGTCGCCGACCTGCCCGTCCTCTCCCCCGTTCCCACCTCCGCCGCCGCCTCCGGCGTGCTGAGGATGCACACCGAGCACTGGCGGGTGAGCCGGGCCGGGCGGTGGGTGGTGCCGCCGCGCATCGACGTCCGGCTCGGCGTCTGGGGCACCGCGAAGCTCGACCTCCTCGCCGCCGAGTGCCCGCATCCCGAGGTGGAGGTGCGGGTGACGATCACCTCGTGGTTCGGCGACCTGCACCTGAAGGTCCCGCACGGCTGGCGGGTGCGCGCCGACGAGGTGGTCTCCCCCGGGCTCGGCCGGGTCCACAACAAACCGGTCGAACCGCCCGCCGCCGACGCGACGGTGCTCCGCCTCTCCGGCCACAGCCGAGGCGACATCTGGATCCGCTACCGACCTCGACGGCTTGATGTCTGATCACTTCGCGTTGATCATCTGACCCCCTCTCCCGCCGTCTGCCCGGTTTTGGGAACCCCCTCGGGCCGCCGCCCGTGCCGGGCATGGTCGTCACAGAGAGGTCAGGGCGGCGAGTTCGCGCCACTCGGGGAGGGGCAGGTCGCCGGGGTTGTCGGTGAGGACCTGGAGGCACACGTGGTCGGCGCCCGCGTCGAGATGGGCGCGTACGCGCTTCTCGATCGCCGCCGCGTCGCCGTGGGCCACGATCGCGTCCACCAGCCTGTCGCTGCCGTGCTCGATCTCGTCCTCGCCGAAGCCGAGCCTGCGCAGGCTGGCGGCCTGGTGGGGCGCCGCGGTGCGGTAGAAGGAGACGTGCTCCGCGGCCACCTCGCGGGCCCTGGCCGGGTCGCGGTGCAGCACGACGGCCTGCTCGACGGCCAGCAACGCGCCGGGCCCCATCGCCTCCCTGGCCCGCGCGGTGTGCTCGACGGGCACGAAGTACGTGTGGGCGCCGAGCGTCCGCCGTGCCGCCAGGTCCAGCATCTTCGGGCCGAGCGCGGCCAGCACGCGGCGCGGCGCGTGCGCGGGGGCCGCCGATTCCAGCGGGACGGCGTCCATGGCGTCGAGGTAGCCGCCCATCGTGGTCACCGCCCGGCCCAGGCTCGGGATCGCGTAGCCGTCCATCTGGATCGGCTCGTCGCTGATGCGGTGGCCGCCGAGGCCGAGCAGGTACCGGCCGGGGTGGGCCTCGTTGAGCGCCCGTTCGGCGGCGGCCATGGCGATCGGGTCGCGCAGGGCGATGTTGGCGATGCCGGCGGCCACCGTGATCCGCCTGGTCGCCGAGAGCAGCAGCCACGACTGGCTCACCGAGTCGCGGCCGAACCCCTCGCCGAACCACAGCGCGCCGTACCCCAGCTCCTCGATCTCGGCCGCGGCCTCGCGCGCCGCCCCGGCGGGGTGGGCCTCGAGGGCGAACGTCCACAGGCCCACCTTGCCCAGGCGGGGTCCGTCGTCGTGGTGGACGTCGTCGGTCATGGGTCACCGTCCCGTCTATCCGGAGAACTTCTCCGGTTACGTCGGGGACTATAATCGGAGATGTTCTCCGATTCAACCGCGGGAGTGTCCAGTGCCGGCACGGGCCATGCGCGCCGACGCGCGCCGCAACTACGAGCAACTGGTGGCGGCGGCCATCGCCGTGGTCGCCGAGGAGGGGCCCGACGCCTCGCTCAACGAGATCGCCAGACGGGCCGGCGTCGGGGCGGGCACGCTCTACCGGCACTTCCCCACCCGCGAGGCGCTGCTCGCGGCCGTGTTCGAGGGGCGGCTGACCCGGCTGTGCGCGCGGGCGGAGGAGGCGGGCCAGGCGCTGCCGCCCGGTGAGGCGCTGGTGGCCTGGCTGCGGTCGCTGGTCGCGCACGCCATGACCGACCGGGGGCTCGGGGCGCGGATGATGCTCACCCAGGGCGGGGCGGGGGTCGACTGCTGGGCGATGTTGCGCGCCGCCGCCGCCCGGCTGCTGCTGCCCGCCCAGGAGGCGGGGGCCGTGCGCGCGGACGTCGAGGTCGCCGACCTGGTCGAGCTGGCGGCGGGCATCGCCCAGGCCACCCCCGACCCGGCCCGCGCCGACCGCCTCCTCACCCTCACCCTGGACGGCCTGCACCCCCGTCCCTGAACCCGGGGATACGCCCGCTCAGCGGGCCGCGGCGGCGGTGAACGCGGACATCCCGGCGGTCCAGGCGGCCTCGATGTCGGCGCCGGGCGGGAAACGGCCGTCGAGTTCGAGCATGACCAGGCCGTGGGCCAGCCCCCAGACCGCGCGGGCGGCGGCCTCGCCCCGCACGAGCCGGACCAGCGGCAGCGCCGCCCGTTCCTCCACCCCGGCGGGCAGCAGGTCACGCGGCAACGGTCCCGCGCTCATCAGCCGGTACAGGTGCGGATGGCCCAGCGCGTACGCCCGATAGGCCCGCCCGAGCACCGCCAGCCCGCCCCCGCGACCGTCGTGCTCGGCGCGTTCCAGGGCGGTGGCCAGTTCGGCGAGGGCGATGGCGATGAGTTCGGCCTCCACGGCGGACTTGTCGGGAAAGTGCTTGTAGAGCGACGGCGCGCGGATCCCGAGCCGGGCGGCCAGCGCCCGCATGGTCAACGCGTCCGCCCCGCCCGCCTCGACCAGCTCCCGCGCCGCCGCGACGATCTGCCCCGCGCGCGGCGACAGCTCAGCCACGCGCACTCCTCGGACCGTGACCGAGGAAACGGGCGACGGCGACGTACGTCATCCAGGCCAGCCCCGCCGTGAAGACCGGCACCCAGCCCAGCGGCGAGACCGAGTAACCGACCAGCACGGCCAGCGGGATCCACGGACGGTGGGCGAGGTCGTGCACCACCGCCGGCCCGCCGAACCTGGTCGCGTACGGCGCCAGCACGAACAACGCCGAGCTGACCGGCGTGGCGCCCCCGTGCTTGGCCACCTCGAAGACGAGGAACGCGAGGCAGAAGGCGGCGAGCACGGCCCACCCGGAACGGCCGGCCACTCGCCTGACGGTCACTGCGGTCATGATGCCCTCCTGGAAGCTAACGCTGTTAGCCACACTCTAGGCTAACGACGTTAGCCTGTCCAGGACCAAATAGGGTGGAACCATGATCGATCGGGAGGTGGCCGTGCTCATCGGCCTGCAGGCCTCCGGCAAGTCCACCTTCTACCGGCGCTGCCTGGCCGCCACGCACGCGCACGTGAGCAAGGACGACTTCCCCAACGCGCGCCGCCGTCAGCACCGCCAGCTCCGGCTGATCCGCGAGGCGCTGGAGGAGGACCGGAACGTGGCCGTGGACAACACCAACGCCTCGCCAGAGGAGTGGCAGCCGCTCATCGTGGCCGGCCGGGAGCACGGCGCGCGGGTGGTGGCCTACTGGTTCCCGCCCAACGTCAAGGGCTCGCTCCAGCGCAACGCCGAGCGTACGGGCCGGGCCAGGGTCCCCGAGGTGGGCGTGTTCGCCACGCTCAGACGGCTGCGCCGGCCGCGCGCCTCCGACGGCTTCGACGCCGTGTACGCGGTGGAGTTCGACGGCCGCGGCGGCTTCTTCGTCCGCAGGCAGGACGGCTGAGCCGACGCCGGGTCAGGGGCGGCGGGTGGCGAAGCGGTAGGCGATCTTGGCGGGGGTCAGCCAGCGTACGTGGGCGCCGTTCCTGGCCCGGCCGACCACCCGCTCGGCCAGCCACGGCGCCACCGTCTCCACCGGATCGGCGAGGATCGCGAAGATGCGGGCCGACCGCTCCCGCTCGGCCTCCGAGTAGCCGTGCGTCAGCAGGTCGGTGACCACCATGCCGGGGCTGAGCAGGCCCGCCGTCACCCCGTCGGGGGCCTCCTTGGCCAGCGCCCTGGTCAGGTACGTCACCGCCCGCTTGGTGGCGCCGTAGACGGCGAGTCCGGGCACCGTCCGGCCGTCGCCGCCCAGCCCCTCCATGTTCCAGACGTGGCCGCCGCCGTCCTGTGCCGCCATGCCCGCCACCGCCACCGCGCAGCCGTTGACCGTGCCCAGCAGGTTGACCTCGGTCACCGCGCGGGCCTCGGCGGCGGGCAGCCGCCACAGCGGGAGGCGGTCGTGGGAGATCCCGGCGTTGTTGACCCAGATGTCCACCCGGCCGTGCCGCCGTACGGCCTCGTCCCAGAGGTCCTGGAGGCGGGCGCGGTCGGCGACGTCGGCCACGACGGCGGGCACGCCGAGCTCGGCCCCCGCCGCGGCCACGCGGTCCGGGTCGGTGCCGCACACGGTCACCCGGTGGCCCAGGGCGGTCAGCGAGCGGGCGAGGCCGAGGCCGAGCCCGCGGGTGCCGCCGGTGATCACGATCGACCGGGACGCGCTCACGCCTCGTGCTCCTTCCTGGCCGCCACGGTCGCCTCGATCGCGTCCGCGAGGAACCTGCCGACGACCTCCCGCTCGGCCGGGGTGATCGCGTCGATCGCCGCGGTGAGGCGCCGGACCAGCGGGGCGAAGAACGTGCCCGCCAGCTCGACGGCCTGCTCGTTCATGACGACCTCGACCTTGCGGCGGTCGCCCGCGTCGCGCCGCCGTACGACGTGGCCGGCCTGCTCCAGCCGGCCGAGCAGGGCCGTCGTGGCGGGGGCGGAGAGGTTCAGCGCGGCCCCCAGCCCGCCGGGCGAGAGCGGCCGGCCGGCGAGGTGGGCGTCGAGGATGACCACCAGGGCGTTCATGTCGGTCCTGTGCAGCCGGTGCCCGACCGCGAAGCCCTCCACGAACCGGTCGCTCTCCACGTTGAGCCGGCGGATGAGGACCATCAGGTCGTAGGCCGTCATGTCACCCCTTATATTTCTATGGTGGAAGTATTCCATCATAGAAAGAAAACGTTAGCCGCGATCCGTCCTGAGACGGTACTCGTCGCGGGGGTGGTCGCGAGCGCCGTCCTGACCGGCCTGATCTGGTTCCTGGGCCGGTGGCTGGACGACGTCGTGCTGCTGCCCGACCAGGGCGCGTCCTGGTACTACTGGAAACTGCCCGAGCCCAGCGTGTGGACCAGGTTGTCGGCCTGGGCCGGTTACGCCGCCCACCAGCTCGTGTTCTGGTGGCTCATCCACCACGCCCAGACCAGGGTCCGCCGCTACTCCGCCGGTCTCCACCCGGTCAACGTCGTCGCGCTGGCGGTGAACGCCGGGTTCGTCGCCCTGCACACCGTGCAGACCCACCTGTTCTACGACGGCCTGGCCCAGGACGTGTCGATCTACAGCTCCCAGGGCTCGGTCGTCCTCCTGCTGGTCGTCGTCCTGATCATGGAGAACCGGCGGCGCGGCCTGTTCCTCGGCCGGCCGGCGCCCATCAGGCGGGAGATCGTCGACTTCGCCCGCCGCTACCACGGCTACCTGTTCAGCTGGGCGGCGGTCTACACCTTCTGGTACCACCCGGCCGAGTCCACGCCCGGCCACCTGATCGGCTTCTTCTACATGTTCCTGCTGCTGCTCCAGGGCAGCCTCTTCCTCACCAGGGCGCACACCAACCGCTACTGGACGGTGACGCTGGAGCTGGCCGTCGTGGTCCACGGCACCCTGGTGGCCGTCATGACCTCGGGCCCGGACGGCTTGTGGCCGATGTTCCTGTTCGGCTTCCTCGGCGTCTTCGTGATCACCCAGATGCACGGCCTGGGCCTGTCCCGCGCCGCCCGCTGGGCGCTGACCGGCTGCTACGCGGCGGCCCTGATCGCCGTGTACGCCCTGCGCGGCGACCTGACCGGCACGAACGAGGCGATCAGGATCCCGGCCATCGAATACCTGCTGGTCGGCGTGCTGGCCCTGCTCGCCTGGGGAGCCGGCCGCCTGTGGGCGCTCAGAGCGGGAGCGGGATCCGGTCGAGGAACCAGTACAGGCTGACCGCCACGATGGACAGCGACACCGCGGCCACCGTCCAGCGGGCCGCGGCCGTCCGCCGCAGCAGCACCAGCAGCGGGAAGAGCACGGCGATGATCGCGAGCTGGGTCACCTCGATCCCGACGTTGAAGCTCAGCAGCGACAGCAGCAGCTCCCACGACCCGCTCTCGCGGATGTCGAGCGCGCCCGCGAACCCGAGCCCGTGCATCAGGCCGAAGGCGAAGACGACGGGCAGCCGCCAGGCGCCCGGCCGGTCGCGGCCCAGCAGGTTCGCGAGCGCGACGACGACGATCGAGGCGGCGATGACCGGCTCGACCACCGCCGCCGGCACGGCCACCACGCCCATGGCGGCCAACAGGAACGTGATGCTGTGGGCGACCGTGAAGGCGGAGGCGGTGACCACGACGTCACGCGCGCCGCGGGCGCCGATGATCAGGGTGAGCAGGAAGAAGACGTGGTCCAGCCCGAGCACGAGGTGCTCGACGCCGAGCAGGAAGAACTCCCCGATCTGGCCGGCCGCCGCGCGTTCGGCCAGGCGCAGGGTCGGGCTCGCGGCGGTCAGGACGGCCGAGCCCCGCTCGCCGGCGAGGTCGTAGCGCAGGAGCGTCTGGGTGCTGTGGACGAACGTCTCGGCGTCGGGGAACAGGGCGCTGGAGATCGTGTGCTCACCCCCGTCCACCGCCGGGCAGGCGTAGGCGAGGGTCAGCGTGGCGAAGACGGCCTTGCCGCGCGGGTGCACGTCCGCCCCGCCCGCCTGCCGGGGGACGCACGGCCGATCGGCGCGGGCGACGGCGAAGCGGCGGGTGACGTAGCCGAACACGGCGTCGCGGTTGACCGCGAGCTGCCGGAGCTGCTCGGCGCGCCCCTTGGCCTCGTACGCCTCGGCGTAGAGCCAGGCGGACTTCATCAGCAGGTCGTACTCCAGGTCGAGCACGACCCTGACGTCGGTGGCCGTGCCGGTCACCTCGGCGTGGGCCTTCGTGGTCGCGTCGTGCGCCGCCGCGGGGGCGGGGTGCAGCAGGTCGGCCAGCGCGGCGCAGAGGATGACGGCCAGGACGACGGCGTACGGCCAGCGCCAGCGAGGCATGTCTGGTCTCTCCAGGTTCGGGGGGAAGGGCGCCGCCCCGGGCGCGGGCCCGGGGCGGCGAGGGGGCGGATCAGCGGGTGAACCAGCGGTACATGGGCGAGTCCTTGTCCCACTTGCCGGGACGGCCGTGCTCGTCCTTGGTGACGAAGACGCTGGGCTCGGAGGCGGTGACGCCGCCGCCCGCGGAACGGGCCGTGACGAACCAGGCGTAGGCCGTGTCGTCCTTGAGGTGCTTCCACGTCACCGAGGCGACCTGGCCCGAGGCGGCGGTGCTCCCGCCGATGATCTTCGTCGGCTTGTAGAGCGCCAGGGAGTCGGTCCTGAAGCTCGTCGTCCGGGTGGTGAGGTCGACGGGCAGGACCATGTTGTCCTCGCGCCCGTCGTAGCGGCGCAGCGGGTCGAACTCGCCGGCGCCGAAGTCGCCGAGCAGCGGGGAGTAGGTGTCCACGCTCAGCTCGGCCCGCTTGACGTCGAACTGCAGCAGCCGGAAGTAGCCGGCCCCGAACTGGAGCCGGTCCTCCGGCTGGTAGCCGCCGATCTCGGTGAGCCCGAGCCGGTCGGCCGAGACCGTGTAGAACTGGTAGTCGGCCAGCAGCTCGACCACGCCGTTGCCGACCTGGCCGACCTTCGGCTTCACGTTGGTGCCCACGCCGTGCTCGTGACCGGCCAGGATGAGGAAGACGTTCGGGTTCTTCCCCACCACCGTCTTGTAGAGCATCGAGCCGTCGGGAGCGGAGAAGGCGGCGCCGCGGCCGTCGGCATTGGTGCTCGGCACGAGGTAGTCGTGCGAGAGCAGGATGCCGTTGCGGCCGGGGAACTTCTTGAAGACCGAGTCGGCCCACTCGGCCTCCTCCCTGGTCACGCCGTACGACAGGCCGACGACCACGAAGTCCAGGCCGCCCGCGGAGAACAGGTCGTAGTGGTTCTGGTTGTCGCCCTCCTTCCACGGGCCGCCGTACTCGGCGTGCCGCCAGCCCTGGGAGGCGTCCTGGTAGCGGGACGGGCCGTAGTACTTGTTGTAGATCGCCTCGGGGCCGTTCTCGGTGCCCGACTGGTTGTCGTGGTTGCCGGCGATGACGCCGTTCGGGATGTTCGCCTGGTCGAGCACGCGCTGCTGCTTCGACGACACCTCGAACTCGCCGACGACCTCGCGCTGCATGGCCTCGTCGGCGGGCTTGCGGATGTTGTTCTCGATGATGTCGCCGGTGTGGGCGACGTAGGAGATCTTGCGCTGGTCCTTGTTGGCGGTGATCCAGTTGACGATGCCGGCGTAGGCCGACTCCCACACCGCGCGCTCCTGCGCGCTCTCCTGCTCCACCGCGCCCTCGGAGATGTACTGGGTGTCGGTGAAGTGCACGATCGAGAAGTCGTACGTGGCGGGGTCGGCGAAGCCGTTCGGGTCGCCGGGGTCGATGTCGTCGGCGAACGGGTCCTCGCCGGTCACCATGACGTGCACCTGCTGCCGGTCCACGTACTCGGAACCGACGACGGCGGTCAGGACGGTCCTGCCGTCGGCCCCGCCGCGGGCGCTGGTCAGCAGGTCCCACGCCTTGGCCTCGGTGTTCCAGGCCCGCAGCGAGGCCAGCCGCTCGGGGTCGACGACGCCCTCCCAGCGCAGCACGGGCGCGTCCACGTGGCCCTGCACCTTGACGTCGAAGCGCTGGTAGACGAGGTCGCGGCCGGTGGGGGCGTCGAGCGTGCGGCCGTCGCCGGGTTCGAGCCCGTCGGCCCTGATCCGCCGCTCGCCCGGCACCTTCAGCGTCGTGGGCAGCGTCGTGGCCGTGCCCTGGTACGCCTCGTCCGGGGTGAGGATCCTGGCCTCGGAGAAGGTGGCCGTCACCGGGCCGCCGCCGGGCTCGCCGACCTTGGCCGACAGCGTGACGGGGTCGGTGACGTCGGCCGTCCCCGAGGCCGGGGTGAGCTCGGCGGGGGCGTCCGGGATGCCGGCCGACTCGAAGACGATCTCCCGGGCCGCGGCGTTGCCGAGCCCGTCGGCGCCGGTGACCGACAGCGTGTGCCGGCCCGCCTTCAGCCCGGGGCCGATCCGGGCGCCCAGCTCCACGGCCTGGCCGTCGAGCTTGACGTCCGGCCCGGACACGACGCCGGAGGCGTCTTCGAGCCTGACGTCCAGGACGACGGTCGCAGTGATCTTCTCGTCCGCGGCGGGGACGCTCCTCGCGACCTTCGGCGCGGAGTTGTCGGTGATCAGGACGCGGTCGGCGGTCCGGCCGGAGGTGGCCCTGGCCGCCAGGGTGTGCCGGCCGTCCTTGATCGCGGTGGTGTCGAGGTCGGCGCGCAGGCCGCGAGCCGGGGCGTCCACCAGGAACTCCAGGTCGATCTCGGTCAGCGGGTTCGCCGTGTCGCCGCAGTTGCCGTCGCCCATGCCGTAGGACGGCTTGATCATCTGACCGGCGGCGGTGCCCTGCGCCGGGGTGAGGACGATGTTGGAGATCGCGAAGTCGTCCCGGTTGGCGCCGCAGGACGTGGGGTACGTGCCGGCCACGAAGTCGATCGTGTTCCAGCCGGGCACGAGGTACTCGTTCGGGATCGGCAGGTCCACCCGGCGGCTCACGAAGTCGCCGTCGAGCACCACCTTCTGGCCGTTGACCAGCACGAAGTTCTGGTAGCGGGCCTCGATCGAGTTGCTGCCCACGGTGAAGCCGAGGGTCGCCTGGCCCGCGCCGAGCGTCCCGGTGACGTGCACGGCGGGGGCGTCGATCGTGTAGCGCAGTTCGGCCTCGCGCGGGAGGGCCTGGTCGCCGCCGCAGTCGCCGTCGCCCAGCGCGTACGAGGGCTTGACGTCCTTGCCGGTCACCGTGGCGCCGTCGAGGGTCAGGGCGAGGTTCGCGATCGTGAAGTCGTCGCGGTTGACGCCGCAGGAGTCCTTGTAGTCGCCGGTGACGACCTTGATCGTGTTCTCGCCCGGCGTCAGGAACCTGGCCGGGACCGCGACGGTCACGCGCCGGCTCGCCCAGGTGCCGCCCAGGTCGATGCGCTTGCCGTTGACCAGCAGGAAGTCGTCGTACTTGTCGTCGATCGAGTCCGCGCCCACGTCGAAGGCGAGCATGGCGGCGCCGTTGCCGAGCGTGGCCCTGGTGACCGGCTTGCCGCCGTCCACGGTCAGCGACTCGACGCCGCCCGCGCCGGCCGCCGGGACGGTCGCGTACACCGTCTTGGTGCCGGCCACGAGGGTGCCGTCGGTGGGCAGCAGCCGCGGCGCGCCGGCCGGGGCGTTGTTCACCGTCACGGTGTTCCGGACGGTCGCGCCCGCCGCGGTGGCGGCGCTGAGGACGTGCTCGCCGTTGGCCAGCGCGGTGGTGTCCAGGTCGGCGGCGAGACCGGTGGTGCCGCGCGGGTCGGACTGGGTGAAGAACGTGAGCGTGGCGCGCTTGAGCAGCGTGGTGTTGCTGCCGCAGTTGCCGTCGCCGAAGTTGAGCGTGTAAGGGTTGTCCTCGCCGTCGGCCACCTCGCCGAGCAGTTCGAGGCCCACGCCCGAGAGCACGAAGTCGTCGTGGTTCTGCCCGCAGGACGACTGGATCGTGCCGACCACGATCTCGACCGTGTTCTCGCCCTTGACCAGGTGCTCGTTCGGGATCTCGATGGTGGCCCGCTGGTTGGCGAAGTTGCCGATCTCGGCCTGGTACGCGCCGTTGACCTGCACGTAGCTGTGGTACTGCGCCTCGGTGGAGTTCGAGCCGACGTCGAAGGCCAGCTTGGAGACGCCCACCGTCGCGGTGGCGGTGACGGGGGTGCCGTCGATGTCGAGCTTCGTGACGCTGTCACCGGCCGTGGCCGGGACGGCGGCGACCTTCGCGGTGCCCTCCAGGTAGGAGCCGGTGGCGGGGGTGAGCGCGGGCGGGGCGGGGGTGCTCGTCGGGGTGGGGGTCGGCCGTCCGCGGCCCTGCTCCACCGGGTCGGCGTACGCCGCCGTCACGAGGCCGCCCACCAGCACCGCCGCGAGCGCGGTGGTGACGGCGAGGCGTCCCCTGCTCCTCGAACCGCCTGATAACTGTCGTGCTGCCATCGGCTGCATCGGGTCCTTCCATGACGTTCACCGGCAGCCGATGAGGCGGCGTGCCCTTCGAGCGGACACGTTGGAGCGCACGGGTGAACGTTGTGCATGGAGAGACTGAAGGGGCGGGGAACTGTCTCCTCATTCTGGCCATCTGCCCACAGACAGGAACAACCCCGACAAGAGAGACGGCGTGACCCGCGGCCCGCGGGCCGGGTGTCACGCCGTCGTGCCGCTCAGGCTCAGCTCTGATGCCCCGGGAGGTTCTTGTTCTCCTGGGACTTGTTGCCGGAGGACTTCTTGTCGGTACCGGTGCGGCTCTGGGTCGAGGAGCTCCGGCTCTTGTCCTTGTCCTTGTCGCCCGTCTTCGTCTTGCGGGCCTTGCTCTGCGGCATGACGGTTCCTTCCTTCGGTACGCGGAGTCAGCGGGTCGCTTGGCTCCGTAACTGCGCGTGCCCGTGGCCCGGACGGTCATACGGCAGGCCGGTCAAGGTTTCCTCAATAGGCCGAAATATCCATACATTTGCCGCCGGTCGTCAGATCTCGATCACCACCTTCCCCGGCACGCTGCCGCGCTTGTCGCGGAACGCCCGCCCGGTCTCGGCCAGCGGATACACCGCCCCGACGTGGGCGCGCAGCAGCCCCGCCCCGGCCCGCGCGGCCACCTCGGCGAGCTGGGCGCGGTCGGGCTCGACGATGAAGAACACCGCCCGCCCGGCCTCGGGCACGACCGGCGGCGGCGCGGTGATCGAGACCAGCGTGCCGCCCGGCCTGACCTTCGCCGCCGAGCGGGCGAGCAGGTCGCCGCCGATCGTGTCGAAGATCAGGTCCACCGGCTCGACCGCCTCCTCGAACGACTGCCGCTCCAGGTCGACGAACTCGTGCGCCCCCAGCTCCACCGCCAGGCCCGCGACGCGCCCCCGTCCGGTGGCGATGACGTGCGCACCGGCCCGGCGGGCGAGCTGGACGGCGAGCGTGCCCGTGCCGCCGCCCGCGCCGTGGACGACGACCGTCCGGCCCGCCTCCAGGCCGCCGTGCGTGAACAGGCCCTGCCAGGCGGTCAGCCCGGCGAGGGGCAGCGCGGCCGCCTCGGTGAAGGTGACGTTGGCGGGGATCGGGGCCAGGTTGCGCGCCTCGACCGCGACGTACTCCGCCGCGCCGCCGTCGCGGTGCCAGTCGGTCAGGCCGAAGACGCGGTCGCCCACGGACAGGCCGGTGGTGCCGTAGGCGACCTCGGACACCACGCCGGCCACCTCGTGCGCGGGGACGGACGGCGCGCGGTCCCGCCCGGCCCGGTCGGTCCAGGTGCCCGGCCACTCCAGCTCGTCGGGGACGAAACCGGCCGCGTGCACGCGCACCACCACGTCGCCGGTGGCCGGGCGCGGCACCGGAACGTCATCGAGGGCCAGGTCGCCGCCGGGCCGGTGCACGCGTATCGCTCTCATGGTCATCGCCTCTCCGTTCATCGTCATTGTCGGCGACAGGACGGGACAGCGACCCGGAGTGTGACAGCGACGCGCCGGTCAGGGCCAGGACCACCGGATGCCGACCAGGCCCGGCTGGAGGGCGGCGGCCATCAGGTGGACGGCGTGCTGGGCGTTCAGCGTCAGCTCGGAGGCGGTCAGCTCGCCGCCGCCCGGACCGCGGCGGGCGAAGCGGTGGATGCGCACCGGCAGCTCGACCGGGTCGAAGGCGACGCGCAGCACGTACTGGCCGGCCGGGAAGCGGAAGCCGCGCTCGTAGAAGCAGGACTCGGCGCCGCTGAGGTCGGCGATCTCGTACCGCAGCACGTGGGTGTCGCCGACCCGCAGCGACCGGTCGAACAGCAGCTCGGCGACCACCGTGGCGGTCTCGCCGTCCCTGGTGACGCGGCCGACGCGGCAGTCCTCCAGGGCGGCGACGGTGACCCGGTCCACGTCGCAGCCGGCGTCGCCGCGGTAGATCATGATGTAGCGGTCGGCGCCCTCCTCGTGGGCCTGCACCACCTGCGTGGTCTCGCGGGTGGTGAGGCTGCGGTCGGGGCCGATGCGCAGCGACTCGTACATCACGGCGATGTGCAGGCGGCGGTCGTCGGCCACCGCGTCCAGCTCGTCCAGCATGGCGGAGACCACCTGGGCGGGCCGGAACAGGGTCGAGTACGCCACCCCGGGCGCGCGGCCGCGCGGCTTCGGCGGCCCGAGCAGCCCGATCAGCGAGCGCGGCGGCAGGTCGAGGATCTCCTCCAGGGCCCCCACGGCCCGCAGCGACTCCTCGCGCTCCGGCCGGCGCAGGCCCTGCTGCCAGTAGCTCAGCGTGCTCACCCCGACGTGGAGGCCGCGCTGTGCCAGCCGGTGGCGCAGCCGTTCGAGGGTCAGCCCCCGCGCTCCGACCGCGGCTCGCAGGGCGACGTGAAAGGGGCCGGCGCGCAGCGCGGCCTGGAGCTCATCCGCCACGTTGTGAATGTTCACAGATTTCCACAGATTCGTCATCACTTCATGAACGTCATGAAATGTCACCTTCCACAGTGATCTGTCAGGGAAATCCGCTCCCCCTTGTACGGCCATCTCCGCAGGTCGAACATCCTTCGCAGCACCCCCCAGCAGAAGGAGCGCCTATGTTCCGCCTGGCCGTGGCCCTCGCCCTAGCGGCGGCCACCTGGATCGCGAGCAGCCCCCCGGCCTCGGCCGCGACCTGGTACAAGCTGAACTTCACCCAGCAGTCGCAGCAGTACTCCAACTGGTGCTGGGCCGCGACGGGCAACTCCGTCGCCGCCTACTACGGGTACTCCTACAGCCAGAACCAGTTCTGCAACCTGGCCTTCAACCGCGGCGTCAACACCAGCTGCCCGAACAACCAGGCCACCCTCGGCAACGACCAGACCGCCTTCCGCCAGATCGGCATCAGCCCCGGCGTGTACGTCTACGACTACCTGACCTACGCCGCCATCGTCAGGGAGATCGACGCCGACCGCCCGATCATGGCCCGCATCCAGTGGACCAGCGGCGGCGGCCACATGGAGGTCATCTACGGCTACGACAAGACCTCGTCGTACGTGTACTGGAGCAACCCGTGGCCGTCCAGCACCCGCTACAACTGGTCCACCTACAACTACTACGTCTCGAACTCCTCGTTCTTCTGGACCCACTCGCTCGACTACATCGGCGCGTGAAGGAGGCCATCGACATGAAGCTCATCGCAGCGGTCGCGGCCCTGACCGCGCTGTTCCTGTGGGTCCCGAGCCCCGCGCTGGCCGACCCCGGCGCGCCCACCCAGGCCGACGTCGACGCCGCCAGAGCCGCCGCCGCGGGCGCCGGCGACACGGTCGGCCGCTTCTTCGCCGGCCAGGGCAGGCAGACCAGCCTGGCGCCGGTGGCGGCGCGGGTCGACGGCCCCACGGTCGCCGTCAACGACCTCAACCCGGACTTCGTGTCCGGACGGTCGGCGGAGATCGCCCGCTTCGCCTTCCTCGCCACCGGCGCCACCGCGCCGGACGGGCAGACCGCCTCCGTCTGGACCACCCGCGACCGCCGCGGAACGTGGGTGGTCAGCAACATCGCCAGCGGCGGCGACGAACAGCGGTACGCGGGCCAGACCGGCACCGTGTTCCGCGAGCCGCAGCTCAACGCCTGGTACGCCCTGCGCGACGGCACGGTCGTGCCGCTCAACGACGAGGCCGCGCAGTCGGTGGGCCGGGCGGGCGTCCCCGTGGCCGACTACCGGCGGCTGGCGCACCAGCGCTACGCCGCCAAGCTCCCCGGCAGCGCCTATGCCAGGGACGGCTACGCGGGCGGCTACGGCGTCCCCGGCCCGGGGAGCACCCCCTTGCCCTGGGTCGTGGGCGCCGTGGTCCTGCTCGGCGCGGCGATCACCGTTCGCCTGCTGCGCGGACGCCGCACCTGACAAGATCCGGTGCACGGCCCGCGCCTCCGACGGCCATCTCGGCGGAGGCGCGGGCCGCCTTTTTCTGAGTAGCCCCTACTCATGCCCTCCCCCGCCCCTCGCCCTCACCATGGCGGCACAGCTGCTCATCCACGAGGGGGGACGACCATGGCAGACATCCACAGCGCGGCGGCCGCGGGGCCGCCGTCCCCGCCGGCCGCGCCGGTGCTGGACAACTCGGCGCGGGAGGTGCTGAAGGGCACGCTCGTTCCGCTGCGGGTGCCCACCGCGCACGACGACGCACATGACGGCGCGGGCGGCGGCATCGTCAAGCTGGGGGCGGTCCGGCAGCTCGCGCTGGCCCCCGGCGACACCGACGCGGTCCGTGACCGCCTCCGGGCCGGGAACGCCCCTGAAGGCGTCTCCGGCGAGGCGTTCGACCTGCTCAGGAGCTTCGAGGAGCAGCCCGTCGCGGCGCTGCGCCCCGATCCCGCCGCGCTGGCGCGGGTGCCGGCCGCCGAGCTGGCGCTGTTCGCCGGGACGCTCGTCGAGCTGCGCGCCGAGCGCCTGCGCGAGGCGGAGAGCACCGGCGCCCGGGAGGCGGCCGGCCGGGCCGCGCAGGCGCTCAACACCGCCGCGGTGGCCCTGCGCGGCCTGGCGGTCAACACCGCCGCGCCGCCCATCGGCATGCTCAACCTGGAACGCATCGAGATGGTGCCGATCGGGATCCAGCGCGGCGAGCTCGTCTCGACCGTCCCGCTCGCGCCCGGCGAGGTGACCGCGGTCACGCACAAGGAGTGGTCGGTCACCTCGAAGGAGTTCACCACCATCGTCACCGACTCGCTGGAGGAGGTCAGCGAGACGGGCGTGACCGACAACACCGACCTGTCGCAGTCGACGTCGTCGCAGAGCCAGCACTCGAACCAGTTCAACATCACCGGCACGGTCCAGGGCGGCATCCCGATCATCTCCGGTTCGAGCACCACCGGGTTCACCGCGCAGGGCTCGGAGTCGGCCTCGGCCGCCGAGAGCATCAAGCACGCCCGCGCCACCACGCAGAAGGCGTCCTCGCGCTCCCGCCGCGAGCACAAGGTGACCATCTCCACCACCACCGTGACGGGGTCGGAGGAGACCTCGACCCGGGTGCTGAAGAACACCGGCAACGACCCCGTCCGGATCGACTACTTCAGCCTCATGCGCAAGTGGCGGGTCAGGCTCTACCGGTACGGGCTGCGCCTGACGTACGACATCGCGGTCCCCGAGCCGGGGGCGTCGATGCGGCGGGCGTACGCGGAGCTCGAACTGCTGCGCTCGCAGCAGGGCCCCTTCGAGTTCCCGGTCAAGCACGGCGACATCACCACGGAGCTGGTCGACCAGGACGGCCACCCGTCCCCGACCGGCGTCCCGAAGTACCAGTGGCTGGCCGACCGGCACGGCGTGACCGTCCGGCCGCACCCCGAGGCGCCGACGCCGCTGACCGTCAGCTCGCACGTCAACACCGACGGGAACTGGTGGTTCCTGGACCTGGAGTTCGACGTGCCGGGCGGCACGCACATCCGGGAGATCATGCTGGACGCGCAGGTCGGCAAGGACGACTCCGACGACAAGATGAACTTCGACGTCATCGGGGCCCGTTCGGAGCCGACGTGGCGCAACCTGTCGGACGCGCTCATCATCCGCGACCACCGGATCATGTCCTTCGACGGCGCCACGCCCTACATGCGCGGTTTCACCGGCCGCCACAAGATCACGTTCTTCTTCCACCACTCCGAGCGGGTGTTCGTCGGGCTCGGCGTGCGGCTCGACCTCACGGACGAGGCCGTCGAGCAGTGGCGCACCGACGTCTGGAACACGCTCTACAACGCCGCCCAGACCAGGTACTTCGCCGAGCAGGAGGACATCGCGGCGCGTATCGCGGCCATCGAGGACAAGCTGGCGAATGTCGACACCCTGACGCTGCGGCGGGAGGAGAGCGACGAGATCATGAAGTGCGTCCTGCGGTTCATCCTCGGGAGCGACTTCGACTTCATGCCCGCCGACGTCCTGGCCGCCTTCCTGGCCGCGCGCGTGGACCTCCAGCACGGCATCGGCTTCGACGGGCCGAGCCTCGGGCTCAGCGCCGAGCAGTGGACGCTGCTGCGGCGGCACGAGGACCTGGTGCGTTTCATCAACCAGGCGATCGAGTGGGAGAACGTGGTGACGTTCCTCTACTCCTACTTCTGGGACGTCCCGCCGAGCTGGCCGTTCATCCGGCAGTTGCGGCACCAGGACCCGACCCGGCAGGCGTTCCTGCGGGCCGGCAGCGCGCGGATCGTCCTCACCGTGCGCAAGGGCTGGGAGGAGGAGTGGATGCGCTTCGCCGAGGGGGGCGCGGTCGGCGCGCCGATCCCGGCGCCGTACCTGACGATCGCGCAGGAGATCGCGGCCTACGACGACCGCAACTATCCCGGCATCCCGCCCGCCAACCCCGAACGGGCGGCCGCCCGGCTCCAGGACGCCGCCTTCACCACGTCCTCGTCGGACCTCGCGCCGAGCCCGAACCCGGTGAACATCAAGGTCGGCAACAGCTCGGCGTTCGCCGTCGGGCTGCCGGTCGTGCTGGACGCCGAGGACGACCGCCGCGTCCAGGAGGCCCAGCTCGTCGTCGCCATCCCGGACGCCACCCACCTCACGGTCGAGCGCCTGAGCTTCGCCCACCGCGGCACGCAGGCTCCCGTGCCGATCCTGCAACCGGGTGAGAAGGGGGCGCTCATCGCCGAGTGGCACGAGTACACGCCGTCGTCCGGCACCGACATCGCGCTCACGTCCAACCTCGCGACGATCTCGTAGGGCGGCGGACGGCCCGATGACGTACTTCTGCTTCCAGAGAAGCCAGAACGACCGGGTCTCCCGGATCTCCCTCACCGTCGGCGAGGAGACCCAGCCGATGATGTGGAAGGGCGAGAAGCCCGACGACAACGTGCACGCCGTGCTCTTCCACCACACCTCCGGCCTGGTGTTCCTGGAGGAGACCCGGGCCTCCTACGACCCGCAGGGCTCCTACCGGGTGTTCGCGCTGACCGGCAGGACGCCCGGATCGGGCCGGTTCGAGGCCATCGAAGTGCCGCGGACGGGCGCCCTGCGCACGCTCGGCCGGTTCGACCTCGACGTCCGCGACGCCACCGACGACCAGGCCGACCTGGTCTACACCGGCAAGTTCCTGTACTGGCGCCGATCCATGCCGGCCTCCCTCCAGGGCTCGGGCACGCTGCTGTACGCGGCCACGTCCGGCCTGGTGGGACACCAGATCGGCACCATGCAGAACAGCAAGGACCACGGCCCGCTGCCGGAGGGCCTGTACACGTTCTTCACCCACGTCGATCCCCGGCAGAACTCCGTCGAGGCGGCGAACCAGCGGGGCGACAAGGCCGTCTCCAACCCCGGTGAGGGCATCCAGTTCCTGCCCGTGGGCGGCAACGGCCCGGTCTTCCCCGACTGGGGCACGTTCCGCGTCCGGCTCACCCCGACCCAGGGGAACATGTACGGGCGTGGCGGCTTCTACCTGCACAACTCACACAAGGGGTACAGCCACGGCTGCGTCGAGGTCGGGGTGAACGCCGACGGCCTCGACTTCTTCTCGGGCCTGCTGGCCTACGCCGGCAGCCAGCCGCGCAAGGCCAAGCTCGTGCTGCGCGTCCGGTACTCCTACCCCGAGCAGGGCACCCTGGGCAGAACCCTGCGCTGACCCCTCGGCCCGCACCGCCGCGGAACCCCGCGGCGGTGGCGGCGGCGCGGGGTCACCGGCGGCAACGCACGCGGGCGGCGGAGACCGTCACCTCGTGGGTGTCGTCGGCCCCGACGGGCTGGTTGCCGACCAGGACGGTGAGCCGGCCCGCGGCGGGCACCCGCCAGGTGCCGAGCGGGGCCCAGCGCCCCCGGTGTGCGCGCTGGTCCACGGCCACCGGCGGGCCGAGGTGCGGCGGGTCGGTGTCGTTGTCGTCCAGGTAGTAGAAGGCGAGGCCGGTCGAGCGGGGGTCGTCGGGGATGTGCACGTCGACCGTGCAGCGCGCGCCGCCGCGGGTGTCGAAGTACCAGTTGACCGCCTGGTTGAAGTGGGCCGGCTCGTTCCCGACGCGCAGCGCCAGCGCCGCGCCCACGCAGCCGTCGCCCTTCCACCCGCCGGTGACGGGACGCCAGGCGGGGTCGGCGTAGAACCACTCCGCGGCGCACCGGGGGCCGTGCACGGCCTGCCACCGGACGGGGCCCGTGGGGGTGGGGCCGGGCGGCGGCTGGGTGACCACCACGGTGTTGGGATCCAGCATGGTTCCGGGATCGTCCGCCGCGGTCGCCCTGACGGTCGCCGGGCCGCCCGTCGTCGCGGTGGTGGTGGGCGCGGGGGTGGGGCCCGTCGTGGGCGTGGCGAGCCGGGGGAACAGGACGGCGGCCGTCGCGCCCAGGGCCAGCAGGACGGCCCCCGCCGCCAGCGCCCGCCCCGGCCAGGGCGTCCTCGCGGGCCGCGTCGTCCCGGTGCGGTCGTCCTCGGTGCGGTCGTCCTCGGTGCGGTCGTCCTCGCTGGGGTCGTCCTCGGTGGGGTTTTCCTCGGCGGGGGCGTCCTCGGCGGGGTCGGTTTCGCCGATGAGCGCCTGGTACTCCACGTCGGAGGCCCAGGACAGCGGGGCCGCGGCGCTCCCGGCGAGTGCCGCCGCCCGGTCGGACGTGATCCGCTCCGCCGGGTCGCGCGCGGCGCACGAGCGGATCAGCTCGGCGAGCGCGGGCTCGACTCCGTCCACGTCGATGTCGGCGTTCAGGCTGCTGTAGAGCACCGCCATCGGCTCGCCGCGCCCGAACGGCGGGCGGCCGGTGGCGGCGTAGGCGACCGTGCCGGCCAGCGCGAAGACGTCCGCCGCCGCCATGACCGGCTCCTGGCGTACGGCCTCGGGAGCGATGTAGCCAGGGGTGCCGACGATCTCCCCCGACGTCGTGATCGTGCTCTGGCCAGGGGCCCGCGCGATGCCGAAGTCGATCAGCCGCGGGCCCTGCGGCGACAGGATGACGTTGTGCGGCTTGAGGTCGCGGTGCTGCACGCCGTGCCGGTGCACGTCGGCCAGGGCGGCGGCCAGCCCGGCGAGCAGCCGCCGGCACAGCCCCGCCGGCAACGGCCCACGCTCGGCCACCGCCCGCAACAGCGTCGGCCCCCGCACGTACGCCGTCGCCAGCCAGTACGGCGGCGCCGTCACCCGTGCGTCCACCAGCGGCGCCACGTACGGGCTGCGCAGGCCGCGCAGGGTGGCCGCCTCGCGGCGGAAACGTTCCATGGCCTCGGCGTCGGCCGGATCGTGCTTGATGACCTTGATGGCCACCAGGCCCAGGCGGCGGCTCCTGGCCAGGTACACCACGCCCATACCGCCCGCGCCGAGGCGCCCGAGCAGCCGATGGCCGCCGATCTCGGGTGGGTCCGTCGCCTGTAACGCCTGCACGCTCATCCCAGTCGATCATGACAGACCGGACGGTCGGGAGGCAGCCCCCCGTCACGGGCGGATCGGGCCGGATCAGGCCGCGGCGGGGGCTTCGGCCGGAGCCGGGCGGATCGGGCCGAAGCCGACCGCGGGAGATCGGGCCGGATCGGGCCGGATCGGGCGGGGGCCTGGGTCAGGCCGTGCCGTCCGGCACGGGGAGCAGGCCGCGTTCGGCGAACACCTTCTTGGCGGCGAACGTCGCGTTGAGCGCGCGTGGCATGCCGCAGTAGACGGCCGAGTGCAACAGGGACTCAATGATCTCATCGGGCGTCAGGCCGACGTTCAGAGCGGCGTTGACATGCACGTCGAGCTGGGGTTCGCAGCCGCCGAGCGCGGTGAGCGCGCCCAGGGTCACCAACTGGCGGTCGCGGGGGGCCAGGCCGGGGCGGTCGTAGATCTCGCCGAAGGCCCAGGCGACCACCTGGTGGGCCAGTTCGGGCGAGACGTCGGCAAGTGCGTCCACGACCCGCTGCCCGGCCTCGCCGTCGATCTTCCGGAGCACCTCCAGGCCGTGTTCGTAGCGCTGTTCACGGTTGGATCCTTCTGCAATGTTCGTCATGTCCGGAACGGTAGAACTTCGAGCGCACTCAAACGCAAATCGCCCCCACGGCGACGGCGGGGCCGCGGCGGATGCGACGACGGGGGCAGCGGGGGGCGCGAACGCATAGCGCAGCGGGGCCCAGCAGGGGGCAGCAGGGCGCAGCGCAGCGGGGCCGGCGGTGGCGCGCTGCACGGTGGGCGGCAGCGCGACGCAGCGCAGCGCGATGGGACGCGGGGGGCGCAGCGCGATGGGACGCGGGGGGCGCAGCGCGATGGGACGCGGGGGGCGCAGCGCGATGGGACGCGGGG
>NZ_JBEXYK010000096.1:0-25068 GCF_040630865.1 Nonomuraea sp. NPDC005730
CTGATCAGGTCGCACCACCAGTCGAATCGCTGGTCGGGCGGCAGGTCCGTGCTGTGCAGGGTGACGATTCCCAATTTCACCTCTCACGACATGATGGCGAGCCGCCGGACGCCGGTCCGATGTGAAGCGAGAAGCGCTCCATCGATCCGGCTTGGGCGGCGTGTGTGCCTCCGGCCACGTCAGTCGCCGGCTTGAGGAGGCCGTAGCGGCGGCGTCACGCAGGCGTCGCCTGGTGGTCATGCCCGAACGTTACAGCCCGATTCCGGCGCCGATACCCCGTCAAGGTGTGGGTGCCGGATCTTCAGGACTGTTCTGAACGGCGTCGCACAAGCCGTCCGATCTCGCCGAGTGTGATCACGACGGCCACGAGGACGAGCGACACGACCAGTCCTCGCGCCGGTGAGTCCTGGAATGCGGCGCCGGTGAAGTAGCCCAGGCACGCGCCCGCGACACCCCAGATCAGCGCGCCGATCGCGTCGAAGGGCGCGAAGGCGCGCCACGGGTAGCCGGTCATTCCGGCGGTCAGCGTGGTGATCGACCGTAGGCCAGGAAGGAACCGGCCGATGACGACGATGACCCCGCCGCGACGGTCGAGGAGCCCGGACAGCCAGGTGACAGCGGTATGGCGTTTCGTCTCGGGCCGCAGGCGGCGCAACACAGGTGGGCCGAGGCGTCGCCCGATCAGGTAGCAGATGTGATCGCCGACGAAGGCGCCGGCGGCTGCGACCAGGGCCACCAGCACCACGTGAGGACGGCCGGTGGCGGCGAACGCTCCGGACAGGAGCAGGACGCCCTCGCTGGGCAGGAGGGGCAAGAAGCCGTCCAGCGCCGCGCACAGGAACAACACCAGGTAGAGCCAGGGTGAGATCGCCAGGTCACGGGCGAGGCCGAGCACAACGTCAGTCATTCTTCCTCCATCATGATACTAGTCTCAATTGAGACTAGTATCATGATGGAGTCGGTGGGACACCACGACCAGCACTCCGATCAACAAGGAGCACCACATGCCAGAGCACCTGTCACCCTGGGACGGCCGAGTCACGCCGACGCCATTCGAGGAGTACTCCAAGAAGTACGAGGAGTTCTTCGTGATGACCCGCCGCGACGGAATCATCGAGCTGCGGATGCACACCGACGGCGGGCCGTTCAAACACAGCTGGATCGGCCACAATGCCTGGCACCAGGCGTGGGCGCAGGTGGGCAACGACCCGGAGAACGAAGTCCTGATCATCACCGGCACCGGCGACCGCTGGCACACCGGCGACCCAGCCGAGCTGTGGCACACCCCGTTCCCGCAGTGGAGCACCGACAGCCAGCTCAAGATGTACGGCGACATGGTCAAGCTGCTGGAGCACTTCGTATCCGCCATGGACATCCCGACCATCGCCGCCGTCAACGGGCCGGGTACGCACTGCGAGTTCGCTACGATCTGCGACATCACCCTCTGCACGGAGGACGCCGACTTCTTCGACCCGCATTTCCTGGGGGGCGGCGTACCGGGAGACGGGATGGGGCTGACCCTGCAACACACGCTCGGCACCAAGCGCGCGTCGTACTACATGTACACCGGCGAACCGATCGACGGCCCCACCGCGCTCCGGCTGGGCCTGGTCAATGAGGTGCTGCCACGCGAACGCCTGCTGCCGAGGGCCTGGGAGATCGCTGAGATGATGATGGGGCGACCACGGGCCTCACGACTGCTCACCCACGCGATCGCCAGCAGGCCGTGGAAGCGCGCCTTCGTCGACGACCTCGGTTTCCACACCGCCCACCAGCTTTGGGGGATGGCCATCGGCGAGGCGGGGCAACTCGACAAGCTGCAACAGATGACCGAACGGTTCCGCGCCCCGCGGACGGGCGAATCCAGCCGGGAGTGAACGATGGCGAGACGACGGCCGGCCGGCGACACCAGCCAGGTGTCGCTACGAGAACGCAAGAAGGCCCGGGTCCAGGCCTCGATCCAGCGCGAGGCCATGCGCCTGTTCGCGGAGAACGGCTACGAGAACACCACGATCGACGAGATCGCCGAAGCCGCCGACGTCTCACGGGCGACGTTCTTCCGCTACTTCCCGACCAAAGCCGACCTCGTCTTGCATGACATCGCCGACGTGATGGTGATCGACGCGCTCCCGCAGCATCTGGAGGCGTCGGCCCTCGTCGGCGCGTTGCGTCAGGCGATCACCTCGCTCATCGACACCGCCACGCCTGAACAACACACGCTCAACCGGCAACGCGAGGAACTGCTGCGCAGCGTCCCCGACCTGCGTGCCCGAGTGCCCGGCCAGATCGCCGCCGCGCTACCGCTGCTCACCGAAGCCCTCGCGCGGCGTCTCGACCGCCCCACCGACGACATTCACCTCCTGACCGTCTCAGGGGCTGCCATCGGAGTCGCCATCGCCGCCTGGAACGCCGCCGCGAACGACCTGTCCGAAGGGTTCACCCAACGACACCGGCAACTGCTCGACGACGCGCTGGCTCACCTCGAATCCGGCCTGCCGTCCCCGGGCGCCGACAGCTGAACGCCGCCAGGGGAAGGGAGTTCGACGTCCGCGCCCGGCTGGTGGGCAGGTCTGCCGGCGGTTCCCTCAAGCTGTCAGTCGCGTTTCCGGGCGGCGGTGTACCTCTCCGCGCCCTCCCGCTCCAGCCAGGCGGCGAAGGTCATCAGGCCGGGGTGCCGCTCGCGCAGGGCCGGAATGTCGGCGTACCAGCCGCCTCCGTGGTTGGCGAACTCGTAGCCGGCGATGGCGTCATGGCCCTTGTCCAGAAGGACCTCGCGCGGAATGGGCCGGTAGGTGATCGGCTCATGCAGCACCTGCTCCATGACGTGCGCGATCTGGGTCATGGTGAGCTCGTCGCCCGCCAGTTCGAGGGTCTCGCCCACGTACTGGGCGGGGTCGGCGAAGGCCAGGGCGGCGAAGGCGCCGATGTCCGTACCCGCGATGAGCTGCACCGGCACATCGGGGAAGATGACGTCGGCCAGCACACCGTCGTGGGTGCCGAAACGCGGATCGACCTGGTTGTCCATGAACCGGACCGGCCGCAGCACCGTGGTCGGCGTGCCAAGCCGCCAGGCATGGGTCTCCAGTTCCGCCTTGCTCTCCCAGCGGCGAATGCCGTGGCCGGCGTCGGCGGCGCCGACCGAGGCGTAGACGAGATGCTCGATGTGGGCGTCGGCGGCCGCGTCCGCGACATTCCTGCCCAGCCGCAATTCATCCTCGACGGTGAAGTTCGGTGGCGTTCCCGGGTAGCCCGCGGTGGGCTGGACGCTGAAAACGCCGTACACGCCGCGGAACGCGGCGTCGAGCGAGGCGCGGTCGTCCATGTCACCGTGCGCCAGTTCGGCACCCGCCTCGGCCAGCGCGCGGGCGCTCGCCGATTGAGTGTTACGTACCAGGGCCCGCACGCGCCACCCGGCCCCCAGCAGCGCACGGGCAGCCGCACCGCCCTGGGTTCCGGTGGCGCCTGTCACCGCGACGATGTTCTCCACCAGTTACTCCTTGATCACGTTTCGAACAGTTGGTGCGCAGGGCCGAAGCCCAGGTCGTCCACCAGGCGCCGCTTCCACGGACGCTGGAGCACGGCGTGGGGTGCGGCATCTTTGCCCGCGCCGGTGTAGAGCGCCATGGCGCTGCGCTTGAGGCCGAGGAGTTCCTGAAAGACCAGGTGCCGGCCGCCACCCGGCACCGCGCCGGCCCGGACTCGCGCAGGTCCGGCTCCGGTCCGGCCATCCAGGACCCGCCGCCGGTGTGCATCCGCAGCAGCAGCACACCGTCACTCCGCTTCATCGCGAAGTGTTCGGCGTACGTGCTCGCGTACTCGGCCAGTTCGGCCACATGAACCTCCCTAGCTAACCGGGGAGATTCCCCGGTTAGCGGCCTGCGCTATGATATGGGGACTATCCCCGTTTATGCAATCTGGAAGTACCGTGACCCAGCCAACGGCCAAGCCCATGCGGGCCGACGCGGCGCGCAACTACGAGCGCATCCTCGCCGCCGCGAGATCGACCTTCGCCGAACAGGGATCCCAGGCGCCGCTCGACGAGATCGCCCAGCGGGCAGGCGTCGGGAACGCGACCCTCTATCGCCACTTCCCGACCCGGCAGGCCCTGCTCGAAGCCGTATACCGCGACCACGTCGGGGCCCTGTGCCGCCAGGCCGAGGCACTGCTGTCGTCCGCCTCGCCCGGCGAGGCCCTGATGTCCTGGCTCAAGGCCGTCGTCGCCCAGGGCAGTACGACCCGTGGCCTGGCCGCCTCCCTCATGGCTGCAGTGGGAACGCAGGAGGAGTCATGGTGCCGCACGGCCATCGTCACCTCGGTCACCGCACTGCTCACCCGAGCCCAGCAGTCGAACGCCATCCGCCAGGACGTCACCGCCGGGCAACTGCTCAAATTCGTCAACGCCATCGCCCTGGCCACAGAGACGGAACCCGACCGAGACCAGCAGTCCGGCCATCTCCTCGACCTCCTCCTCGACGGCCTGCGCTCCACACCCGGCTGATCCGCAAGCCGGGATGGACCGCGTGACCTCTCCCGACGCCCTTCGAGCTCGCTGCCCGCATCCCGCGCAAGGAGGTCCTGCACGGGGAAGGGTGGTGGCCGTGCGTCCGCGACAGAACCCTATGGCGGCTGCTGTACGAGACCTGCGCCCGCGCAGCGGCGATCGTCACAGTGTCGAGGAAGAGCACGGCGATGGTGCCGCTCCCCGGTGAGTGGGTCAGGGATGTCCCTGGTCATACCCCGAGATCACGTTCGCGGCCTGTCGCTGTCATCGTCGTGACGCCAGTATCAGTGGATCATGTTCGGAATCTTGGACCGCTGACGAGGGAGCCAGATGAGCGCATGGACACCCGGCCTGACACGCCGCTCAATGCTGGCGGCGGCTGGAACGGTGGGACTGTTATCCGCCATCACCGGGACGGTTGCGGCAGACCGCCGCACCGCCGACGCCGCTTCCAGGACGCAGGCCACACCGACGGCCGTCGGGCACCGCAGGGGCCGGGTTCAGCTGACCCTGCCGGCACCGACTGGCCCTCATCGGATAGCAACGACCTCGCTGCATCTGATCGACCGTTCACGTCGGGACCCGTGGACTTCGCCACCCGCGCCACGCGAACTGATGATCAGCCTGTGGTACCCCACCCGGAACGCCGGCGGCCACCGGCGGGCTCCCTGGCTCTCACCAGCGGCGACAAAGCTGTACAGGCAGCAGACCAGCCGCAGCCTTCAAACGTCGATGGACGACGTCGGCTTCCCGCTGACCCATGCTCTCCAGGACGCCCCCGTCAGGGCGCGCCGCCGCGGCCATCCGGTCGTGCTCTTCTCCCCGGGGTACGCCGCGATGCGCGAGCTCGGCACCACGCTGGTCGAGGACCTGGCCAGCCGAGGTTACGTGGTGGTCACCATCGATCACACCTACGAAGCCCAGATCGTGGAGTTCCCCGGCGGGCGGCTCGAGGTGAGCCGGCAACCGGCCCGGCCGACCGATGCCGACTTCGCCACGGCACTGCGGGTCCGCAACGACGACACCAGGTTCGTGCTTGACGAACTCGCCAGGCTGAATGCCGGGGGGCATCCCGATGCCGGACACCGCCAGTTGCCCCACGGCGTGTCAGGCTCCCTCGACATGTCCAGGATCGGCATGTTCGGACATTCGCTCGGCGGCGCCACGGCCGCGTACACGATGGCTGGAGACCGCCGGATCCGGGCCGGCGTCGACCTGGACGGCAGCATTGTCGCCGCCGCCACCACCGGCCTTGACCGCCCCTTCATGCTGATGGCCAGCGCCAGCCATGGACGCGACACCGACCCGTCCTGGGCACAGTTCTGGTCGCACTTGCGCGGCTGGCGTCGCCATCTGCGCCTGCGCGGCTCCGGACACCACACCTACACCGACCTGGCCCCACTGGTGCAGCAACTGGCCAAGACCCTCCCGATTCCGCCACAGGTGGTCGCCGCCATGACCGAGCGCATCGGCACGATCGACGCCGACCGGGCCGTCGCCGCCCAACGGGCCTACCTGGGCGCGTTCTTCGACCTTCACCTGCGCCACCATGACAACCACCTGTTGTCCAAGCCGTCCCCGCGATACCCCGGCATCGAGTTCGTACCCTGAACCGCCTCTCCCTTCTCGGATCCCAGCGCGAGCGTGCAGTCGGCCAGACCGCCGCGGATCGCGTTCGCCGCCAGGTAGGGCGCGGTCGACCCGATGGCGCAGTTGTCGTTCACGTTCGTGATGGGGATCCCGGTCAGGCCGAGTTCGTAGGCCGCGCGCTGGCCCGAGGTGACTCTCCGAACATGAACCCGCCGTGGGCCTGCTCGAACGCGATCCCGGCGTCGTTCAGCGCCCTGGTACCGGACTCCTTGGCCATCGCGGCTTGCGGCGTCCAGGCTTCTCGAACTTGGTCATTCCGACGCCGATGACGTAGACCTTGCTCACGATCTTCTCCTCGACCATGCTCGACAAGATTGTCTTTCGACCCCACCCGAATACAGCTCGCCGGTTGCCGACGCCGTCGCGGCGCTGCGGGTACGGGGTCATGCCCCGTACCCGCCGGTCGATGCGACCGTCTTCAACATGGCGGATGCCGTGGTTGGCGGCGCGCACGCTGCGATGGCCTGATCAATTGAGCCCTGCGTTGGCGTTGTCCGCTGAGAGTGACGGTCTCGATGAAGTCGCAGGCCAGTCCGGCGCCGGCTTGCGAGCGCAGGACGTGCCGCCGTGATCGAAGGCCGTCCTCTCCGCTGCCGCGTGGGCGGCGGAGAGGACGGGAGTCACCGGGTTCGCGTCACCAGCTCGCCGATCTCGGGGAGGACGGCGTCCGCGACCGTGATCTTCCGCTCGATGAGCCCGTTGGCGTGGAACAGGTCGGCGGCGTGCTGCTGCTCGGCGACGAACTCCGCGCTGACCGGGTGCAGCCCCCACGGGCGGGTGCGCAGCGCGTGCTCCCACGCGTCGAGTTCGCCGTCGAACAGGGCCGCGGCCTCGCGCGGGTGCTCCTCCGTCCAGCGGTCAGCCCGCTGCAGCGCGGTGACGATCCTGGCCAGCTCCGCCGGCTGTTCCCGGGCGAAGTCGCGGCGGGTGAACCAGAGCGAGCGGTGGCTGAACAGGCCCTCGGTCTCCACCAGCGTCCGGGTGCGCGACTCGACCGGCGTCAGGTACGGGTAGGAGCCCACCCAGGCGTCCACGTCGCCGTTCACCAGCAGCTCGGCGGCGTTGCCGTAGGCGTCCACCGGGACGATGTCGCCCCACCCGAGCCCGGCCCGCTCCAGCGCCAGCAGCAGCAGGGTGGTCTGCCAGGAGCCGTGCCCGAGCGCCACCCGCCTGCCCTTCAGCTCCGCCACCGAGCCGATCGGGGAGTCGTCCCGCACCACCAGGCGGCCGTTCTCGACCCGCGGCCCCGATATCGCCACGTACACGATGTCGTGCCCCTTGGCCTGGGCGGTGACCGGGGGCGTGGAGCCGGTGCCGATGAAGTCGTATCCGCCGTCGAACAGGTGGTCGCCGTGGGCGGACGGGAGGGCTCTGGTGGGATCGACGCGCTCGCCCCGGCCGAGGGCGTTCAGGTCCACCCACTCCACGTCGGGCAGCAGGTCCAGGTGGCGGGCCACCCAGAGCGTGTTGTTCTGCGGGAAGAAGCCGACCTTGGTGGTCATCAGGAGCGTCCTTTCAGTAGCGGCAAAACGTGGCGGCCCACGCGGCGGGCCTCTTCGAGATGGGGGATCCCGGCCAGGACGAGCGCGTCCACCCCGAGGTCCAGCAGCCGGTCGAGGCGGTCGGCGACCTGGTGGTAGTCGCCGACCAGGCCGAAGGCCGGGCCGTCGCGCAGTTGGCTGAACCCGCCCCACACGTGCGGGGCGACCTCCAGGGCGCGGGGGTCGTCACCGGCTCCGGCGAGGAAGGCGCGGCTGCGTCGCACGCCGACGGAGTCGCCCTCGCCGGCGTCGCTCTCGCGCGGCCGGGCCCGCCAGCCGGCCTCGATCTCCGCCCACGCCTCCTCCTCGCTCTCCCGGGCCAGCAGGTCCACCCGCACGGCGAACCGGGGCGGCGTGGCACTGTGCGCGCGCACCGCGTCGAACTTCTCCTTCAGCGCCTCGAACGGCTCCAGCCAGGACAGGTAGTAGTCGGCGTGCCGGCCGGCGGCGTCGATGGCGGCGGGGGAGGAGCCGGAGAAGAAGATCTCGGGGAACGGCTGCCCGGCCAGCTCCTCCGGCAGCCCGGCGTTCTCCACCTGGTAGAAGCGGCCCCGGTGGGTGTGCCCGCCCTGCCAGACGCCCTTGAGCACGTCCAGGAACTCCGAGGTGCGCGCGTAGCGGTCGTCGTGGTCCACCTTGTCGCCCCACCAGAGCTGCGCCGGGCCGCCGCCGCCGGAGATGACGTTGTAGACGATCCGGCCACCGGTGGCCCGTTGCAGCGTGGCCGTCATCCGGGCGGCCTGGACGGGGTGCAGGAAGCCGGGCTGGAAGGCCACCATGAAGCGGTACGACGTGGTCTCGCGGGCCAGGGTCGCGGCGGCGGCCCACGGGTCGTCGGTGTGCGGGAAGTTCGGCAGCAGCCCGCCGGTGAAGCCGCTGTCCTCGGCGGCCCTGGCGACCTCGGCCATGTAGTCGGCGTGGCTGTAGCCGTCGTCCCGGCCGTCCCTGGTGCCGGGGGCGGTGCCGCCGGGGGCGAAACCGCCTCGGCTGCGGACGCGGCGGCGCAGCGAGGGCTGGTCGCCCTCCATGTGTATGCGCCAGTAGATGTCAACGGTCAACAGACCGCTCCTTCACGTGCTCGCCGAGGCGGTAGACGTCCTCGGTCTGGAGGAAGAACTCGGTGACGCCGAGCGCGGCGTACTCGTCGGCGGCCTCGATCGAGGGCAGGTGCACGCCGTAGCGCAGGCCGGGCAGCTCGGGGATGAGGGCCGCCAGGTCGTCACCGGCCGCGAAGACGTGCACGTCGGCGTGGCGGCGCGACAGCTCCAGGGCCTCGGGCGAGGCGCCCGACAGGTGCACCTGGGGGAAGGGCGGGGACGACAGCGGCGCGCCGAAGCCGCCCTTGACCACCTCGTAGAAGTCCCCGGCGAAGTCGAACGGGCCGCCGCCCCAGACGCCCTTGGCCACGGTGAGGAACTCGTCGGCGCGGGCGAACCGGGCGGCGCCGGTCAGGAAGTCGCCCTGCGCCCTGGCCACGGCCGGGTCCAGATCCACCGCGAGCCGCCAGCCGAGCCGTCCGGCGGAGAAACGCTGCAGGGACGCCGAGAGCTTGGCCGCGTAGACCGGGGTGGCCACGGCCGGGTGGAACTCGGCGACGACCCGCAGGTGGCGGGTGCGGCGCAGGGCGTTGGCGGCGACGGCGAGAGATTCCTGGCCGGCGGGGTCGAAGGGCGATAGCGCGCCCGCCCACCCGGACAGGTCCGCGGCCACGGCGGCCCGCCCGGCGGGGTCGGCGAGCGCCGGCCGCACGTCGGTGACGAAGGCCGGCAGCTCGGCGGGGGCGGGGCTCGTGGTGGGCAGGACCAGGTGGAAGCGCGCGGTGCGGTGCGCCGTCATGCCGCCGCCCCCAGCGGGACCTCTTCCAGCAGGGCGTCGATGCGCGGGAGCAGCTCCCCGGCCAGCGGCTCGATCTGGCTGTCCAGCACGAACAGGCCGCGCGTGACGTGCCGCGCGCCGAGCACGCTCAGCACCGGGCGCAGGGCGTAGTCCACGGCCAGCAGGTGGGCCGGGGTGCCGCCGGTGGCGATCGGCACCACCGTCTTGCCGGCGAACGCGCCCTGCGGCAGGACGTCCAGGAACGCCTTCAGCAGCCCGGTGTAGGACGCCTTGTAGATCGGGGTGGCGACGACGATCGTGTCCGCCGCGGCCACCTGCGCGGTGGCGCGGGCCAGCTCGGGATGGGTGGTGTCGCCGCGCAGCAGGGCCTCGGCGGGCAGGTCACGAAGGCGCAGTACGGTGGCGGGCCGGCCCAGCCGCCCGGCCAGGTGGTCGAGCAGGCGTACGGTGCGCGAGGCGGCCGATGGGCTGCCGGAGATGAGCAGGACGGACATGTCAGATCTTTCCTAGGGGTTCAGCGGAAACGGGCGGCGTCCGGGCCGGCCGCGGCGACTGGCCCGTCTCGTCGAGGAAGCCGGGCGGCGGCAGGTGGTACGGCGGCTCGGCGCCGGCCGGCAGGAGCGCGGGCTCCCGCTCGCGGGCGTCGAACTCCGCGCCGACCGCCGCCAGCGTCTCGGGCTGCTCGACCAGCGTGACCGCCGCCGTGGCCAGGTAGCGGGCGGCGGCCAGCAGCCCGGCGTGTGCGATCGGGGTGCCGGTCGCCGCGGTGGCCGCCCACGAGTGCAGGGGCACCCCGAGCGGCACCACGGCCGCGACCAGGCTGAGGTGCGGCGCCGTCCAGCTCACCTCGGAGGTGTCGCTGGACGGGCCGCCGAGGTCAGGACCGGCGGGCGGGCGCAGCGGCAGCACCTCGCCGGCCAGGCCGGCAGGCGGGCGGCCGATCGCCGCCTGCAGCCGCCGCGCGAACGCGTGGTCGGCGTCGGTGAACGCCGGCGGCCCCAGCTCGCTCATCGTGTGGTGCAGCAGCTCGGCGCCCGCCCGGTTGCCGAGCCCCTGCCTGATGGCGGTGACCAGGCGGTGCTCCAGCCGGGTCCCGCTGCCGGCGGCGGCGGCGTGGGCGCAGGTCACGACCTGGTCGTAGAGGGTCCTGGCGGCGGCGGCCGTGGACTCGCGTACGTAGACCCAGACCGTCCGCAGGTCGGGGGTGACGTTGGGGGCGCCGCCGCCGCTGATCGTGTAGCTGACGCGGCCGGAGGGGGAGACGTGGCCGGCGCGCAGGCGCTCGACCATCTCCGTCAGCAGCAGCGCGCCGTCCAGGCCGCTGCGGGTGCCCAGCGGGTTCGAGCCGTGGCCGGGCGAGCCGAGGAAGGAGAACGTGGCCGAGTACAGGGCGCTGGTGACGTCCCAGCCGGTGCCGGTGACGGGGGCGGGGTGCCAGTCGAGGAAGGCGTCCAGCCCGTCGTAGGCGCCGTCGCGCACCGCGTACGCCTTCCCGACCAGGTGCTCCTCGCCGGTGGACGCGAACACCTTGATCGTGGCCCGGCTCCCCAGTGCCGTGGCGGCGGCGATGGCCGCGCCTGCCGACGCCGCCGCCAGGGCGTTGTGGCCGCAGCCGTGGCCGGGGCCGTAGGCGGGGGCGTACTCGTCGCCCTCGAACACGACCGGTTCGTGCCGGGCCGCGCCGGCCCGCTGGGACAGGCCGGGCAGGGCGTCGTACTCGACGTTGAAGCCCAGCACCGGCCCGCGGTCGCCGTGGGTGGCGACGAACGCGGCAGGCAGGCCGGCCGTGCCCCACGCGATCGTGAAGCCGTGCGCGCGCAGGAGCGCGGCGGTGGCCGGCGCCGAGCGCCATTCGCGCAGCGACGGCTCGGCGTAGGCCCAGATCCGGTCGGCGAGCCCGGTCAGCGCGGCGGCGTTCTCGGCGATCCAGCCCGTCGCCGTCATGGCCCTGCTCCCGGGCGCCGTCATGGCGCCGCTCCCGCGTGGGCGTCCACGCCGAGGTCGGCGAGGAGCCGGCGGCGCAGCTCGACGAAGTCGGGGTCGGTACGGCCGCGCGGCCGGTCGAGCTCGACCCGCACATCGGTGACGAACGTGCCCGCGCGCAGCACCGCGATCCGGTCGGCGAGCAGGATCGCCTCCTCCACGTCATGCGTGACCAGCACCACGGCCGGGCGGTGCCGGGCGCACAGCTCGGCGATCAGGTCCTGCATGTGCAGCCGGGTCAGGGCGTCCAGCGCGGCGAACGGCTCGTCGAGCAGCAGCAGCTCCGGCTCGCGTACCAGGGCCCTGGCCAGCGCGACGCGCTGGGCCTCGCCGCCGGACAGCGTCGCGGGCCAGGCGTCGGCATGGCTGCTCAGCCCCACCTCGGCCAGGGCCGCCAGGCCCTTGGCGCGGGCGGCGCGGCCCTGCCCGATGATCACGTTGGCGAGGGCGCGCTTGGACGGGACGAGCCGCGGCTCCTGGAAGACGACGGTGCGCACCGGCGGCACCAGCACGCTGCCGCCGCCGGCCGCGTCCAGCCCGGCCAGGATGCGCAGGAGCGTGGTCTTGCCGGTGCCGCTCGCGCCGAGCAGCGCCAGGAACTCGCCGCGCCGCACGTCCAGGTCCACCCCGTCGAGCACGGCCCGCTCGCCGAAGACCTTGCGCAGCCCCCGGGTGCGTACGGCGAGGCTCATCGGATCGTCACCGCCCTGCGCCAGGGCATCGTGACCCGCTCGGCCAGCCGCAGGGCCAGGTCGGCGGCGAGCCCGATCACCGCGTACAGCAGCACGCACAGGGCGAGGATGTCGGTGCGCAGGTAGTCGGTGGCCCGGGCCATGAGGTAGCCGAGCCCGGCCGTCACGTTGATCTCCTCGGCGGCGATGAGCGCGATCACGCTGAGCGTGGTGGACAACCGCAGCCCGGCGAAGATCGACGGCAGCGCGCCCGGCAGCACGACCTCGCGGGCGATGGCCAGCCGGCCCAGTCCGAACGAGCGGGCCGCCTCGACGACCTTGCGGTCCACGTTGCGCACCCCGCTGGAGACGTTGATGTACATGGGGAACGTGCAGGCCACCCCGATCAGCAGGATCTTGGACGCCTCCTCGATCCCGAACCAGACGATGAACAGCGAGGTCAGCGCCAGGAACGGGATGGCGCGCAGGGCCTGCATCGAGGAGTCGACGAGCTCCTCGCCGAGCCGGGTGAAGCCGGAGACGACGCCCAGCGCCAGCCCCGTGGAGGCGCCCAGCAGCAGGCCGAGCCCGGCCCTGGTGACCGACACGCGCAGCGCCTCGGGAAGCTGGCCGTCGGCCCACAGCTCGCCGAAGGTGTCGACGACGTCCTGAGGGCCGGCGAGCACGTCCTGGGTGAGGGCGCCGGTGGCGGTGGCCGCGTACCAGGCGGCGAGCAGCAGGACGGGGCCGGCGGCGCGCAGCGCTAGCGTGACGGCCGGGTGGCGGCCGGACGTGCGCGGCGGCTGGGGCGCGACGAGCCCTTCGACGCCGGCCTCCGTGTGAGTGGCCACGCTCATGACCGCGCGCTCCCGAGCGTGTTCACGTCCACGACGTGCTGGGAGACGTCCAACGGCGCGGTGAGCACCTTCTGGTCGAGAAAGAACCTCGCCACGTCCTGATATTTCGTAATCTCGGCGGCGGTGACCGCCTGGACGGGCCTGCCCTTCTTCTGGATGCCGACCACGAGCTCCTTCTGCTCGCCCTGCACGGCCTGCGGGCCGGTCTGGGTGAAGACGTTCAGGTACGCCGCCGGGTCGGCGATCTCCTTGGCGCTGCCCTCCTTGATGAACGCGAACAGCGCCTTGACCACCTCGGGATGCTCCTGCAGCAGCTTGTTGGCGGCCACGTAGATCACGTAGTTGTCCGACTTGATCGCCTCGCCGTCGGCCAGGACGCGCGCGTCCAGATCGGTGACGGCGGGGATGAGGAAGGTGGAGAAGGTGGACCAGGCGTCCACCTTGCCCGAGCCGAAGACCGGCGCGGTCTGCGGCGGCGGCAGATAGACCCGCTTGACCTTCTCGACCGGCACGTCGAACGTCTGCAACGCCTTGAGCAGCAGATACTCGCTGGTGCCGCCGTGCCCGACGGCCACGCTGCGCCCGGCCAGATCGGCCACGGACCTGATCGGCGAGTCCTTCTTCACCACGATGCCCTCCCCGGCCAGGTCGGGCGGGACGGTGGCGAAGATCTTGAAACTGGGCTTGACGGCCAGCGCGGTGACGCCGGAGGTGATCGAGCCGGTGGCGATGTCGAGCGAGCCCGCGTTGATGGCCTGGGCGGCCGGGGCGAACACGGAGAAGTCACCGGCCCACTTGACCTTGGCGTTGACCTTGGCCAGGGCCGCGTCCAGGCTGCCGTCCTTCTTCGCGACGGCCAGGAAGCCGCTGTTGCCGGGGTCGGAGATGCGCACGACGACCTGCTCCTGGCCGGCGGCGCTGGTGGTGGTGTCCGGGCCGCCGCAGGCCGTGGCCAGGAGGGCGAACGGAAGGGCGAGCAGCAGCTTACGCATGGGTGACTCCTTGGAGCGGGGTGTGGTCGGCCCAGGCGGCGACGTCCACGGGTGATTCGAGGAAGCCGTGGCCGCGCAGGAAGCGCTCCTGCTCGGCCAGCAGATCGAGGCGTTCGGCGGACAGGTCGAGGTGGAGCGAGGCGCCCGGGCGGTAGGCCGCGGCCACGCCGGTCGCGCCGGCGCCGGTCTCCGCGGCCAGGATCCTGGCCACCTCGGACGGGTGCGCGGCGGCCCAGTCCGCGGCGCGCAGCAGGACGGCCAGGAAGCGGGTGACCACCTGCGGATGTTCGTCCAGCAGGCGCTGGTGGACGGTGATCGGGCGGGGGGTGCCGTTGTTGATCCGCGCGCGCCGGTCCGGCGCGGCGTCCAGGTCGATGCCCACCTCCGCACCGTGGCGCAGGGCGGCCTCGACGGCGAGCGCGCCCTTGACGTAGACCGCGTCCACCCGGCCGGCGGCCAGCGCGGCCAGCTCCGCCTCCCACTGGCCGCCGCCTGGCTCGGCCTCGACGTCCACCAGTTCGGCGTCATCGAGCCCGAGCCCGGCCAGGGAGAGCGCGCCGTGGAAGCCGCGCAGGGCCATGGCCCGCCAGAAGTCGATGGCGATGCGATGCCGGGGCGCCGCCAGCCGCAGGCCCTTGAGCTGCTCGGGGCTCTCCAGGGCGGTGCCGCCGCGCACCAGCACGACCTGCCGCTCCTCGATCCAGGTGAGCCCGATGAGCCTGGTCGCCTCGCCGCGCGAGCGCGCCCACAGCGCCGGCACGTTGCCGCCCTCGCGGAACAGGCCGGTCAGAGCATGGGTGTAGTGGGTCTCGCGGGGCACGCCGGGGTCGTCGTCCTGCAGCGAGCGGACCTCGATCCCGTCGCCGGCGAACTCTGCCGCCAGCCAGCCCTGGTCGGCCGCGATGCCTGTGGCGGTGGGGACGGGACAGCGGGTGAACCAGATGGCGTCGAGTGCGGCTGTGGTCATGGCCCAGAGTTTGCTTGTAAATTGGTAGGGAATGCAAAGATTGTCCCGCGATGCGGGAAGCGTTCCCGGCTGGACCGGCTCTCACCTGGTCCCCGATCTCCCTACTCGGAAGACGGAGTTTCCCGCATGGCAACAGACGACAGCGTCCAGTCGGTGCGCAGGGCGATCGGCCTGCTCGGTTGCTTCGGGGGCGGTGACGCCTCGCTCGGCCTGTCCGACCTGGCGCGCAGGATGGGGCTGTCCACCTCGACCACCCACCGCCTGGCCAGGACGCTGGCCGCCACGGGCTTCCTGGAGCAGGAGGCGCGCACCGGCCGCTACCGGCTGGGGCCGTCCATCACGGAGCTGGGGCAGCTCTCCTTCCACCGGCGCGGCCTGCACCGCATCGCCCCCGAACTGGCCGAGCTGGCCCGCATCACCTCCGCCACCGTGGACCTGGCCGTCCGCAACGACCGGCACGCGGTCATCCTGAGCGGCGGCTCGCTCAACCCCGACAGCGGCGCCGGGCTGCGCCGCCCCCTGCACTCCACGGCGCTGGGCAAGGTGCTGCTGGCCTGGGACCCGGAGGGCAGCGCCGACCTGGAGGCACTCGGCCCGCTGCCGGCGCTGACCGGCCGCACCATCGTGGACCACGCCGAACTGCGCGAGGAGCTGGTCCGCGTGCGCGAGTCCGGGTACGCGCTCAACGACGGGGAGTCGGGTGACGGCATCCGCACCGTCGCGGTGCCGGTGCTCGACCGGCACAACCACGTCCGCTACGCGCTGGCCGTGCGCTCCACGCCGCTGGTCATCAGCGACGCGCGGATCGACTGGTTCGCCGCGCACGCGCGGGCCTGCGCCCGCGCGCTGGAGGTGCTGCTGATCCCGCCGGCCGAGCGCCGCCTGCGCCCCTCCGCCTGAGTCACACCTTCCGCCGGCTCCCGCCGCAGCGGTGGCAGGAGCCGGTCGCCCTGGCGGACCAGCTCCGGCAGGTAGGGGGTGTCGGACAGGATGAAATGGGTGATGCCGAGGGCCTGGCAGTCGCGCAAGGACGCGGCCACGTCCGCGGCGGAGCCGGCCGGTCAGCTCGTGGCCGCGCCGGCGGCGCCGTACCGGCCGGGGTGGCCTGGGCGGTGAGCGTTTGGAGGCTGTTGTGGCCGGCGACGGCGTCGTCGCCCCGATGGCCGGGCCTCGTTGGGGATGGACCAGAGCAGTCGGGGGCTCATCGTCGTCCCTCCTCCAGATAACCCTGATCTCAGGGTGACTTTACGGGGAAAGGTGTGACGGAGGCGAGGAGCGCCAGCTTCTCGGCGCTGCCGGTGCCGGGGTCCGGGTGCAGCACGATGAGCGTCTGGCCCGCCGCGCCGCTCACGCCCAGCCTCTCCCGGTTCAGCCACAGCTCACCGACCTGGGGATGGTCGAGGCGCTTGGGCGCGCCTTCGCACGTGTTCACGTCGTGGCGGGCCCAGAGCCTGCTGAACAGCGGGCTGGCGAGGGAGAGCTCGCCGACGAGTTCGACGAACCGGGGATCGTCGATGTCGGCGCCGACGGACTTGCGGAAGCCGGCGACCATGCCCTGCGCGGCGTTCTCCCAGTCCGGGTAGAGAGCCTGCTCGGCGGGGTCGAGGAACACGTCCCGCAGGCGGTTGCGCCCCGCCACGAGCCGCGGCGACAGGGCGGACGCCGGCGCGTTGGCGGCCAGGACGTCGAAGGAGCGGCCCTCCACGTACGCGGGCAGCGGGAGCGCGGCGACGAGCTTGGCGATGCCCGTGGGAACGCTCTCCTTGCGGGGCCGCCGCCGTCGCCGCCGGGGATCGCCCGCGCCGAGGCGCAGCAGATAGGCCGTCGCGTCGTCGTCGAGCCGCAGCACGCGCGCGAGGGACACCAACACCTGCGCGGACGGGTTGCGGTTGCGGCCCTGCTCCAGGCGCAGGTAGTAGTCGGCGCTGATGCCGGCGAGCATCGCGACCTCCTCCCGGCGCAGGCCCGGCACCCGCCGTACGCCCACGGAGGGGATGCCGGCCTGCTCAGGAGTGACGAGCTCCCGGCGGGCGCGTACGTATTCGCCCAGAAGGTTGGATTCGCCGCTCATGCGCCCCACGGTAACGGCGCACGTCGGCGCGTGCCTGGCCCCCTCACCCCCAGGATCGCGAGGGCTCTGGCTGCGCCGGCGGACGAGCGGAAACCTCCTTCGGGAACGAACACCCCTTTGATGAGCGAGGAGCCGCACATGTCAACGTACGTGCTGGTACACGGGGCCTGGCACAGCGGACGATGCTGGGAGCGGGTGGTCCCGCTCCTGACCTCGGCCGGGCACCAGGCGGCCGCGCCGTCGCTGACCGGCCACGGCGACAGGGCCCATCTGCTCGGCCCCGAGGTGGGACTGGACACCCACGCCGGCGACATCGTCGAGCTGATCACCGCGAACGACCTCACCGACGTGATCCTGGTCGGCCACAGCTACGCCGGGCTGGTCATCTCCTCCGCCGCCAACCGCATCCCGGAACGCATCGCCCACCTGGTCTACCTCGACGCGATGGTCCCGGAGGACGGCGAGAGCGCGGTGGACGTGCAACCCGTCACCCAGGCCCTCATCGACCGCGCCGCGCAGTCCGGGACCGGCTGGCGGATCCCGCCGATGCCCGAGCTGCCGCCGCCCCTGGGCCTGTTCGGGGTCACCGACCCGGCGGACGTGGCCTGGCTGCGGGCGATGCTGTCGGACCAGTCGGCGCTCTGCCTCCAGCAGCCGGTCCGGCTGGACAACCCCGCCACGCACGCGATCCCGCGGACGCACATCCACTGCGTCGCGGGCGTACCGGAGGGCATCACGCGGCGGTCCGTCCCGGCGACGCAGCCCAACGGCAGCCCCGCACAGGTGTGGGAGCTGCCGACGGGCCACGACTGCATGATCACCATGCCGGGCGAGCTCACCGAACTGCTGCTCAAGCTGGGGTGACCCGGTGGCCTGGGGCAGACCGGGATCCGGTTGCCGTGGAAGCCCGTGGGGATGCGCACCGGGAGGTGCACCTCGGCGAGCGGGGGCGCGGCCAGGTCGGCGGCGTCCAGGATGGCCAGGTGACTCGTACCGGTGCCGCGGTCGTGGGCGAACGTTCGTCCCGCGTTCGCCGCCGCCGGTGAGGTCGTAGGCGTAGATCTCCGACCGCTCGGGCTCGGCGTCCGGGGAGAAGCTCGTCCTGCAGCCGTGACGGTGGGGCAGCCCGGCGTCGATCTCCCGCCCGGTGAGGCGACCCGCCGGCCGGAGAGCTGATGTCACGCTCACGTCGACCGTGGTGGGATCTTCGTTGAAGATGTCCCCGGTTCGTCCAGTTGGAAGTGCAGGTCTCGCATGAGCGGGTCGAGCGCCGTGGGGTCGGCCCCGGCCCGCTGACTCGGCCAGACGAGGTTGAGTCTGACCACCGTGATGCCGTCGACGGCCCAGTCCAGACGATGACCGCTGGCGCATTCAATGTTCAGCAGGCGCGTTCCGTGCGACGCCTCCTGGATCCAGCAGAAGTCATGCGGAGACCAGTCGAACATGAAGGCCTGCACCCATCCGTCGGCAGCGCCGGCCCACATGCCAGCACGGCCGCCACCGAGACCGGCGACGTCGTCCAGGCCGCACCGGTGAGCATTGTTCGGATCGGCGCCGAGCCGCCGGGCCAGCTCGTTGCCACCCATCCCTTCGGCCCACACGATGTGGAAACCCGGATATTCGGCCGCACCCTCGAACCCTCGGGTGGCCAACAGGTCGTAGAGCTCGGTGGGTTTCGGCATGTGATATCTCCGCGATCAGGGGGAGCAGGCGCCGGCCGAATCCTTGACGCTGACCCAGAACTTACTCGTCCGGTTCAGGCGGTAACGCGCATAGAAGAGCCATAGATCTCGCCCTGCCGTTGAATCGCGTGACGTTGTCACCGGACGTACCGAGGCATTGGTGTAGAGGATCCACTTCAGGCTGACGTACTCCCGTCCTCCGGGCCTTCCCTCGTGGACTTGATGGCGGGTGGACAGCGCCGGCATCGCCTCCTCGGCGGAGGCGTAAATCCGTGGTGTGGGCGGCGCGTGCCGTACTACAGTCGGGCACGCCTTCACCTCGCGGCTGCTGAACCACGAGGCCCGCGGCGGCGGCTCCGGTCCGTCGCCTTCTTCGGCGCGATTTCGGTCGTGCCCGCCCCTTGCATCGCTTTCAGCAGCCCGAAGGACTTCACCATCATGCGCACCCGTCAGGACCGCCGTCTCCTGCGCCGCGACGAGCACTGGCTCACCCTCCCGAACCCTTGGGACATCCCCGTCGACATCTGTGCCGACGAACGTGTGCCTCTCGAACCGGCCGCCGTCGACGAAGTGCTGTCCGTCCTGGAGACCGCCGACACCCTCGACCGCCTCGCCGAGGCCGTACCCGGCCACGACGGTCCGCTGCCCCGCCTGGTCCGCCTCGTCCTCACCCCTGACTTCCACAAGGGCGCGGGCATCCCGATCGGCACGGTCATCGAGACCGAGGGCGCGCTGCTCCCGCAGGCGGTCGGCAACGACGTCAACTGCGGCATGCGGCTGGAGGTGACCTCACTCACCGTGGAGCAGGTACGGCCGCGCCTGGAGGCCCTGGAACGGCGGCTGCGGCACTTGTTCTTCGAGGGCGGCCGCCGCATCGCCCTCACTCCCGCCCAGCGGGAGGCACTCCTGCGCGACGGGCTCCCGGGCCTCTTGCTCACCGGCGACGCCCCCTGGCGAGGTCACCAGCCGACCGACACCGAGGACTGCCTTGACCGCATGCACGCTCGGGCGCACCCGACCGGTACCGCCGAGGCGTTCGCCGACTGGATCACCAGCGCGGGCGGCACCGAGGCCGCCAGCCATGACAGCCTCATCGGCAGCATCGGCGGCGGCAACCACTTCGCCGAACTGCAGTACGTGGCACGGGTCCACGATCCCGCCGCCGCGTACGCGTGGGGCCTGACGGCGGGCGCGGTCGTCCTGATGGTGCACAGCGGCTCACTGGCGCTGGGACACCAGGCCAACGCGACGGCGCTGGACCGGCTGCGCCAGACCTGGCCGCCGGGGTTGTCGCGACCCCGCAACCGGATCCTGCCGTTCCTGCTGAACGAGCGCACGGCCGCCGCCCGGCGCCGCTACCTGGACGCCTTCGGCAACGCCGCCAACTTCGCCTCGGGCAATCGGTTCTTCCTCGCCCTCACCATGCGGGCCGGACTCGCCGCCGAATGCGGTCAGATGACGGCGCGCCTGGTCTACGACGCGCCGCACAACCTGTTCTGGCAGGAGGAGGATCGCGTCATCCACCGCAAAGGCGCGACGCCGGCGGGTGGTCACGAGCAGATGAGCGGCGGCCCGTACGCGATCTGGGGCGAGCCCGTGATCGTGCCCGGGTCGATGGGAGCGTCGAGCTACCTGCTGCGGGGCCACGGCAACGCTCGCACGTCGGCCAGCGCCTGCCACGGCGCCGGACGGCGAGTCCCGCGCGGCGCCACCGCACGGGCCGGCGACCGCGACCTCGACGCGTTCCTACGGGAGTTCCGCGTGGTCACGCCGCTGGACCACCGCGATCCGGCCGTGGCGCGCCGCGCGGACGTGATGGCGGCCTGGCGGCGCGACCTCAAGCAGGAAGCTCCGTGGGCGTACAAGGACATCGGACCCGTGGTGTCGAGCCTGCACGCTGGAGGTGTGGCGGACCCGGTGGCCGAGCTGCGCCCGCTCCTCACCGTCAAGGGCTGACCGCATTCCCGCGCATGGCATCGGCTGCGTGTGGGGCGCGAATGTTCGGTGACTGCGTCCGATCTGCGGGTTCGCTGAACCCTGTGTCGCTCGAGTACTGAGTTATGTGGTTTGAGCTGTGGTTGCCCATTGTGGTGGTATCCGCTGATGAACACCCCGACCGCCGGCTTCTTCCGGCGGTACGCGGCGGGCCTGCCGCTCCTGGAAGGGCCGCGGCTCGGGTCCGTGTCACCAGCCGCACAGTAGTTGTGAGGGAAACCAGAACCACGGCAGAGGGGACAACCGCCCCTGATCCATGGCGTTCGCCCTCGCGGCACCGGCGCGGAAGGCTTCCCCAACGAGCCGATCACGGCCGCGATCGGGGTGCGCGTCGGCCCGGGCGCGGATCTTGCGCACCGCCGTCGCTGACCCCAGGGGGCGCGAACGTGTCAGACGGCCGGGCGGCCGCAGGTGACGTCCTTAACGGGCAGGACACCGTCGACCAGGTAGCTGGTGACCTTGGTGTCGACGCAGGCGTTGCCCGCCGCGAGGTAGACGCCGTGGCGGAAGGCGCCGTTCAATGTGATCATGCGGGAGCCGGTCAGCGCCCGGTGCATGGCCTGCTGGCCCGGATAGGGCGTCGCGGGGTCGCCGGCCGCGCCGACGATCAACGCCGGTACGGAGTTGCCGATCCTCGTGGGCGCTTCAAGCGGCTTGACCGGCCAGAACGCGCACGGGGTGATGTTGCGGACGAGCGGCCCGAACAGTGGTTCGGCGGTGCGGTACCGCTGGATGTCGCGGTAGTAGGTCTCCGGGTCGCGGGGTGCGGCCCGGTCACCGCACAGGATCGCCGTGCCCGCCCGGTCCGAGGCCTCTCCGGCACCGGTGAACAGGCCGTCGAGGAATTCCTTCAGCGAGGCGGGCGGCGGTGTCCCGCCGCCGCGGCTCAGCGCCCGCGCCTCCTCGGCGAGGACGGCATAGGACTGCGGGCCGTCGCTGTAGAGGCGTACGAACAGCCAGTACGGCACGACATGGGCATCGACACGGTATGCGCCGATCTTCACGGGATGCCGGTTGATCTTCTCTACGGTCGCCAGGACGGCGTCACGTGTCCCGCCCAGCCCGTACTCCTTGTCATGTGATGCGGCCCAGGACGCCCAGCGCCGCAGCGCGGCGTCGATCGCGGGGGCGGCGCGTGAGAGCATGCGCGGGCCGTACACCCGCGGGTCGACGGCGCTGTCGAGCACCACCCGGTCGGCCCGCGAGCCGAACATCTGCAGGTAGGTCGCGCCCAGGTAGGTGCCGTAGGAGTAGCCGAGGTAGGACAGCTTCTGCTCGCCGAGCGCGGCCCGGATCACGTCCATGTCGCGTGCGGTGTTCCTGGTCGTGGCGTACGGCAGGGTCTGGAGGTTGCCCTTGGCGCAGCCGGCCGCCAACTGTTCGGCGAGGCGCACCCCCTCATCGAAGGTACGCCGGTCGGGTCCCGCCGAGCGGAGGAAGGTGTCGGTCTGCCACCGGCAGCTGATCGGTGTGCTGCGGCCGACGAATCGGGGGTCCATGCCCACCAGGTCGTAACGGGCCGCGACCTCGGGCATCTCCTTGCCCAGGAGCGTCATCGAGAGGCCGGCGCCGCCCGGCCCGCCGGGGTTGAGCAGCAGGACGCCGCGGCGCCGGGAGGAATCGGTGGCCTTGATCCGGGAGAGCGCGATGGAGAGGGTCCGCCCCTGCGGTCTGCGGTAGTCCATCGGGACCAGAACGGTGGCGCATCGAGCACCGGCGGCGTCCATCTGTTCGCCCATCTGATCGCCGGGTCCGGTTGCGCAGGCGCGCCAGGTGATCGTCTGATGGTGGAAGCGGTCCAGGGGGGTGGCCGCCTGCGCCGGTCCGGCGGCGCCCAATCCGATTCCGGCCGTGAGTGCTACTGCGGCAGCCGTTCCACTCTTGATGAGGAGCATGCGTCATTCCTTGGTGAAGGGGTTGTTTCCTGCGGATCCAGCACGCGTCGAATTTCGACGCTCCGGTAGTGATGTGTCCGGTCTCAGGGGCGCCCCTGTTGATCATTGATCACCGGCTGTATCCAAACTAGGGGCCTGAGCAGCCGTTGGACATCGTGCGGAAGGTCGATCCGGGCCCTGCCACCGGCACACCAACCGCCCGCTTCTCTGCAACCGCTGCCCTAACGACGACTCCTCCCAAAGGAGGACAAAGCAGGTCACGCTCGCGGCTACCTTCGTCTCATGAACGTGGTGCGACGATGGGGCCGCTGGTGGCGCGGCTTGCCGGTGATGGTCGCCGACAGCCTGCTGGCCGGTGTGTCGACCGCGCTGGCGGTGACGCAGGCCGCCTTGTCCGCCCATGACCCGGTCGTGCTGGCGTACCTGCTGGCGGTGCTCACCAGCGCGCCGCTGGTGCTGCGCAGGCGCCACCCCGTCCCCGTCCTTGCGGTGATCACGGTGGGCCTGATCGGCTGCGGCCTGGCCGGCTATCCCAACGGATTCCAGGCCCCGCCGGTGCTGGTCAGCCTCTACACCGTCGCGGCCTACCGCCGGGAGGGCTACCGCGACGGCGTCCTGGCCCTGGTGTTGATGGCGGGCATCCTCGTTCCCGACCTCATCAGGTCCGGGCTGACCTTCGCGATCGTCAAGAGCCTGGTCGAGAACGCGCTTCAGCTCGGCGCGGCCTGGGCCATCGGGGAGGGGGTGCGCAGCCGCCGGCTGCGCCACCAGGACCTCATCGAGCACGCCCGCCACCTGGAGATCGAACGCGAGGAGAAAGCCCGGCGAGCGGTCGCCGAAGAACGCGTGCGCATCGCCAGGGAACTGCACGACGTGGTCGCCCACCACCTGTCGGTCGTCTCGATCCAGTCCGGTGCCGGCGGCCGCCTGATCGACACCGAGCCCGACGCCGCACGCGAAGCATTCACCGCGATCGCCGCCACCACCCGCGAGGCACTGGCCGAACTCCGGAACATGCTGTCGGTCCTGCGCCTCACGTCCGACACCGGCGAGGACTCCTACGCCCCGCAGCCGGGGCTGGCCCAGCTGGACACGCTGCTGGAACGCTCCCGCCTGTCCGGCCTGTCGATCCGGCGGGAAACCTCCGGTCAGGTACGCCCGCTGCCGCCCGGCGTGGACCGGTGCCTGTACCGCATCACCCAGGAATCATTGACCAACGTGCTCAAACACGCCCCACACGCCGACGTGACCCTTACCCTGACCTACCAGCCCGCCGCGGTCACGCTGCAGGTCGGCAACAACGGCCCGGCCACCACCGGGCACAGCGCCGACGGGCACGGCCTGATCGGCATGCGCGAACGAGTCACCCTCTACGGCGGCACCCTCACCGCCGGCCCACGTCCGGACGGCGGCTTCACCGTGACCGCGCACCTGCCCGCCTCCCCACTCGCCGAGCCCGCTTTCGCCACGGCCCACCCGCAGCAGAGCGCACCACGACCCGGGGCACCCCGATGACCGGCCCCGACACCGACCGCGGGACCATCCGCGTCCTGGTCGTCGACGACCAGGCCCTGGTCCGCGCGGGCCTGGTCGCCCTCCTCCGCACCGACGCCGCTCTCGCGGTCGTCGGCGAGGCCGCCGACGGCCACGAAGCCATCGCCCAGGCCGCGGCGACCGCCCCGGATGTCATCTTGATGGACATCCGCATGCCCAACCTGGACGGCGTCGCCGCCACGCGCCACATCCTCGCCCAAGCCGCCGGCCCGGCACCGAAGATCCTCATCCTGACCACCTTCGACCTGGACGAACACGTCTTCGCCGCCCTGCGCGCCGGCGCCTCGGGATTTCTGCTCAAGGACACCCCCGCCGACCAGATGCTGGCCGCGATCGCCACGGTCGCCCGCGGCGAGGTGCTGCTGGCGCCCAGCGTCACCCGGCGCCTGGTCCACCATTTCGTCACCGCGCCCGAACCCAACCGGCGCCGGCCCGAGGAACTCGCCCGGCTCACCAGCCAGGAAACCGCCGTGCTCCACCTGGTCGGCCAGGGCCTGACCAACCAGCAGATCGCCACCCGCCTGAACATCGCCGAGGCCACCGTCAAATCCCACCTGGGCCGCCTCATGACCAAGCTCAAGCTGTCCAGCCGCGCCCAAGCCGTGGTCATCGCATACGAGACCGGCTTGATCGTCCCTGGAGCCGGAGACCGCACCTGATGCCCAGCAACCCACCGGTTCGGGAGCACCGGCGGCACCGACTACGACGGCCCGTACGACGGCAAGGAGCTCGACTCCATCGAGGTCGCCGGTGACCACGAGATCGTCTTCCGGCTGAAAGGTGACGAGTTTCCGCAAGGGGGCGCAGGCGGTGCTGGACCGCAACCCGAACTGGACGGCCGACAGCGACCAGGTGCGGTTCGCCGGCCCGGAC
>NZ_JBEXYK010000097.1:0-23793 GCF_040630865.1 Nonomuraea sp. NPDC005730
GTCGGGCGCGTGCCGTCGCAGGGCCGCCCGCGCCGCGCGGGCCGCGTAGTCCATCGCCATGCGGGCGGGCTCCGCGCCCAGCTCAGCCGCCGCCAGCCAGTGCCGCGCGATCACCGCCGCGCGGTCGTCACGGTCGTCGCGGTCGCCGTGCACGGCGGTGAGGGCGGCCGCCACCTGCTCGTGCACCCGCGCCCGCCACAGCCGTGACCGGCGCGACGACAACGCGTCGGTCACCAGGGCGTGCGCGAACTCGTAGCCGCCCAGCCGGTACGACGACTCCCGGACCAGCCCCGCGCCGAGCGCCGCGTCGAGCGACGGCAGCAGGTCGCCGACCGTGCCGCCGGCGACCCTGGCCAGGACGACCGCCTCGAACTCGTCGCCCATCACGGCGGCCAGCTCCAGCACGCGGGCCGCCTCCTCCCCCAGGCCCGCCACCCGGTGCAGCACGACGTCCAGGACGCCCTGCGGCAGCCCGTCGCCCGCCCGGGCCAGCTCGGCGAGGAAGAACGGGTTCCCGGCGGTGCGCCGGCGCAGCTCCTCGGCCCCGTCGCCGCCCGGATCGCGGCCGGACAGCTCCTTGACCAGCGCGCGCACCTCCTCGGTGGCGAGCCCGGCCAGCCCGAGCCGGCGCGCGCCGCGCCGGGACAGCGCCGACAGCGTGCCGGTGAGCGCCGACGCCTCGTGCCGCCGGAAGGTCGCCACCAGCAGCAGGCCCGGCCGGGCGGTGGCGGCCACGTGGACCAGCAGCCGCAGCGTGGCGTCGTCGGCCGCGTGCAGGTCCTCCAGCACGACGACCGCCGGGCCGACCGCGGCCAGGAACGCGCCGACGGCCTCGAAGAACCGCAGCCGCGCCCCCTGCGCGTCGGACGCCGGGACCGCCTCCGGACCGCCCGACAGGAACGTGCCGACCTCGCCGGGCAGGGCGGCCTGCGGGGCCGCGGCGGCGAGGTCGCGCAGGACGCGTTCCCAGGGCCACAGGGCGGGCGCGGTCTCGTGGTCGGGGCTCGCCCCCCAGCCCACGGGCACGCCCGCGGCCGCGCGGAACCGTCTCAGCAGGCTCGTCTTGCCGACGCCCGGCTCGCCGTCCACCAGCACGACCTGCCCGGCGGCGGACGCCGCCCCGGCCGCCTCGGTCAGGAACTCCAGCGCGCTCTCCCGGCCGACGAACACCGGCTGGTCCGGCGCGGGATCGGCGGCCCTGGGCGCCGCCGTCCGCATCGGCGTCCGCGGCGGGGTGGCGGGCCTGCCAGACGGTAACAGGGCGGCGTCCTGGCGCAGCACCGCGGTTTCGAGCTCCCGCAGCCGCGGCCCCGGGTCGATGCCCAGTTCCCCGGCGAGCACGTCCCGCACGCCGCGCAGGCATTCGAGGGCCGCCGCCTGCCGGCCCGCGCGGTAGTGGGCCAGCACCAGCAGTTCCCAGGCACGCTCCCGCAGCGGGTGCTCGCGGACGAACGGGTCCAGCCGCGCGACCACGTCCGTGTGGCGGCCCAGTTCCAGCAGGGCCGCGGCCAGCGCCTCCACCGCGTCCAGCCGGACCTGTTCCAGGCGGCCGATCTCCGGTTGCGCCCACTCCTGCGCGCGCACGTCCGCGTACGGGTCGCCGCGCCACAGGCCGAGCGCCTCGGCGAGGGCGGCCGCCGCCTGCTCGTGCCGTCCCGCGGCCAGGTGGGCGGAGCCGGTCGACACGAGCGTCCCGAAGTCCGCCGTGTCGAGGCCGAGCCCGCCGGTCATCAGGCCGTAGCCGTCGGCGGCGCTGACCAGGACGGCCGGGGTCGCGCCCGGCCGCCGGTCCGGCTCCAGCCGCCGGCGCAGGTTGGAGACGTACACCTGCAGGCTTCCCTGGACGCTCGGCGGCGGGTCGCCGGCCCACAGCCGGTCGGCCAGCAGGTCGGCGGAGAGCACGCGGCCGGCGTGCATCGCGAGGAGCGCGAGCAGGGCCCGCTGCTTGGGCGGCCCGACCGGTACGGCCTGCCCGGCCACGACGAGTTCCATGGGCCCGAGGACGTTCAGCCGCACGCGCCCATGGTAGGGGCCGCCTGTGAACCGGTCCAGACGCGACATTCACCGCGCCGATCGACCGGCCCGGCACGGCTTGCCGAGCTCGGACCGGCCCTGACCGAACCGGCTCAGGCCGGGGTGGGCCGGTCGAGCGCGGCGAGCTTGGCCGGATCGACGACGATGCGGATGCCGGTGATCCGGCCGCCGGCGACGGTGAAGGCGATGGCGGACAGCGGGGTCCCGTCGGCGCGCCAGGACAGGTGGCCGGGGAGCCCGTCCACCAGCACGGGCCGCTGCCGGGCGACCTCGCCGGAGAACATCCGGGCGCCGGCGGCGACGGCGGTGGCGCCGAGGGTGATGACCACGCCGCCGGGGGTGTCGACGGTCAGCTTCACGTCCGGGTCCAGGACCCGCAGCAGCGCCTCGAAGTCGCCGCCGAGCGCGGCGGCGCGGAAGGCGTCGACGGCCTCCCGGTGCTCGCGGCCGGGGTCCGCCGCCCGGTCCGTGTCCCGGACCTTGCGGCGGGCGCGGCTGGCGATCATCTTGGCGGCGTCGGCGGACCTGCCCAGGATGTGGCCGATCTCCTGGAACGGGACCCCGAACAGGTCGTGCAGGACGAACGCCAGCCGCTCGCTCGGGGTGAGCGAGTCGAGCACCACGAGGAGGGCGAGGCCGACCGAGTCGGCCAGCGCCGCCTGCTCGTCCGGCGTGGGCTCGTCGGCGGGCGTCACCAGCAGGTCCTCGAACTCCTGCCCGTACGCCGTCTCGGGATGGGCCTGGCGGGATCTCAGCAGGTCCAGGCTGATGCGGCCGACCACGGTGGTCAGCCAGCCCGCCAGGTTGCCGATCGTCCGCACGTCCTGGCGGACCAGGCGCATCCAGGTCTCCTGGACCACGTCCTCGGCGTCGGCGTGCGAGCCCAGCACGCGGTAGGCGACGGCGCGCAGCCGATCGCGCTGGGCCTCGAACGCCTCGGCCGCCGTGCCGGACGGGTGCACGGTCACGGCCTGCGCTGCTGACGGAGGGAGATCCGGTTGCCGTCCGGATCCACCGCCTCGGCGCGGACGCCGAACGGATAGTCCTCGGGCTCCGGCTCCTCGAAGGCGACGCCCCGCCGGCGCATGACCTCGAAGTCCTTCCGCAGGTCGTCGGACTCCAGGATCAGCGGGCCCGGCGCCCCTTCCCCGCCCGCGTCGCCCGGCTGTCCGGCGGCCCGCGCATGCGGCCACAGGAGGATCTGCACCTGGCTGCCGGGCACGCCGACGGTGAGGAAACGGCCGTCGGGCCCCGAGACGTCGATCCGCTTCTCCAGGCCGAGCCCCGCGGTGTAGAACTCCAGGGCGCGGTCCTGGTCGGTGACGTAGACCGTCGCGTACATGATGCTGGTCAGCATTCTGCTCTCGATTCACTCGTGGTCCTGACGACCGTTCGTTCTCGGTCGTCATCCCCATGACGAGCGGCGGCGGGAAAAGGTAACACGGCCGGTCCGGCCCGGCGGATTCCCGGCTTTACGGAACATGAAAACTCGTTCACGATCACTGCGAGGGGGTGCAGGCTCGATCAGAAGGGGGCCCTATGCGGCCTGGCAGACGATCCTTGGGAGCGGTTGGCCTCACCCTCGGAATCCTCACTCTGGCGTTGTTCCTCGCCGCGCTGGCGATCGGCCCGACCGGGAGGACGGCACTGGCCTCCGTCCCGGCGGCGCACGACGTCGCGTACGCGGCTGACGACGCGGCCGACAACATGGCGGCCGACGCGGCGGCCGACGACGCGCCGCCGACCCGCCCCGGCGGGCTGCGGCCGTGCCCGGTGCCGTTCGCCGCCAACCCGACCGGCTACGCGTCCATCTGCTGGTCAGCCTCCTCCGACGACACGGGCGTCGCCGGGTACGATCTGTACCGCCTGGACCCGGACGGCTTCGTCCTCGCCGGCAGCACGACCGGCACGATCGGCGGCTTCTCCGGCGAGCTGAACCGCCTGTACACGATGTACGTCGTGGCCAGGGACCTGGCGGGGCACCTCAGCCCGCCGTCCGCCCTGATCACGGTGCCGGCGACGCTCGGGATGACCCCGACCAGCTCGCCGACCCCGCTGCCGGGTGACCACGTGCCCCCGTCCAGGCCCACCGGGCTGCGCGACGCCTGCCTGCAGGACTACCCGGGCGTCACGTTCTGCTGGCAACCGTCGAGCGACAACGTGGCGGTGACGGCGTACGACGTGTACCGGGAGACGGCGACGGCGTACCGCAGGGTCGGCACGGTCCTGCCGCCGAGCCTGAACTTCGCCGAACCCGGCCTGGTCGTCGGGCAACGCTACACCTACGTCGTGGTCGCCAAGGACGCGGGCGGCAACGTCAGCGTGCCGTCGGACCCGCTGTCCGCGCCGGCCAGGGAGGGGCTGCCGTCGCCCACCCCGTCGTCGGGCGCGCAGTGCACGGTGACGTACCGGGCCACGACGGGAGGGCCGCGGCTGGACGCCGAGCTCATCGTGCGCAACACCGGCACGACCCCGGTCGACGGGTGGACGCTGACGGTCGACTACCCGGCGCCGGCCGCGGTGCGCCTCGTCTCGGGCTGGTCCGCGAACTGGACCCAGGCCGGTACGGGGGTGGCCGGCGTGAACAAGCAGTGGAACAAGGTCATCGGGGTCGGCTCGCAGACCCAGGTCGGGTTCACCGCCACGTACGGCGGCGGCGCGCCGCCCTCGCCGGTGAGCTTCGCGCTCAACGGGAAGACCTGCGCCACCGGCTGATGCCCCGGCCTGTAGCTGCTCGGCGGGGATGACCACGGCGGTCGCCAGGCCCGCCTCGCCGAGCCCGCCCGGCCGGCCCGGGGCGAGCGCGAGCTCTCGGTGGCCGGGGTCCGCCGCTTCAGGCGCGTAGGGCGTCGAGAAGGCGGGACAGCGCCGCCTGGGTGTCGGCCAGCTCGTCCGGGGCGGACTGCGCCAGCCACAGCGCGGCCTCGTTCATCGCCCCGGACAGCAGGCGGGCCAGGGGCGCGACCGGCTGGGCGGGGATGGCGCCGGCCGCGACGAGCGCGGCCAGCGCCTCGGTCAGGTGCCGGACGCTGGTGGCCTCGTCGATCGCCCGCCACTCGTTCCAGCCGAGCACGGCGGGGCCGTCGATCAGCATGATCCGCTGCACGTCGGGATCGGCGCCGGCCGCGACGAACGCCGCGCAGCCCGCCTTGAGCTGCGCCCACGGGTCGTCCTCGGCGTCCGCCGCCGCGGCCACCCGGTCGGCCACCTCGTGCTGCACCTGTTCCAGCACGGCCCGGAAGAGGTCGGGCTTGCCGTCGAAGTGGTGGTAGAGGGCGCCTTTGGTGACGCCGGACTCGCCGACGATCTCCGCCAGCCCCACCCCGGCATAGCCCCTGGCCGCGAACAGGCGCCGCGCCGTGGCGAGCAACGTGCGGCGGGTGCGTTCCTTCTGCTCCGTCCTGGTCACTGCGTCCCCTTTGACATACCGACGGTATCCCAAATAGTGTACGCCCACATACCGTTGGTACGTGAAACTGATGAGGAGGAGCGCATGGAGCTGAGCAGCGTGTATCCGGTGGTGTGCACGGCCGATCTCACCGCGTCGAAGGACTTCTACGTCCGGCTGTTCGGATATGAGGTGACCTTCGAGGCCGACTGGTACGTGAGCCTGCGCCGCGGGCCGTACGAGCTGGCCCTGCTCGACCATCGCCACCCGACGCTGCCCGCCGCCTACCGCCGGCCGGTCGCGGGGCTGCTGATCAACTTCGAGGTCGCCGACGTCGACGCCGAGTGGGAGCGCCTGGTGGGGCGCGAGGGGCTGACCCCTGAGCTGGCGTTGCGCGACGAGGACTTCGGCCAGCGGCATTTCATCGTCGCCGACCCCAACGGCGTCCTCGTGGACGTGATCACCCCGATCCCGCCCTCACAGGAGTACGCGTCCCAGTACGCGCCCGAGTGAGACCGGCGCTGGACCCGTCGTGCGTGTACGTCAATCATGGAAGGGTGCGTACGGGTTTCGCCCATGAGGCGACGATCGTCATGGACGCGGACAGCGATGTCCGCGCCCCCGGCGCGGCGATCACCGTGGCGCTGTGCGGGCACTGGGAGCACGAGCCGCCCTGCCCGATCGCGGCGCACCACACGGCCGCCGACCGCCGGGGCGACGTCGTCCGGGTGCGGGTCCTGTTCGCGGCCGAGGCGGCGGCCGAGGCCGACGTACGGGCCCGCATCGACGCCGCGCTGGCGCGGGGCACGCTCGACGGCCCCGACGGGGTCACCACCCGATGGCGGCTCCTGGACACCCGGCCCGGCCGCCCGCGCGCGGCGGAACTGCCGCACCTCGAACGTCTCCGGCGCGGATGAAGCCCGCCGAATTGCGGCGGTCGCGGCTCGACAGGCGTCCGGATCGGTCCGGACAAGTACGCTGACCGCTGTTTCTCGCGACAGTGAAGGAGCACCGATGACCGCCGATCCGACGATGGCCAGGATCGGCCAAGGGGTGGACTTGCATCACCACCAAGGCCGGCCCGAAGCCGCTCGGGAATTGTTCGCGCAGATCTGGGACGACATCGGTGGCGAGCAGGGCGAACCGCTGCATGTCTGCGTTCTCGCCCACTCGATGGCCGACGTGCAGGACGACGTGCACCAGGAGCTGATGTGGGACCTGCGCGCGCTGGCCGCCGCCGACCGGGTCACCGACGAACGGGTGGCACAGGCCGGGGTGGCGCTCCCGGTGGTGGCGCTGTACCCGTCGCTGCACCTGAACCTGGGCGAGTGCTACCGCAGGCTGGGCGATCTCGACCGCGCCCGTGACCATCTCGATCAGGCCCGAGCCGGGATCGGCGCACTGGGCGACGACGGGTACGGGCGACTCGTCAAGGGCGGCCTGGACCGGCTGGCCGGCCTGCTGAATTCCAACAATTCCCCTGTCGCCCCGACCACCGAATCCTGAACCGGTTTTCCCGCCGCAATTTCGCACCCGAGCAATTCCCGGCGAATATCAGCCACCGCCCTTCACCGGCCCTCTCGACAACACAATTCTGATTCCGGACGACAACGGCCCCCAATTGCTTGAGCCCACCGCCACACCCGAGCGCCCGGCGACCCGGGGGCAGAGGGGCCCGAGGGGCCCGAGGGGCCCGGGGGGCCCGGGGGGCCCGGAGGTCAAGAGGCAGGGGGCCCGGGGGCAGGGGGCCGAGGGGCAGGGCGCAGGAGGGCACGAAGGCAGGGGATCTGGGACCCGGCGACCCGGGAGTCAGGGGCCCGGCTTCCATGCCTCCAGACCGCCGGGCGGGCCGGAGTATGCGCGGCCTGGGCAGTCACCTAACCGCACCTCACCCAGCGCGCCACCCGACCGCGCCGCCCCACCCCGCCGTACCGCCCGATCACACCGCCGGACCACACCGCCGCCGGACCACCCGATCGCGCCGCGGACCACGCCACCGGACAGCACCACCGCCACGCCGCCACCCGGCCGCGCCACCCGGCCGCGGGTTCAACCACCAGATGCCCGACCCGTCCGCTCCGACCACCGGGACGGTCGCCCCCGAGCCGCCATGGACCCCTCGGACGCCCGCCGCCCTCATGACCTTGCCTGAGGAGGCTCGGCGCACGACGCCCACCACGCCACCGAGCACGTACGGACGCAGGACGAAGACCGTCGGCGGTCCCGGAGAGCAGCCCCACGCCCATGGAACGGGGGTTCTTCCGCCGGCCGGGATCACGAATTCGCCCCCCGAAGATCAGCCACTACCGAGAGTCACAGAAACCTCCGGACTTTGACCGGAAAACCTTACGCGGCGTCATTCACGCTGACGGCCAACTTCGCCCCCAGAAAGCCCTCGACAAAGCGATCATGCGGATTATGCTTCATCGCGCAATTTGTACGTATTTGCCGCCAATCGCGGTGGGTTTTACGGGGAGACACCATGACCGACGACGCGAAAGGCCCGGGGGCCGGCACACGCGTTCACGAGGCCATATCCATCCAGACCAGGAAAAGTCCCGACAGTGTCGCCGTCATAGCCGGTGCCACCCGCCTCACCTACGCCGAGCTGGACCGCCGGGCCAACGGCGTCGCCCACACGCTGCTGAACCGCGGCATCGGACGCGGCCACCACGTCGGCATCTGCCTGGAACAGGGCGAATGGCTGCTCCCGGCGCTACTGGGCGTGTGGAAGGCCGGCGCGGCCTACGTTCCGCTCGACCCCGCCCACCCCGCGGAGCGCTTACGGTTCATGGACGCGAACGCCGAGGTCACCGCCGTGCTCTCCACCACGGCGCCAGCCGCGAGGGCCACCCTCACCGGCGCGCAGGTCGTCCACGTCGACGACGTCGCGCCGCGCGAGGACGCGCCCGGCGTCGCGGGAGACGCCGCCGACGCCGCGTACGTGATCTACACCTCCGGCTCCACCGGGACCCCCAAGGGCGTGGTCGTGGAGCACCGCAACACCATGAACTTCCTGGCCTGGGGCGCGTCGGCGTACACCGCCGAGGAGCTGGGCGGCATGCTGGCCGGCGCGTCGATCTGCTTCGACGCCTCGATCATGCTGCTGTTCGTCCCGCTCGTCGCCGGTGGCACGGTGATCATGGCGGAGAACCTGCTGGCGCTGCCGTCCCTGCCCGCCCGTGACGAGGTGACGACGGTCTTCGGCGTCCCCTCCGCGCTGTCGGTGCTGCTGCGCGACCCGCTGCCGCCCGGGGTGCGGACGGTGGTGTCGGGCGGCGAGCCGCTGACCGCCGCGCTGATCCGCCAGATCTACGCCAACCCGAACGTACGGCGCGTCCTGAACATGTACGGCCCGACGGAGTGCAGCACCGCCTGCACCTTCTTCGAGGCGGGACGCGACTTCGACGGCGAGCCGCCCCTCGGCGAGCCGCTGGCCGGCGCCGTGCTGTCGGTGCGTGACGCGCAGGGCCTGCCCGTCCAGGACGGCGAGCTGGGCGAGTTGTGGATCGGCGGCCCCGTGGTGGCCCGCGGATACCTGGGGGTGGGCTCCCCCGCGTTCGGCTCCGGCCCGGACGGCGGCCGCGTCTACCGCAGCGGCGACCTGGTCCGCCGGGTGGACGGCGAGCTGCGCTACGCGGGCCGGGCCGACGACCAGGTCAAGATCCGCGGCATCCGGGTCGAGCTCGGCGAGGTGGAGGCCGTGCTGGGCGGCCACCCCGCGGTGCGGCGGGCCGTGGTGCTGGCGCAGACCGGCGACGACGGGGCCGCCCACCTGGTCGGCCACGTCGCCGCGACCGAGGAGCGGGGTGAGCGAGCCCGAGCTGCGCGAGTGGCTGCGCGACCGGCTGCCCGGCCACCTGGTCCCGGCCCGGATCGGGATCAGCGAGAGCCTGCCGCTGGCCCCCACCGGCAAGGTCGACCGCGCGGCCCTGCCCACGCTCGGCTTCACGCGGCTGGTCGGCGCGCCGCCGGTCGCGCCTCGACCTTCCGCGACCTGGTGCGCCAGGCCGCGGACGCCACCACACGGGCGCTGATCCACCAGGAGATCCCGCCCGCCGAGCTGCCCCGCACCGCTGTGCTGCTGGCCATGCAGCACAGCGAGGTCCCCCTACGCGTGGAAGGTCTGGAACTGCTCACCGAACTCGGTTCGGGAGCCGCCGGCCACGAGCTCAGCGTGCTGGTCAACCGCACCGCGTCCGGCGGCGAGCTGCACCTGGAGTACGCCACCGCCCTGCTCGACCGGGACCGCGCCGAGGCGTACGTGGACCGCCTGATCGCCCTGCTCCGGCACGCCATGACGGACCCCGGCCGCGAACTGGAGCTGGTCACCCCGGACGAGCGGGCCGCGCTGCTGGCGCTGGCCGCCGGGCCGGACCTGCCGCGGCCGCTGCCGACCGTGCCGCGGTCGATCGCGTCCCACACCACGGGAACGGCCGTGGTCGGCCCCGACGGCACGTCGCTGAGCTTCGCCGACCTGAACGACTGGGCCGACCGGGCGGCGGCGACGCTGCTGGAGCACGGCGTGGCGCCCGGGGACGTCGTCGGCGTCTGCCTGCCGCGTGACCACCTGATGCCCGCCGTCCTGCTGGCGGTGTGGCGGGCGGGCGCGGCCTACCTGCCGATGGATCCCGAGCACCCGGCCGAGCGGCTGCGGCTGCTGGCCGAGGACGCCGGGGCCCGCGTCGTGCTGGCCAGGGGCGACGTGCCGGGGCTCGCCGTCCTCGACCTCGACCGGCTGGCACTCGACGGCCGCGCCGAGCTGCCCGAGGTCCGGCCCGGCGACCTGGCGTACGTGATGTACACCTCCGGCTCGACCGGCACGCCCAAGGGCGTCGAGGTCACCCACGCGAACCTGGCCGCCCTGGTGGCGGGCACCGCGGCCGCGCTGCGCCTGGGCCCGGACGACGTGCAGCCGGCCGTGGCGCCGCTGACGTTCGACGCCGCGGCCTCCGAGCTGTGGACGGTCCTGACCTGCGGCGGCACCAGCGTGGTGGTGGACCGGGCCACCGCCAGGGACGGTCACGCGCTGGCCGAGGCGGCCGCCAAGGCCACGGTGCTCGACCTGGTGCCGACGGCGTACCGGATGCTGATCGAGGCCGGCTGGACGGGCGACGCGGAGCTGCGCGCGGTCACCGGCGGCGAGGCGCTGGACCCGGGCCTGGCCGCGGAGATCCTGGCGCGGGCCGGCGAGCTGTGGAACGCCTACGGGCCCACCGAGGCCACCGTCACCTCGACCATGCACCGCGTGTCCGTCGCCGAGCCGAGCCCGGTGCCGATCGGCTCGCCGATGCCCGGCGAGCGGGCCTACGTCGTCGACCCGCGGCTGCGGCTGCTGCCGCCGGGCACGGTGGGCGAGCTGCTGCTGGGCGGCGCTGGCGTGGCCCGGGGATACCGGAACCGTCCGGGTCTGTCCGGATTCGTGGACGATCCCTTCGTCCCCGGCGGCAGGTGTACCGGACGGGGGACCTCGCGCACTGGCGGCCCGACGGGACGCTGGAGTTCCACGGCCGCCGCGACCACCAGGTGAAGGTCCGCGGCTACCGTATCGAGCTGGGCGAGGTGGAGGCCGTGCTGCACGAGGTGGCCCGGGGCGCGGTGACCGTGTCCGGCACGGGCGCCCAGGCCCACCTGGTCGGCTACGTCACGCCCGAGACGGCCGATCCGGCGGCGGTGGAGCGACATCTGCGCTCACGGCTGCCCGACCACATGGTGCCGCGGCGGTGGGTGGCGCTGGCCGCGCTACCCACCCTGTCCAGCGGCAAGGTGGACAGGGACGCCCTGCCCGAGCCCGGCGACGGCCCGCGGGCCGAACGGGTCGCCCCCGGCAGCGACGCCGAGATCATGGTCGCCTCGATCTGGTCGGCGGTGCTCGGCCGTCCGGCCGTCTGGGCCGACGACGACTTCTTCGCCCTCGGCGGCAGCTCCTTCGCCGCCACCCGCGTGGCCGGACGGCTCCGCGAGGTCCTGCAGCTCGCGGTGCCGGTGCGGCTGCTCTTCGACCGTCCGGTGCTCGCCGACTTCGCCGCCGGCCTGGAAGAGCTGCTGCTCGCCGACCTGACGGACGGGGTGGAGGCATGACCGAGGTGCAGCGGGACCGGGTCGCCGACCTGCTCCGTTCCCGGCTCGCGGCGGCGCGGGCCGCGGCCGAGTCCCTTGGGGAAGCCGCTCCTGCGGGCATTCCGGCTCTGTCGGCCGCGGACATGCCGCTGTCCCCGCTCCAGGAGCGGCTGTGGTTCCTGGCGCAGCTGGAGCCGGACTCCCCCGCCTACAACGTGCCGCAGGCGCTGCGGCTGCGCGGGCCGGTGGACCTCGACGCCCTCACCGGCGCGCTGGCCGACGTGGGCGAGCGGCACTGGGTGCTGCGCGGCGTCATCGAGGGCCGGCGGGTGCGGCCGGCCGCCGGCGTGCCCGTCAGCGTGGTGGAGGTGACCCCCGAGTCGCTGGAGCGGGAGCTGCGGGCCGAGGCCTGGCGGCCCTTCCGGCTGGACGCCGAGCCGCCCATGCGGGCCACGGTGTTCCGGCTCGGCGCCGACGACCACGTGCTCGTGCTGGTCCTGCACCACATCGTGACCGACGCCTGGTCGGAGCGGGTGCTGCTGCGCGACCTGTCGGCACTGTACACGGCCCGGCTCGGCGACGGCCCCCGGCCGGAGCCCCCTGCCCTGCAGTACTCCGACGTCGCCGCCTGGGAGACCGGCCAGAACGCGCACGACACGACCGGCGAGACCGACCTGGACTGGTGGGCGCGGCGGCTGACCGGGCTGGCCCCGGTGCTCGACCTGCCCACCGACCGGCCCCGTCCCGCCGTGCCGGCCTGGCGGGGGCGCACGGTCGGCTTCGAGGTGCACGGGGAGCTGGCGGCCAGGGTGCGGGCCACCGCCGGGACGACGCCGTTCATGGTCTTCCTGGCCGGGTTGCAGGCGCTGCTGGGCCGGTTGGCCGACAGCGACGACATCGCGGTGGGCGTTCCGCACGCCGGGCGGCACCATCCCGACACCGAGGGCGTGGTGGGCTGCTTCCTCAACACCCTGGTGCTGCGTACCGACGTCGGCGGCGACCCCACCGGGCGCGAGCTGCTGACCCGGGCCCGCACGACCGCGCTGGACGCCTTCACCCACAGCCGCACGCCGTTCGAGCGGATCGTGGAGCGGTTGCAGCCGGAGCGGAACCTGTCGGTCACCCCGCTGTTCCAGGTGATGCTGAACGTCTACGACAGCGTCACGCCGATGAGCCTGCCCGGGGTCGAGGTCGTGGCCGAGCGGCTGACGTCGCCGACGGCCAAGTTCGACCTCAACCTGACGCTGGAGGATCGCGGGGACGGGTTCGACGGCGTGCTCGAATTCCGCACCGACCTGTTCGACGAGGCGACCGTCCGCAGGCTGGTGGACTGGTACCTCGCCCTGCTGGACGGGATGTTGTCCGACCTGGACGCGCCGGTCGGGGCGGTGCCGCTGGAGCCGGTGACCGGGCCCGCCCTGGCCGGCCCCACCCCCACGAACGCGCCCGGCGAGGCCGTGCACCACCTGATCGAACGATGGGTGGACACCACCCCGGACGCGCCCGCCGTAGTGGGGGCCGACCGCAACCTGTCCTACGCCGAACTGGAATCCTCCGCCAACCGCATCGCGCACTGGCTGATCAAGGCCGGAGTACACGCGGACGAACCGGTCGGCGTGCTGCTGGAGTCCGGCGCCGCACTGGCATGCGCGCTGTTCGGCATCCAGAAGTCCGGCGGCGGATATCTGCCCATGGACCCGACCTATCCGGCCGCGCGGATCGCGACCATGCTCGACGCCGCCGGAGTCCGAGCCGTGGTCACGATGTCGGAGTTCACCGACCGCCTCGGCCCGCACGTGCGGGTCCTGGAACTGGACCGACTACCCGACCTGCCCGCCGATCGGCCCCGCGTGGAGGTCCGGCCCGAACACCTGCACCACGTCATCTTCACCTCCGGCTCCACCGGCACCCCCAAGGCCGTCGCCGCCGAACACCGCAACGTGCTCAGCTACCTCACCGGGATGCTCCCCCGCATCGACGTCCCCGGCGGCACGTTCGCCGTGGTGTCCACCCCGGCGGCCGACTTCGGCCTCACCTGCGTGTTCGGCGCGCTGACCACCGGCGGCACCGTCCACCTGCTGCCCCGCGAGATCGCGATGGACCCCACCGCCTTCGCCGACCACCTCACCCACCACCACGTCGACGTCGTCAAATGCGTCCCCAGCCACCTCGAACTCCTGGCCTCCGGCGGCGACCTGACCACCGTCCTCCCAGACAAACTCCTGATCCTCGCCGGCGAAGCCTGCCCCTGGGACCTCGTCGAACGAGCCCAGGACGCCAAACCCGGCCTGCGCATCCAGAGCCACTACGGCCACACCGAATCCACCATGATCTGCCTGGTCTGCGAAACCGACCAGGTGCCGGCCGAGCAGCGAAAGGGAATCGTCCCGCTGGGCACGCCGCTGCCCGGGATCTACGGGCACCTGGTCGACGCCCGGCTGCGGCCGGTCCCGCCCGGCGTGCCAGGTGAGCTGGTCGTCGGCGGCCCAGGGGTGACCCGCGGCTACATCGGGCTCCCCGAACTGACCGCCGAGCGGTTCGTCCCGGACCCGCTCACCGGCCACGACCGCTGCTACCGCAGCGGCGACCTGCTCCGCCTCACCACCGACGGACAGATCGAGTTCCGCGGCCGAGTCGACGACCAGGTCAAGGTCCGCGGCTACCGCGTCGAACTCGGCGAGGTCGCCACCGCCCTGCGCGCCCTGCCCCAGATCGCCGAAGCCGTCGTCCTCCCCATCGGCGAGGGCAAGGCCAGACAACTGGCCGCCTGGATCACCCCCGCAGCCCTGGACATACCGGCGGTCCGCTCGGCACTGCGCGAACGACTGCCCGACTACATGGTCCCCACCCACATCGTCACCCTCGACCACCTCCCCCTCAACCCCAACGGCAAGATCGACCGAGCCGCCCTCCCCGAGCCCAAGCCCGAAGCCACCGCCTTCGTGCCGCCCGGCACGGCGGCCGAGCGGCTGGTGGCCCAGGCGTGGGCGAAGGTGCTCGACGTGGCCGAGATCGGCGCCCACGACGACTTCTTCGCGCTGGGCGGGGACTCCTTCGCCGCCATCCGCGCGGTCAAGGAGATCGGCCGCGGCCTGCGCGTGATCGACCTGTTCACCCGGCCCACCGTCGCCCAGCTGGCCGCCTTCCTCGGCCAGGAGGGCGGCGCGGGATTGCTGCACCGGCTGGGCGGGGGCCCGGCCAGCGAGTTCACCCTGCTCTGCGTGCCGTACGGCGGCGGTTCCGCGGCGGTGTACCAGCCGCTGGCGGCCGCACTCGGAGACCGGGTGGAGGTGTTGTCGGTCGAGCTGCCCGGCCACGACCCCGCCCGGCCCGAGGAGCTGCCGCTGCCTCTGGAGGAGCTCGTCGAGGCGTTGTCCGCCGAGGTGGCGAAGTCCTCGATCAGCCGTCCGGTGGCCGTGTACGGCCACTGCGTCGGCTCCGCGCCGGCCGTGGCGCTGGCCCGCAGGCTGGAGGCCGACGGCGTGCCGGTGCTGGGCGTGATCGCGGCGGGCAGTTTCCCGTCCGCCCGGCTGCCCGGCCTGGCCAGGAAGCTGTTCCGCGGCGACCGCCTGGTCTCCGACCGGCTGTTCCGCGACGCGCTGCGGGCGTCGGGCGGCCTGCTCGACGACATGGACGAGGCGGCCAAGGAGACCGCGGTGCGCGCCATGCGCCACGACTCCACGCAGGCGCAGGAGTGGTTCACCCGGGAGCTGGCCGCCGACGGCCCGCGGCTGGGCGCGCCGATCCTGTGCCTGGTGGGCGAGCGGGACCGGGCCACCCAGCTGCACGAGGAGCGCTACGCCGAATGGGGGGCCTTCGCGTCGAGGGTGGCGCACGCCGTGCTGCCCAGGGCCGGGCACTACTTCCTGCGCCATCAGGCCGAGCCGCTGGCCGCCCTGCTGTTCGACCAGCTGAGGCGCTGGTCGGACGGGGAGCTCCCGGATCCGGTGCGCGCACCTGACCGGACCGGCCTGCGCTCCTTCTACACCGTCGCCGGCGGGCAGTTCGTGTCGGCGGTGGGCAACGCCCTCAGTGCCTTCGCGCTGGGCATCTGGGCCTACCAGCGCAGCGGCGAGATCCTGGACCTCGCGCTGGTCACGATGCTGGCGCAGATCCCGGCCGTGCTGCTCACCCCGCTGGGCGGCGCGCTGGCCGACCGGGTGGACCGGCGGCGCATCATGCTCGCCTGCGACGCCCTGTCCGGGCTGGCGATGGGGGCGCTGGTGCTGCTGATGGCGACCGGCCGGCTGGAGTTGTGGAACGTCTGTCTCGTCGTCGCCGTCACCTCGATGGTCACGGCGTTCCACCAGCCCGCCTACCTGGCCGCGATCGCGCAGCTGGTGCCCAAGCCGTACCTGCCGCAGGCCAACGCCATGGCCAACCTGGGGTTCGGTGCGGGCAACGTGGTGGCCCCGCTCGCGGGCGGGGCGCTGATCGGCCTGTTCGGGCTGTCGGCGGTGATCTCCATCGACGTGGCCACCTTCGCGATCGGCGTGGGGACGCTGCTCACGGTCAGGTTCCCGAACCGGCTGTTCCACCGGCGGGAGGAGAGCTTCCGGGCGGCGCTGAGCGGCGGGTGGCACTTCATCCGCCGGCGGCGGCCGCTGCTGGTGATGGCGGTCTTCTTCGCGGTGGTCAACTTCTGCACCGCGCTGATGTGGGTGCTCATCACCCCGATCGTGTTGTCCATCGGCAGCTCGGCCGACCTGGGCGTGGTGACGGCCGCCGGAGGACTCGGCGTGGCGGTGGGCACGGGCGTGATCCTGGTGTGGGGCGGCAGCCGCCGCCGGGCGACCGGCATGATCGGCTTCGTGATCGGCTCCGGGGTCGGTGTCGTCCTGATGGGCGCGTGGCCCGTCGTGGGGCTGGTCGCGGTCGGCCTGTTCGTACGGCTGGCCTGCATGAGCATCGGCAACGCGCACTGGTTGTCCGTCATCCAGACCAAGGTCGGGCCGGACCTGCAGGGCCGGGTGCTGGCGGTGAACGTCATGCTGGCCACGGCCATGCAGCCGCTGGGCTTCCTGTCGGCCGGGCCGCTGGCCGAATGGGCGGAGCCGCTGTCCTCCCGGCCGGGCGGCGGCGCCGCGTCGGTGTTGCTGGCCAGCGGCGTCCTGCTGGTGGTCTGGGGCCTGCTCGGGCTGCGTCACCGGCCGCTGCACCACATCGAGGACCTCATCCCGGACGCGGCGCCGCCCTCGGAGGCCGCCGCCGACCTGAACGCGATCCAGGAGAAGGTGCTGAACGGATGACCTTGGTATCCGCGTCCGAAGTGCGGGCCGCCGCGGCCCGCATCGCCCCGTTCGTCCGGCGCACGCCGCTGCTGCGGCTGCCCGGCGAACGCCTGTGGCTCAAGCCCGAGAACCGGCAGCCCACCGCCTCGTTCAAGGTGCGCGGCGCCGCCAACGCGGTGGCCCGGCTGGCCGGGCGGGGCATCACGCACGTCGTGGCCCAGTCCTCGGGCAACCACGCCCAGGCCATCGCCTACGCCGCCGCCCGGCACGGCCTGCGGGCCACCGTCGTCCTGCCCGACACCGCGCCGGAGCTGAAGGTGGAGGCCGCTCGCGGGCTCGGCGCCGAGGTGGTCATCGTGCCGCCGGCCCTGCGCGAGGTCACCTGCCTGGCGCTGGCCGACCATCTCGGGGCGACCGTCGTGCGTTCCGACGACTTCGACGTGATCGCCGGGCACGGCAGCGCCGGGGCGGAGATCGCCCTCGACCTTCCGGAGGCGGGCACGATCCTGGTGCCCGTCTGCAACGGCGGTCTGCTGGCCGGCGTCGCGGTGGCGGCCAAGGCCGCCGACCCGGCGATCACCGTGATCGGCGTCGAGCCCGAGCTCGCCGCCGACGGCGCGGCCAGCTTCCGCAGCGGCAGCCGTACGGCCTGGCCGGTGGAGCTGACCTACCGCACCCGGGCCGACGGGTTACGCGGCCCCGTCCTGGGCGAGCTGGCCTGGGAACACATCCGGCGGCACGTCGACGACATGCTGACCGTTCGCGAGGACGACATCGACGCCGCCGCCGAGCTGCTGTGGCACCGGCTGGGCGAGCGCGCCGAGCCCAGCGGGGCCGTGACCACCGCCGCCTACCTGGCCCATCAGGCACTTCTGCCCGACGGCCCGGTGGTGGCGATCATCTCCGGCGGCAACGTGGCGCCCGCCCTCCAGCCGGCGGCCCGGCGGGCGGAGTGACCCCGCCCTCGCGTCCCATGGTCGCGGGACCACCATGGGACGCGAGCCCGGGGACGGGTGCTACGCCTCCTCGGAGACCCCCAGGTACATCACGCTCGGGTGCGCGGGGTTGAAGGCGATGGAGGTGACCCGGTCGTAGGCGTTGTGGTTGATCGTGACGCGGTCCTTGCGGGATTCGTACGTGTAGATGTCCGTGCCGATCCCCGACCATCCGGTCCCGAAGTCGAAGTAGAGGACGTCCGCGTCCTTCGGATGCGGGGCGAGCAGCGGGCCGTTGGGGATCGTCACCGCCGCGTCCTGGTCCACGGCGGGGGCGAAGTTCCTGCCTCCGTCGTCCGAGCGGTAGATGTGCCGGCCGCCGGACGGCACGCCGGCGTCCAGCTCCGCCAGGTTGAGCCCCATCGCCCACACGACGTTCCCGGCGGCCGGGGAGATCGCGGCGCTGAACACGTTGACCCGGTCGCCGTCCCCGGCCAGCCCCGCGGCCGAGGCCCAGGTGCGGCCGCCGTCGAAGGTGACGCGGGCGCCGGTGTCGGAGGCGCCGAGCACCACGTGGTCCAGGTCGTGCGGGTCGAACACCGCCGTGTAGGACATGCGGGTGTCGCTGGGTGACCAGGCCGGCACCCCGACGGGCTGCCAGGTGCGCCCGCCGTCCCGCGACTCGTGCAGCTGGCCCTGGAGGTCGGAGGTCCGCAGGCGGTCGCCGTCGCCCCGGTCCACGCCGACCCCGATCAGGTCGCCGCCCGGCCCGGTGAGGGGCGTGACGCCCTCGGGCGTGGCGAGCGCCAGGTTGCCGTCGCGGTCCCAGGCGTAGGCCCGGCCGCCCTCGGCGGCTACCAGCTCGATGGAGGAGCCCTTGACCTCGCCGGCCACGTTCCAGGTGCAGCCCGCGTCCTTGGAGGCCAGCAACTGCCTGTTGGACATGGCCAGCAACTGGTTCGGGCGGTCGAGCGCGACCAGACCGGTGGTGTAGACGATCGGGCCGAGCACCTTGCTGGTGGACGCGATCTTCTTGCCGTCGTTCCACGCGTACGTCACAGAGCCGTCACCGGCGACCGTCTGACAGACCGGCCGGCTCCAGCCCGAGCCGTCGAAACCCTCGCCGGCGCTCCGCGCCATGGCGGGCGTGGCGGCCGACAGGACCGTCAGCGCGGTCGCGAGTCCGATGGTGAACGCCTTCTTCAACACTGCCTCCCCGACAGGAATCTGGTACGCGTTCGTTCCTATCGGTGAATGCGATGCTCAGGCTAGGTCTGCCCGCGGCTGGTTCACGCCATGGCAGGTATCTGTCAAACTGTTCGATCATGAACGCGGACGACAACGCCCTCGCCGCCGTCGGCGTGGACGCCGAGGACGAGCAGATCTACCGCACCCTGCTGCGCCGGCCGCGCACCACGCTGCCCGAGCTGGCCGCGCACACCGGCCGCACCACCGTGGCCCTGCGCCGGGCCTGCTCCCGGCTGGAGTCGCTCGGCCTGGTCAGCCGCATGGCCGGCCGCCCGGTCCGGTACGTGCCGACCAGGCCCGACGTGGCGGTGGCCGCCCTCATCTCCCGCCGCGAGGAGGGGCTGGCCCAGGCCAGGCTGGCCGCGCTCGCGCTGCTGGCCGAGACGCCGCGGACGGAGAACCTGGCCCCCGAGGAGCTGGTCGAGGTCGTCCAGGGGCAGGCGGCCGTGGTGCAGCGGTTCACCCAGTTGCAGCAGACCGCGACCGAGGAGCTCCTGGTGCTCGACCGGCCCCCGTACGCCCAGGACCCCTCCCAGCAGAACGCCCCCGAGATGGAACGCCTCGCGCACGGCCTCGTCGTGCGCGGCATCTACGACGCCTCCGCCCTGGAGATCCCCGGCAAGCTCCGCCTCGCGCAGGAGTCGGCGGCGGCCGGGGAGCAGGCCAGGGTGAGCCCCGAGGTGCCCATGAAGCTGGCCATCGCCGACCGGAGGACCGCCATCCTGCCGCTGAACGCCGACGCCTCTGCCCACTCCGGCAGCGCGGTCATCGTGCACTCCTCGTCGCTGCTCGACGCGCTGGTCGCCCTGTTCGAGGTCCTGTGGCGGGCGGCGCTGCCGCTCCCGCTCTACGACGCGCGCTCCCGGCCGGCGGACATGCCGGACCCCGAGCTGTTCACGCTGCTCGCGGCCGGGCTCAAGGACGAGGCGGTCGCCCGGCAGCTCGGCGTGAGCCTGCGCACGGTGCATCGCAGGGTCAGCGAGCTGATGGACCGGCTCGGCGCCCGCACCCGCTTCCAGGCCGGCCTGCTCGCGGCGCGCCGCGGCTGGTGCGACCCGGACGCCTGACCGCCGTCCCGATCACCGTGGGCGCGCGCCGGTACATGGACGGTGCTCTCGGCGGCGGATCCAACGTGCACCTCGCCGCGGGCGCGGGCACGATCGGAGCCGGTGGGGGCGGGTGTACCTGGAGGGGCGCCGCCAGTCCGCCGGGCTCGCCGGCCTGGTCGGGCCGTACCTGCCGGGCCGCTCCGCCCCGGCCTGAACCGGGGCGTGCCCGGCACGCAGCGGATCGGGGCGGGTGCGCGTTCCTCATGCATGAATGTTGAGATCGTCGCCCGCGCGTCGCCGCCGCCGGCCGACGCCGCCGGCGCGGTGGTGACCGGCCTGTACCGCGAGCACCGGCTCGCCCTCGTCCGCCTGGCCCTGCTGCTCGTGGGCGATCGGGAGAGCGCGGAGGACGTCGTCCAGGACGTCTTCTCCAGGCTGCACGGCAAGAGCCCCGAGGCCCTCACCCTGTCGTACGTGCGGGTCTGCGTGCTGAACGCCGCGCGCTCGCTGCTGCGCAGGCGGAGTGTCGCCGCCAGGGCGATCCTGCGGCGGCGGGACGACCCGGTGGACTCGGCCGAGACGATCGCGCTCCTGGGCGAGTCGCGGCAGGAGATGCTGGCGGCGCTCAGCCGGTTGCCCGGACGGCAGCGCGAGGTTCTCGTCCTGCGTTACTACCTCGACCTGTCCGACGCCGACATCGCCGAGGCGACGCGCCTGCGGCAGAGCACGGTACGGTCCACCGCCTCCAGAGCTCTGGAGCGGCTTGAGCGCGAGCTGGGAGGCCGAGCATGACCACGATCGAGGACCGGCTCAGGGACGCGATGGCGGCCAGGGCCGAGACGGTTCAGGACGACGGGCGGCCGAGGGTCGCGCCGTCGCCGCGCCGGGGGCCGGCGGCGGCCCGATGGTGGTGGGCGCCGGTGGCGGTGGCGACCGCGACCGCCGCCGTGGTGGGCGTCACCGTCCTGGGGACCCGGACGTTCGGCTCCGCGCCGCCGTCCGCCGCGGCCCCGCCAGCGGCGGCCGCCGGCCGCCTGTCGCCGCCGGTCGAGCAGATGTGGCCGGACGCGGTGCACGAGATCCCGGCGACGGGCCCCGGCGGCCGGGTCTTCAAGCCCGACGTGTTCGTCGCCGACCGGGTGGTGGCCGGCCGGGGGCTCTCCGGGAACCGGCTCGACGGCATCTGGTCGTACGACCTCGACAAGCGCGTGTTCACCCAGATCGCGCCGCTGCAGGACGTCCAGGTCACGAACGAGCCGCTGGTCTTCGGCGACGGCTACCTGGCGTGGTCGGCGTTCCGGGACGACCGGACGGAGATCTGGGCGGTGCCCGTCACCGGAGGCGTCCCGCAGCGGATCGCGGCGCTGAGGGCCGTGGTGTCCAGCGACAACGCCTACACCGGGATCAAGAAGCTGGCCATCGCCGGCGGCATGGCCGTGTGGTCGCCCGCCGACGGCGGCGTCTACCGGGCCCCGCTCAAGGGCGGGAACGTGTCCCTGATCAGCGGGACGAAGGGCTTCTACCTGGTCGAGTGGCCCTGGGCCGGATGGCCGGTGCACGACCGGACGGTCGACCACCCCGTCGCCCGGCCTCTGGAGCACCTGAAGAACGTGCTCACCGGCAGGTCCAGGAACGCGGTCCCGGCCAAGAAGCGCTCGTCGTGGGCCGACTGCGGCCCGGTGTGGTGCCTCAACTGGAAGACGGCCTGGCGGCGCGACGGAACCGACCGCCGCGACCTGCCCGGCAATGCCACGGGAACGCTCATCTCCGGCCGCTTCGTCCTGCTCAACCAGGGGGACGCCGGCGGCGGCCGCGCCCTGGCCCTGCACGACGTCGCCACCAGGCGCACCGGCCGGCTCTTCCCCGTGCCGACGCGCAGGGGCGACAAGGCCCCGCCCACGCTGAACACCCAGGAGGGCGTTGTCTGGTTCCGGACGGCACAGGGCACCCAGGTGGTGATCGACCTGAAGGCGGCCGGCCGCTGAGCGAGAGCCGCCCGAGAATCGTCCGGCCGGACAGGCATAGCGGGAGTGCCCCGCGCGCGTCTCAGGGATGTCATTCACACGTTTGGAGGTGGTCGTGGACCCTGCGGACGAGCAAGGCTTCCGCGAGTTCGTCTCTGCGCGCTCGCCTGCCCTGATGCGGCTCGGGTTCATGCTCAGCGGCGGCGACCAGCACGCGGCCGAGGATCTCGTGCAGGCCGCGCTGGCCAAGCTGGCGGCCCGGTGGCGGCAGGTGGACGCCCCCGAGGCGTACGTCCGGCAGATCATGTACCGGCAGCAGGTGAACTGGTGGCGGGCGATCGGGCGGCGCGGCGAGGTGGTCCAGGCGGAGCCGCCCGACCGGCCGGAGGCCGACGGCACGCACCAGAGCGACCTGCGCATGGTGCTGCGCGCCGCCCTGGCCCGGCTCACCCCGAGGCAGCGTGCCGTGCTGGTGCTGCGCTACTTCGAGGACCTGCCGGAGGACCGGATCGCCGCCATGCTGGCCTGCTCGGTCGGCACGGTGCGGAGCACCACGTTCCGGTCGCTCGCCCGGCTGCGGCAGATCGCCCCGGAACTGGCTGCGGAACTGGAGGTCACCACATGAACCGGCTGCTTCGCGACACCATGGAGGAGTGGGCCGACGAGGTGCGGGTGCCGCACGACCTGGCCGACCGGGCGCTACGGCGGCGTGCCCGGCCGCCGGTCATGGCGATGGTGCTGGCCGCCGGGGTGGCCGTCGTCGTGGCGGTGCTGGCCGTCGGGCTGCACGGCCGGAGCACGACCGTGCGCCCGGCGAACGGGGTCACCGTGCCCGTCCGCCCCTCGGTGACGTCCACGGACGTGCGCGCCGACGTCGAGAACGCGCCGCCGAAGAAGTTCGTGGCGGCGGGGGACGTGGCCGTCTCCGCCTACTTCACCACCTGGCTGGAGAAGGCGTCCGACGGCGGCGAGCGCGTGCGGCGCACCTGGTACCTGTACGACCCCCGCTCCGACGGCTACGAGAAGACCGCGTGGGCCTGGCTGGACGTGGCACCGGGGCTCCAGCTCGCGGCGGTGCTCCAGGGCGAGCGGATCGGCAGGCGGGTGGGGATCGTCGACATGAACACCCGGCAGGCCCTGGCCTGGATCGACCTGGAGCACGACGTCGGCTCGCTGGTCTGGTCGCCGGACGGCACCAAGGTGCTGGCCACGGCGTACTCGCAGTATCCGGAGCAGAGCCGGAAGCAGGTGGGCAAGGACTCCTACACCGTCGAGGAGTTCGTCCGGCCCCGGATCGGCTACTACGTCATCGACGTCGCCACCGGCCAGGCGGCCTACCACCCGCTGCCGCCGCTGGACCGCGACGGCAACCCCGGGAACATGAACGCGCGCCAGGACCTCGGCTGGAGCCTGGACGGGTCCATGCTCTGGGAGCCCACCGACACCATGCCCGACAGGTTGTGGCTCGGCCTCGACGGCACCCGCCGGGACGGCCCGGCCGGCGACCGGTACATCGACTATTCGGGCTGGTCGAAGGTCTCGCCCGACGGCCGGCTGGTGCTGGACCGCGACCTGCCGCCGTCGGTGCCGGGCAGGCAGCTGGTGCTGCAGCACCTGGCCTGGGCCGACAACGACAACGTGGTGGTGCTGGGCTGCGCGGGCTCGTGCGAGAGCGAGTTCGACAACGGCCTGGCGCTGGCGAGCGCCGACGGCGAGCGGATGATCCAGCTCACCGGCAGCCGCGACCGCGGCGGCGACGAGGCCTGGCAGTGGGTGCTCACCCGGCGCAACTAGATGAATGAGTCCAAGGCATAGCTGCGGAGATAGGGCGAGGATGTCCATTCTCGGGTTGTGACGACCGAACTGGACACCCTCGCAACCGCA
>NZ_JBEXYK010000098.1:0-23561 GCF_040630865.1 Nonomuraea sp. NPDC005730
GGCCGGGGCCCTCGTCGGGACGCCGGGCAGCCGCGGAGCCGTGACCGGCACCGCGCGGATCGTGCGCGGGCCGGGCGACTTCGCCCGCGTGCTCCCGGGCGACGTGCTGGTCTGTCCCTTCACCGATCCGGCCTGGACGCCGCTGCTGCGCATCGCCGCCGGCGTCGTCACCGAGACCGGCGGGGTGCTCTCCCACGCCGCGATCGTGGCCCGCGAGCACGCCATCCCCGCCGTCCTCGGCGTCCCTGACGTGACCAGCAGGCTCCGGGACGGCGCGCTCGTCACCGTCGACGGCACCGCCGGTACCGTCACCACCACCTGACCGATGGAAAGGAGAGGGGAGCGGCCGCTGACCCGCCGCTCCCCGGCCACCCATGGCGATGCGACGCCTCTACCTGGCCCGCCACGGCGCGGCCGACGCGTTCGGACGACTCACCGACGCCGGGCGGCAGCAGGCGGCCCTGCTGGGCGAACGGCTGGCCGGGATGCCGATCGGCGCGGTGTGGCACTCACCGCTGCCGCGTGCCGCCGAGAGCGCGCGCGAGCTCGCCCGGCATCTGCCCGGCGTGCCCGTGGCCGCGGCCGATGAGCTCGTCGACCACGTGCCGCACGTGCCCGCCCCCGCCGAGACGCCTGCGTCCTGGGCCGGCTACTTCGACGGCTTCGACCAGGCGGAGGCGGCGGCGGGCCGCACGCTCGCCGACGCCCTGGTCGCCCGGTTCGCCCAAGCCCCTGGCGAGCCTCCGTCCGGCGGTCCTCCGTCCGGCGCGCACGAGGTGCTGGTGACGCACGCCGGTCAGATCGCGTGGCTGGTGCGGCACGCGCTGGACGCGCCGCCGCCCCGGTGGCTCGGCCTGAACAGCGCCAACACCGGCCTGACGATCATCGAGTACCGCACCGGCCTGCCGCCCACGATGGTGATGTTCAACGACCTGAGCCACCTCCCGTCCGGCCTGCGCTGGACGGGGTTCCCGCAGGACATGTGGCCGTGAGCGGCGGGCCGGGGCGTCAGGAGATGCTGCGTCCTTCCACCGCGTCGAGCACCAGCGGGCTGGGGCCGGGGTCGCCGCGTACGCCGAAGCCGTACCGGTAGCCGGCCCTGACCTCCGGGTCCGACAACGCCGGCAGGTGTTCCAGCGTGGCCGCGGTCACCAGCTCCCAGCCGGAGCCGGTGTCGGCGTACATGGCGGCCCGCTCGCCCACCAGCGACAGCGCGAAGCGGCCGCCGTCGGGGACGGTGACGCCCTGCTTGACGCCGAAGACCGCGATCCCGCCCGGCACCTGCGGGCCGCGCACCTCGAACCCGGCGAACCTGTGGCTGTTGACGTAGAAGGCCGCCACGTCCGTGCTGCCGTCCTTGACCAGGCCCGTGTAGACGGTGTCCATGTCGGTGGAGTCGCCCTGGAACTTCCTGATCGTGATCGCCGTGGCGAACGCCGGGTTGCGCGGCGAGACGCCCGACGACATCAGCCCGAACCAGGACGCCGACGGGTGCCCGGCCGACAGCGCGCCGCCCGCGTACGTCACCTGCGGCAGCTCCTTGTCCTCCGGCTGGACCCGGTGGACCTGGTGGTCGCCGGCCTGGTCGAAGCCGTCGGCCAGCTCCTGGTTGGCGAAGGCGTCGGGGGCGGGCGGCACGTACGCGGCCTGCGGCGGCAGCCGGAACGTCACCCGGTCCGTGTGCCCCAGGTAGGACGCGCACACGACCGGATACTCCTGGTTCGCGGGCGCGTACGCCGTCAGCGTGGTCCCGTACGTGCGGCCGGCGCCCGTGCGCAGGCCGGTCACCGCCAGCGCGGGCGGATCGACGGCCACGCCGTCGCAGGCGGACAGGGTGACCCGGCCGGCCATCGGCAGCACGTCCCGGTTGGTGACGGTGAAGGTGACCTTGGAGCCGAGCCGGCCGCGCTCGGCGGTGGACGCGCTCACCTCGACGTTGCGCCGGGCGAGGCCGGGCAGCGCCGCCGCGGCCAGGCTCAGCCGGTCGATGTCGTACGAGCCCGCCCAGTCGGAGCCGGCCGAGCCGCGGACCCACACCTTGACCCGGGAGATCGCGGCGCGCGCGGCCCAGCGGGACAGGTCCAGCGAGAGCCGGTTCCAGCCGAGCCCGGGATCGATCGTGCCGACACCCTCCGCGACCGCGCCGCCGCGCCCGTAGACGCGGACCTTGGCGGTGAAGACGTTGCCCGGCTTGAAGCCGTCGTCGGCCTCGGGCGGCACCCGGATCGACACCGACAGCGACGGCGTGCGCGAGGCGTCGAGCGGCTTGCCGAACAGCACGTCGGCGCCCTTGTAGGACTTGGCGTACCGCGACCAGCCGGGCAGGTCGCGGTCGAAGCGCACGCGCAGCGCGTGCCCGCCGTCCACGGCCACCGGCTCCACGGCGGCGGCGTTGTCGGAGGGCCGCCAGCCGTCGGCGCCGGTCTCGAAGCCGGAGATCACCCGCTCGGCCACCGGCCTGGCGTCGAGCTGCGTGCCCACCACGGCGGGCGGCTTCCGGACGGCCAGCTTGCCCGGGTCGAAGCCGGGGATGACGTCCTTCCAGTCGGAGATGCCGATGATCTTCTTGGCGAACTCGGTCGCCTCCAGCGACCGGTCGGTGTCGATGGCGGCGAACACCTCGTGCAGGGGCTTGCGCTCCCCGGCGTTGGAGGGCGCGCTGTGCTCCTCGTCCCACGTCCACAGGCCGAGCCGCAGGCCGCCCTCCTGCTTGTGGTCGACGTGCCGGTGCAGGATGAAGGAGTCGATGCCGTCGGCGAAAGCGATCTTGTAGTACGCGTAGGCGTAGGCCGCGGCCTGCAGCTCCAGCTCCTTGGCGGAGTAGTCCTGGGAGTTCAGGCCCTGTTCGGAGAGGATCACCCGCCGCCGTTGCCCGTGGTAGGTCAGGTTGTCCTGGGCGAGGTAGCGCGGCAGCAGCTCGATGTTCTTGAACGTGATCCGCAGGGTGTCGAAGCCGTCCGTGGCGGTCCTGTCGTTCCAGAACGCCGGGTTGAACAGGTTCTCCGGGTAGGGGTGGTAGGCGATGTTCCAGTCGAAGTCGCCCTGGCGCTTGGTGAGGGCGTTGAGCCCGTCCACCACGTCGCGGCCCTTGTAGGTGTACTTCGGGTCGTCGTTGGCCGAGCCCGTCCAGAAGTGCGTCAGCGAGGTGTAGACGCGGGCGGCGGCGTCGGCCTTGCGCACGGCCTGCCAGGTCAGCCGCATGGCGCGGGCGTACTGGTCGAGGAAGACGTCACGGTCCTGGCGGCCCATGTTGTACCAGAACTGCTGGGCGTCGATCTCGTTGCCGACGATCCAGCCCCACGCCCGGCCGTACCGGCCGTCGGGCCGGCTGTAGCGCTGGGCGAAGAACTCCATCGCGGCGGTGAAGTGCGCCTCGCCCTCGGCCGTCTTGGTGTTGAACGCGTACACCGTGCCCTTGCCCAGCTCGGCGTCGGGGTGGATGAGCGTGCGCGCGGCGGAGTTGGGCGCGCCGCTGTGGTAGACCAGCACGATCATGTTGACCAGGACGCCGTTGTCCGACAGCGGCTTGACCTGGGCGTCGAGCCCGGCGACGGCGCCGCGGTCGAAGTAGTACGTCCTGCCCTGCGAGACGAACTCGATGGTGTTGCCCGGGGCGCCCGGCCCGGCCGTCATGACCGAGTCGAGGGCCAGGTTGATGCCGGCGTGCTGGACGCCGATCTCCTCGGCGTCGTCCGTCATCTGCACCTGTAACCCCTTTTTGCCCGACATTTCGGGATAAGGGGCTTGGTTGGCCGACGCGAAGCTCAGTTCGTCGGCGTAGTGCACCTCTCCCAGCGGGCCGTCCGCGCCCACCGCGAGGAACTTGTCGTAGAGCCGGTCCTGGTCACCGTCCATCCTGGGCACCTCGACGCGGAACGGGCCCGCCTCGACGGTCGCGACCGGCTGCTCCCCCGCGGGCGAGTCCTGCCAGGTGTCCAGCGCGTACAACTCGGCCCGGCCCGGGGCGACGCCGGTGACGGTGATCGTGTCCCCGCCGACCTCGACGCCGCTCACCCCGCCGGCCGCCGCCGCGCGCGCGGGCAGCGCCTGCGCCGGGAGGGCCAGCATCGGGACGGCCAGCGCCAGAGCCATCAACAACCGCATGTCATTCCTCCTACTTGGCCCAGTCCTCGTCGCCCCAGGCGTTCTTCTTGATGCCGGCCTCGATGCCGCGCTTCCACCACTTGTCCAGGTCGGTCAGCTCCTCCTCCAGGGAGCGCCGGCCGAGCAGGTACCCGTCGAAGACGTCGCGGAAGGAGGTCCCCTCCGGGCCGCCCGGCAGGGCCACCACCCGGAACGGCTTGCCCCACTCGCCCTCCAGCAGCCCGGCGGTCTCGGCCGACGGCTCGACGCCCTCGACGGCGGGCAGGCCGCCGGTCGCGTCCAGCCAGGGCTTGATCGCCGGCGAGCTCATGTACTGCAGGAACTTGACCGCCGCCGCGTACTTCTCGCCCTTGACGGTGGAGGGGATCATGTAGCTGGTGCCGCCGATCGAGGCGCCGTAGCGGGCCGGGGCCTCCGACGACAGCGGCGTGCTGGCCTTGGTGATGGTCGGGAACGGCATCGTGCCGAGCGCGAACTTCGCGTCCGCCTTCAGTGCCTCGACGGCGAAGTCGGTGCCCCACGACATGGCGGCCTTGCCCGAGACGAAGTCGCGGTAGCCCACGGTCGCGCCGCCGTCGGCGACGCCCGTCCAGTTGGGGGTGCCGCAGTCGAAGAACTCCTTGTAGATCTTCAGGGACTCGGCGACCTCGGGCGTCCTGGTGGTGAGCGTGCCCTCCTTGATGACCCTGCTCATCGACTTCTCGGTCACGGTCGGCGCCTTGCCCGGCTTGCCGGTGGCGTCGAAGAGGTTCCAGTCGTCGTGGTACTTGTCGATGAGCTGGGTGCTGACCGCCTCCCACGTCCAGCCGGCGGCCAGGCCGCCCTTGTCGAGGGCGACGGGGTCGAAGCCGGCCGCCTTGAGCTTCCCGCAGGCGCTCCTGAAGTCCTCCCAGGTGGCGGGGGGCTGGTCGATGCCCGCCTTGGCGAAGGCGTCCTTGTTGTAGAACAGGCCGATGGCGACCAGGTTGAAGGGGATGTACTCCAGCTTGCCGCTCTCCTTGCTCAGCGCCTTGGAGACGGCGGGGCCGTAGTACTCCTTCCTGAACACGTCGATCCAGCGCTGGTTGCCCGGCACGTACGGGTTGGGCTTCTGCAGCTCGGCGTCGAGCGCGTGCACCTCGTGCGCCTTGTGCGGCGGCTGGTTGAAGACCAGTTCGGGCGCGGTGCCGGCGGCGAGCTGGGTGGTGATCGTCTGCATGAAGCCGTCGAGGGGCAGCACCTGCGTCCTGACCTCTATGCCGGGCTCGCGCTTCTCGAAGGCGTCGACCAGCGCCTCCCAGGCCGGTCCGAAGCTGCTGCCGCTGGCGTTCCACTGGTTGGGGCCGGCCAGCGTGATCGTCACCTTGCCGCCGCCGTCCTGGGCGGACGTGCCGCCGGTGCCGAGCAGGCCGCAGCCTGTCAGCGCGAGCAGCGCGGCCAGTGCGGCCGGGGCCGCGAGCCCGCTCTTGGGGGGTGTTCTCATCGGGGTACGGGTCCTTTCCTCATTGATACGTTTCAATCGCGGCGCCGGCTCACTTGCCGGACACGATGCCGCCCTGGATGCCCGCCAGGAACCACTTGGACAGGAACGTGAACAGCACCACCAGCGGCAGGCTGGCCAGGACGTAGCCGGCGAACAGCGGGCCCCACTGCTGCGCGTTCTGGTTGGCGAAGAAGGCCAGCCCCGCGGGGATGGTCCGGTAGGCATCGGTCTGCACGGTGAGCAGCGGCCAGAAGTAGTCGTTCCACACGCCCAGCACCGTCATCAGCGCCACCGTGCCGATGACCGGCCGGGCCAGCGGCAGCATGAAGGCCAGGAACAGCCGGACGCCGCCCGCCCCGTCCACCCGCGCCGCCTCGAAGATCTCCTCGGGGATCTGCGCCATGTACGTGCGCATGACGACGATCCCGAAGACCGTGTTCGCCGTGACGTGCGGGATGATCAGCACCAGCCGGCTGTCCAGGATGCCGAGGTCGCGCATCAGCACGAACAGCGGGATCAGGCTGGTGATCGAGGGCACCATGAGCAGCGCCGCGACCAGCCCGAACAGCGCGTTCCGCCCCGGGAAGCGGTAGCGGGCGAACACGAAGGCCGCCGCCGGGGCCAGCAGCATCGTGCCGCCGATGGCCAGCGCCGCCACCACGAACGAGGTGAACAGGTACGGGCTGACCTGCTCCCAGGCCGCCGCGTAGTTGTCCAGGTGCACCGGCCAGGCCGGAGACCAGTAGCTGCCGAAGAACTGCTCGTTGTCCTTGACCGACGCGGCGAGCATGAACAGGTAGGGGAACAGCCCGGCGAAGGCCAGCACCGCCAGCACGCCGCCGGCCACCAGGTCGGTCCTGCGGGTCCGGCTCACGATCCCGACCTCCTGCCGAGCGCCAGCGCGACCAGGCTCACCCCGAGCGTCAGGGCGAACAGCACGGTGCCGAGCGCGGCCGCGTACCCCCAGCTGGTGTCCACGAAGGCGGCGTCGAGCATGCGCAGCACCGGCACCTGCGTGGCGTTGTCGGGGCCGCCCCTGGTCATGATGTGGGCCTGCATGCCGTACTGGAGCACCGAGATCACCGCCAGCACCAGCAGCAGCTTGACGTCGCGGAACATCATCGGCAGGTCGATGCTCCAGAAGCGGCGCAGCCGGCCGGCGCCGTCCACCTCGGCGGCCTGGTAGATCTCGGCCGGCACGTTCTGCAGCGCCGACAGGAAGACCAGGAACGGCAGGCCGGCCACCCACGGGAAGCCGATCGTCATCAGCGCGGCGAGCGCCGTGGCCGGGTCGCCGATCCAGTTGCCCGCCAGCCCGTCCAGGCCGAGCGCGCGCAGCAGGCTGTTGACGACGCCGTCGCGTGGGTCGTACATGAACTGCCAGAGCAGCACGTTGACCACGGCCGGGAAGGCCAGCGGCAGGATGAGCAGGGTGCGGAAGACGAACCGCAGCCGCTCGCTGGACAGCGACATCACCAGCTCGGCGGCCAGCAGCGGGAACACCCACATGAGCGTGACGGCCCAGACGAAGATGATCCCGGCGTTGCGGAAGGAGGCCCACCACAGGTCGTCGCCGAGCATCGTGAGGTAGTTGTCCAGGCCGACGAACGGCGAGCCGAAGCCGGGCCGCCACTCGTACAGCGAGTGCAGCATGCCGTTGAGCGCCGGGTAGTAGGCGAACGCCGCGAGCAGGGCGAAGGTGGGCAGGAGGACGAGGTAGACGCCCCACGGGATCCGGCGGCGCGCTTTTGTGCTGGTCACGATCGTCAATGCCTCTCAGCGGGGGTGCGGAACGCGTACGAGCCCGAGCCGACCCGGTAGACCGCGGCCCCGTCGTCGAGGCGGTCGAAGGTCACGCCCTCCGCCTCGGCCGCCGGCCGGCCGCCCTCGGTCACCCGCTCCGGCGGCGCGGGCACGTGCACCTCGGCGCGGGTGTTGGGCGGCACGACGACGTCCAGGGCGAGGCCGCCGTCGGTCAGCCGCCAGGAGATCTCCACCTGGCCGTGCCGGGTGCGGTGGGCGGTCCGCGCCCAGCCGATCCCGCCGCCGGGGCGGGGGCGCACGACGATGTCGGCGTAGCCGGGCGAGCCGGGGGCCAGGCCGCCGACCGTCCGGTACATCCAGTCGCCGACGGCGCCGTAGGCGTAGTGGTTGAAGGAGTTCATGCCGGGGTCCTGGAGCCCGCGATGGTGGCTCCAGGAGTCCCAGCGCTCCCACATGGTCGTCGCGTCGCCGTGCACGACCGGGTAGAGCCAGGACGGGAAGGTGTCCTGCGTCAGCAGCCGGTAGGCCAGGTCCAGCCGCCCGGTCGAGGTGAGCGCGTCCAGCAGGTACGGCGTGCCGAGGAACCCGGTCGACAGGTGGCCGCCGCGCGCCTCGACGTCACCGGCCAGCCGGGCCGCGGCCCGCGGCAGCTCGTGCTCCTCCAGCAGCCCGGCGGTGACGGCCAGCACGTACGCGGTCTGCGTGCCGCTCGCCACCACGCCGGGGCCCTCGACGAAGGCCGCGCGGAAGGCCCGGCGCACCCGTTCGTACAGCTCCAGGCAGGCGCGCTGGTCGGCGTCGCGGCCGAGATCGGCGGCGAGCCCGGCCAGCTGCCGGGCCGACAGCGCGAAGATCGCCGTGCCGACGAGCCGTTTGGGGGTCTCGGCGCCGATCGACAACCAGTCGCCGAACCCCTCGTCGGGGAAGATCCCGTTCTCCGAACGCCGCTCCAGGTAGGCCAGCCAGCGCAGCATCGGCTCGAAGCAGGCGGCGACCACGCGGGCGTCGCCGCGCAGACGGTGCAGCGCCCACGGCAGCATGACCAGCGCGTCGCCCCAGCCGGGCGAGCCGGCCTCCTTGGGGTTGGGCGACAGGCCGCGGCCCGACAGCACGTCGGGCACCACGTGCGTGACCGCGCCGTCGTCGCCCTGGGCGTCGACCACGTCGGTCAGCCAGCTCCGCAGGAACGCGGCGGCGTCGTAGTTGAACAGGGCGGTCGGGGCGAAGGCCCAGATGTCGCCGGTCCAGCCGAGCCGCTCGTCCCGCTGCGGGCAGTCGGTGGGGACCGCCAGGAAGTTGCCGCGCTGCCCCCACACGATGTTGCGCTGCAACCGGTCGAGCCGCTCGTCGGAGCAGGTGAACTCGCCGGCCGGCTCCATCGCGGCGTGGGCCACCCTGGCCGTGATCGACTCAGGGGCCGCGCGCAGGCCCGACACCTCGGCGTACCGGAAGCCGTGGAAGGTGAACCTCGGCTCGAACGTCTCGGCCTGCTCGCCGCGGGGCAGGAACTCGTCCGTGGCGCGGGCCGAGCGCAGGTTGGCCAGGTGCAGCCCGCCCTCGTGGTCGAGGACCTCGGCGTGCCGCAGCACCACCGGGCGGGCACGGCCGGCGCGGCCGGTGAGCCGGACCCAGCCGACCAGGTTCTGGCCGAAGTCGGCGATCCACACGCCGGGCCGGTGCTCCCACACCCGCACCGGCTCCACCTCCTCGTGCACCCGGATCGGCGGCGCGACGGAGGCGGTCACCCGGCCCGCCGGCGGGCTCACCGGCACCACGGGCGCCCAGCCGGAGTCGTCGAACCCGGCGGCCGTCCAGCCGAGCGGCTCGGCCGCCAGGTCCTGCCGCTCGCCGTTCTGCAGGTCGGCGTAGCGGATCGCGCCGGAGCCGGCGCGCCAGTCGGCGTCGGTGCGCAGCCGGGTGCGGGAGCCGTCCTCGTGCAGGATCTCCAGCTCGGCGCGGAAGGCCAGGCGGCGGCCGTACTGGAAGGAGCCGAACCAGCTGATGTTGCCGGCGTACCAGCCGTCGGCGAGGACCGCGCCGATCGTGTTGCGTCCCTCCGACACCAGCGCCGTCACGTCGTAGGTCTGGTACGTGACGCGGTGGCGGTAGTCGGTCCAGCCGGGGGCCAGGTGGTCGGCGCCGACCCGGGCGCCGTTGAGGTGGATCTCGTAGACGCCGAGCGCGGTGGCGTACAGCCTGGCCCGGCGCACCGGCGACGGCACGCCGAACTCGCGCCGCAGGTACGGGCTGGGCCGGTCGCCGACCGGTTCGCGGCCCAGCGGCGGGTCGCCGTGCAGCCCGACCTCCTCGGCCAGCCGCCAGCCGGAGTCGTCGAAGCCGGGCTGCTCGAAGCCCTCGCCCGGCCGGTCCTCGGCCCGCCACCGGCCGCCGGAGGTGACGGTCACGGTGCTCTCGCCCGCCACCGGGACGAGCTGCGGCAACGCGGGCCGCCCCTCGACCACGACCTCCAGCCGCACGCACAGCCCCGGCCCGGCGGCCCTGATCGCGAGCACGTTCTCGCCCGAGGCCACCAGGTCGCCCGCGTCGGCCACGAACGCGCCCTCCCGCCGCTCCCCGGCGACCCGCACCCCGTTGACGTACGCCTCGACCGCCTCGACCGACCCGGCCGCCTCGGTCCCGCCTCCGCCGCCGATCACCAGCCACGCCGACAGCGGCCTGGCCCCGCCCGGCACCGAGAACCGCGTCCGGAACGCCCCCACCGGCGACCCGGACGGGCCGAGCGGGCCGGCGACCCAGATGCGCGGCACGTTCTCCAGCGACGGCAGCCGCTCGGAGCCGGGCACCATGGGGGTGCCGATCCAGCCCGCCATCCAGCCGCCGGCCTCGCCGAGCCCGGTCTCGAACCAGTGCGCGGGGCTCCAGCCGGACCACTCGCCATGCTCGTCGGCCACCTTGACCCGCCACTGGTAGCGCGTCCTCGGCCGCAGCCCGGCGCCGCCGTACGGGACGTCGAAGGTCGCGGCCGAGGTCACCACGCCGCTGTCCCAGACCGTCTCGGCCCCCTCGCCGGCCGGATCGCCCTCCCGGGCCACGATGAGCCGGTACGCGCTCTGTGCCCGTCCACGCCCGGCCCCGGTGATCCGCCAGGAGAACTCCGGCGTGTCCACGTCGAGGCCCAGTGGTTCGGCCAGTCCTTCGACGCGCAGGTCGGTCACGGCGAGATGCGACAAGGGAGCTCCCGGCTAGTTGAAACATTTCAAGCAATGCGCACCGTAGGCATCCTGAGGTACTTCCGTCAATGCCCCGGATCCAGATGTACAGCGCGGGATCGTTTGGCTGAAACATTTCAACAAGTAGACTGGCCCTCTCTGCCAGGTGACCAGAAGGGCTGTCCACCGGTGACCGACATCCACAAGCCGGCCGAGCGCCGCCGGCTCAGCATGGTCGACGTCGCGGCCCATGCCGGCGTGTCCGTGGGAACGGTCTCCAACGTGCTCAACCGGCCCGAGCTGGTGGCCGAGCGCACGTTGCGCCGGGTGCGCGCCTCCATCAAGACGCTCGGCTTCGTGCCCAGCGCGCCGGCCCGGCAGCTTCGCGGCGGCTCCGGCCGCTCGGTGGGCGTCATGGTGCGCGACATCGGCAACCCGTTCTTCAGCGAGGTGCTGCCGGGCATCGAGACCCGGCTGTCGCAGGAGCAGCTGCTCCTGGTGCTGTGCAGCTCCGGCGACTCGGCCGAGAAGGAGGCCCACTACCTGCAGATCCTGGAGCAGCACCGGGTGCCGGGCATCCTCATCACGCCCGCCGGGCCCGACATCTCCCATCTGGTGGAGCTGCGCAGGCGCGGCGTCGGCATGGTGCTGCTCGACCGGCCGGGCGCCGACGCCCAGCTCTGCGCGGTGGCGGTCGACAACGTCCGGGGCGGCGAGCTGGCCGGCGCCCACCTGCTCGCGCTCGGCCACCGGCGCATCGCCTTCCTCAACGGGCCGCCGATCGTGCGCCAGTGCGCCGACCGGCGCGAGGGGCTGGCCAGGGCGGTGCGGGCCGCCGGGCTCGACCCCGACGAGGTGATCAGCGAGGTCACGCTGCCCGCGCTGACGCCGCGCGAAGGCGAGGCGGCGCTGGAGCGGCTGCCCGCGCGCAAGGGGCCGACGGCGCTGTTCTGCGTCAACGACACGGTGGCGCTGGGCGCGCTGCGCGGGCTGGAGCGGCGCGGCGTGCGCGTCCCGCACGACATGGCGGTCATGGGCTACGACGACGTCGAGTTCGCCGAGCTGCTGTCGCCGTCGCTGACCTCGGTCCGCCAGCCCAAGCACCAGCTCGGCCAGGCGGCCGCGGAGCTGCTGCTCACCGACGCCCGGGGCGACGCCAACCACTGGCACCAGGAGATCGTCTTCCAGCCGGAACTCATGGTCAGGGCGTCGACCGTTCCTCAGTGACGTTTCAAGTCAGCCCGCCGCAGGAAATCGGGTCTTGCCTGGCCGCCTTCTGGGCCTCATTGTTGAGACGTTTAAATCCAGGAGGTCCCCATGGGTTGGGTTGCCCGCATCGCCGCCGTCCTCTTACTTCTCCTCCCCGCGGCGCCGGCCGTCGCGGCCGCCGCTCTGCCGTACCCGGTCAGGTCCGACTACCGCATCAAGGGCCTGCAACCGGACTTCTGGCCCGACAAGAACGAGATCGCCGGCAACAACGCCGGCGGCGTCGCCATGAACCTCATCTGGGCCGACTGGGAGCCCAGCGTGAAGACGCCGCCGTGCGCGGCGGGCGCACAGGAGTTCGGCGGGCGCTGCTTCACCGTCGCCTCGGCCGTCGACGCCGCCGTCAAGGACTGGACCGCCCGCGGTCTCGTCGTCACCGCCGTCGTCTACGGCACCCCGGCCTGGGCCCGCGGGGCCCGTCCCTGCACGCCCGCCGCCCCCGGGTTCGAGAAGTTCTGCGTCCCCGACGACCCCGCCGACTACGGCCGCTTCGCCGGCATGCTGGCCCAGCGCTACGACGGGCAGCACGGCAACGGCCGCATCGCGGACTTCGTCGTCATGAACGAGGTCAACAGCAACACCTGGTTCGACATCGGCTGCGGCCAGGGCACGGCCTGCGGCACGACCGCCTGGCTGGACGCGATCGCCGCGAACTACAACGCCGCCTACGACGCCGTCATGGCCCAGCAGCCCACCGCGAAGGTGCTCACCTCGCTCGACCACCACTTCGGCACCGCCTACGACCAGCCGGCCGCCTCCGACGCGCTGTTGTCGGGCATGACCGTGCTCAAGGGCCTGGCGGCGCGGGCCGGCAACCGGGCCTGGCGGGTCGCCTACCACCCCTACCCGCCGAACCTGCTGGCGCCGCAGTTCTCCGCCGACGACTTCCCGAAGGTCACCTACGGCAACATCGGCGTGCTGGTCGGCTGGCTGCGGCAGCAGTTCCCGAACACGCCGTCGGCCTGGCAGGTGCAGCTCACCGAGAGCGGCGTGAACTCGCTGTCGCCCTCGTCGGAGGCCGCGCAGGCGTCGCAGTTGTGCAACTCCTTCCGCAACGTCCTCGGCACGCCGGGCATCGAGAGCTACGTCTGGCACCGCATGAGCGACCATCCGGACGAGACGGCCGCCGGCCTCGGCGTGGGACTGCGCCGTACCGACGGCTCGGCCAAGCCGGCCTGGGCCACGTGGGCGCTGGCCAACCGGAACGACCTGTCGCCCCCGCAGTTGTCGTGCGGCTTCGAGCTGCTGCCCCACACCCGGCTCCGCCGCGGCTATCAGTCGAGCAAGGGGCACGTGGCCAGCTCCCGGCTGCTGCCGCCCGGCTTCACCCAGGAACGCGTGTGGAAGCTGCTGCGCAACCAGGCGGCCGGCACCGTGCCCCTGTACGAGTGCAAGGTCGGCGCGCACACCATGCTCACCCGCGACCCCGGCTGCGAGGGGCAGTTCCCGATGGGCCCGGTCGGGCACGTCTACACCAGTCAGGTGCCCGGATCGGTCGCGCTGCACCGGTGCCGGGCCGCGAGCGGCGACCACCTGGTCACGGACCAGGCGGGCTGCGAGGGCCTGATCCACGAGCAGGTCCTCGGCTACGCGCTGCCCTGACCCCGGCCGGGCCGGTGGCCGTCCGCGTGGCGGCCACCGGTCCGGCGGCTACCCGGCGCGCCTCGTCGGCGTCCTGGCCGCGCCGCGGACCAGGGTGAAGTCGTCGACGTCGAAGTTCCCGCCGGTGAACACCAGGTACAGCCGGGCCGCGCCGGAGGGCACGCCGGTCAGCGCCGTGGAGACGTCGGCGTAGGACTCCCAGCCGCCGGTGCTCGGCACGGTGACGGTGCCGAGCACCGGCCCGGCCGGCGAGCCGGTGCGGATCTCGAAGCCGCCCGACGGCCCCGGCGAGGCCACCCGCGCCCGGAACGCGGTGACCCCGGTGAGGTCCACGTCGTAGGCCGCCCAGTCACCCGGGTTGACGTAGCCGAGCACGGTGCCGCCGTGCGCGGGCGCGTGCGGGTAGGTGGCCACCCCGGACGCCTGCGCCCAGGTCTCGGCCTGGACGACGGAGTCCCCGGTGGGCGGGCCGAGCTCCTTGATCCGGATGTTGCGGAAGGACGCCTCGTCGCCGTCGCCGTGGTTCTGGATGCCGATGTGCCCGTTCTTCAGTGAACGGGCCGGGTCGGTGTTGGTGAAGTCGTTGATCTTCACGCCGTTGAGCAGGACCTGGAGGCGTTCGCCCTCGACCCGGATCTCGTAGGTGTTCCACTCCCCCGGCGGGTTCAGGGCGGCGTCGCGGGCGGCGAGGTCGGCGGCCTTGAAGCCGTAGACCGAGCCGGTGGTCCTGTCCGGGGAGTCGGTGGCGTCGATCTGGATCTCGTAGCCGTTGTCCACCGCCGAGGACGGGTCGGTCGAGGGCGGGAAGCCGACGAAGACGCCGGAGTTGTCGTCACCGGCCAGCTTCCAGTCCAGCTTGAGCGAGTAGGAGGTGGTGTACTCCTTGACCTTGTACCAGAGCAGGCCCATGCCGCCCTGCGAGGTCAGCGTGCCGCCGGCGTTGGCGAACCCGCCCGGCCCCGCCTGCTCCCAGCCGGTGGTCGAGCCGTTGTAGAGGGTGGTGTAGCCGGTCTCGGGCCGGCAGTCGGCCTTGGCCTGGCCGGTGGCGTAGGCCAGGCCGCCGCGCAGGTGCTGCCGGAAGGCGGGCTCGGCGAAGGACTCCGCGGTGTGCCCGCCGCCGGTGTAGAAGGAACGCCCCCCGTCGTACGGCTTGCACCAGGCGATCGGGTGGTCGGCGCCCATCGTGCCGCCCGAGTACGTCGACTCGTCCAGGGTGGCCAGCACGTGGGCGCCGGTCCTGGCGTTGGTCCGGTAGTCGTACCACTCGTCGGTCCGCGGCCAGGTGCCGTCGAGGTGGGCGGTCGCCGGGTGCGCGCGGTCCTCGACCTTGACCGTCGCCTTCTGCACCGCCGGGTGGGCGGCGAACCGGGCGCCGACGAGGCCGCCGTACCACGGCCAGTCGTACTCGGTGTCGGCCGCCGCGTGGACGCCGGCGTAGCCGCCGCCCGCCTTGACGTACGCCTCGAACGCGGCCTGCTGCGCGGCGTCGAGCACGTCACCGGTGGTGTTGAGGAAGACGACCGCCTTGTACGCGGCCAGGTTCGCCGTGGTGAACGCGGCCGGGTCCTCGGTGGCGGTCACGCCGAAGCCGAGATCCCTGATCGCCTGGACGCCCGCCGCGATCGAGTCGTGCCGGAACCCCGCCGTGCGGGAGAAGACCAGGACGGCGGGGCCGCCGGCGGAGGGGGTCGCCGTGGTGAACCTCTGGGCGGTGCCGCCGTTGCACGTCCTGATGACGAGCTGGGCCGGGTCGGGGGCGTCGAGGCACTTGCCGAGCGCCTTGAACGCGCCGCCCTCGGCGGTCCACTTCTGCGCGCCCGTGCCGTTGCAGGTCCAGATCTGCACCTTGGTGCCGTCGGCGCTGTTGGCCCCGGCCACGTCGAGGCACTTGCCGAGCGCCTTGACGGTCTGGCCGTCGATGGCCCAGTTCTGGGCGTTCGTACCGTTGCAGGAGTAGAGCTGCACCTTGGTGCCGTCAGTGCTGTTGGCGCCCGCGACGTCCACGCACCTGCCGTCGGCGGCGCGGACGGGGCCGACCGCCGTCGCCTCCTTGGCCAGGGTGAAGTCGTCGAGGTCGAACAGCGCCCCGGCGCCCCCGGTGAAGACCAGGTAGAGCGTGGTGGACGCGGCGGTCGCGCCGGTCAGCGGGGCCTGCACGTCGGTGAAGGTCTCCCAGCCGCCCGTCACCGGGACGGCGGCCTTGCCGAGCAGCGGCCCGCTGGGCGAGCCCGTGCGCACCTCGATGGAACCGCCGGCGCCGCCCGAGGAGACCCGCGCCCGGAAGGTCCTGGCGTCGTCGAGCCGGTAGGGGGTGAAGGCGATCCAGTCGCCGTTGTGCACGTCGCCGACCGTTCTGCCGCCGTGCGCGGCCGCCTTGGAGATCTGCGAGACGCCGGACATCGTCGCGTAGTGCTCGGCCTGGCGGTGGCGTGGCTGCAGGACGTGCTGGGTGTGGGTGGTCAGGCCGCCCTTGTCGGTGTACTCGGCGTCGAAGACGGCGAAGATGTTGGCCGCGTCGTCGTGCTCGCCGTCGGCCGGGATCGTCAGCTCGCCCGCGCAGCCGTTCTTCGAGGTGATCTGGTGGCCGTGGCTGTCGTGGCCGAGCACGTACGTCATCCTCACCTTGGCGCAGTCGATCTGCGTGTCCTCGGGGTCGGTCACCCCGATCGTGAAGGGCACGGTGTCGCCCCAGGTGAACAGCGTCCCGGGGGCGGGCGTGCCGATGGTCACGGTGGGAGCGGTGTTGCCGGCCGTGATGACCACGCCGGCGGTTCCGGCGTTGCCCTGGGGGTCGCGCACGGTGAGCGTGGCGGTGAACTCGCCCTCCGTGGTGTAGGTCTTGGTGGGGTTCGGGGCGGTGGAGGTGGTGCCGTCGCCGAAGTTCCAGGCGTAGGTGAGCGCGCCGCCCTCGGGGTCGGCGGAGCCGGCGCTGGAGAAGGCCACGGTGAGCGGGAGCTTGCCGGACGTCCTGTCGGCCTTGGCGACCGCGACCGGCGAGCGGTTCCGGTCCTTGATGTACTCGACGCGGTAGAGGGCGGAGTTGGCGTCGCCGCCGAAGTAGCCCGAGCCGTAGTCGAGGACGTAGAGCGCGCCGTCGGGCCCGAAGGCCAGGTCCATCACCTGCGTGCCGGTCCAGGGGAAGGCGGCGATCTGGCCGCGCGTGCCGTCGGCGGCCACGTCGATCGCCTTGATCCACCTGCGGCCGAACTCGCCGGCGAAGAAGTGCCCGTCGAGGTCCTGGGGGAACTTGACGGCGGAGTCGAGTGCGGCGTCGTAGCGGTAGACCGGGCCGCCCATCGGCGACTCCGAGCCGCTGCCGAACTCGGGCGGTGAGCCGGCGTCGCCGCCGTACCTGATCCAGGCGGGCTTGGCGGGCGGGAGTTTGGCCAGGCCGGTGTTGCGCGGCGAGTCGTTGGCCGGGCCGCCCGTGGCGCAGTCGTACTTCTGGCCCGAGGGGCCCGCGGGGAAGGTGTAGTCGTTGTAGGTCTCGGTCAGCGTGTTCGTGCCGGTGCAGTACGGCCAGCCGTAGTTGCCGGGGCCGGTGACGCGGTCGAACTCGACCTGCCCGGCGGGCCCCCGGCCCGGGTCGGTGCTGCCGGCGTCGGGGCCGTAGTCGCCGACGTAGACCACTCCGGTGGCCTTGTCCACGGTCATCCTGAACGGGTTGCGGAAGCCCATGGCGTAGATCTCGGGCCTGGTCCGCGCGGTGCCCGGCGGGAAGAGGTTGCCCGCGGGGATCGTGTAGGTGCCGTCGGCGGGGTTCACCTTGATGCGCAGGATCTTGCCGCGCAGGTCGTTGGTGTTGCCGGCGCTGCGCTGGGCGTCGTAGACCGGGTTGCGGTCGGGGCGCTCGTCGATGGGGGCGTAGCCGGCCGAGTCGAAGGGGTTGGAGTCGTCGCCGGTGGACAGGTAGAGGTTGCCCTGGGCGTCGAAGTCCATGTCGCCGCCGACGTGGCAGCACATGCCGCGGTCGGCGGCCACGTCGAGCACGGTCCGCTGCGAGGCCGTGTCGAGCGTCCAGTCGGGCTTGAGGGTGAACCTGGCCAGGCGGTTGACGCCCTGCCAGGCCGACCAGTCGGCGCCGGTCGCGGGTGCGTCGCCGGACGGCGTGCTCAGGCGGGGGGCGTAGTAGAGGTAGATGGTCCGGTTGGCGGCGAAGCCGGGGTCCACGGCGACGCCCTGGAGGCCCTCCTCGTCGTGGGTGTAGACGGGCAGCGCCCCGACCACGGTGGTCAGTCCCTGGGCGTCGGTGCGGCGCAGCGTCCCGTCGCGCGCGGTGTGCAGCACCGACAGGTCGGGCAGCACGGCCATGGTCATCGGCTCGCCCATCTCGGCGACGCCCTTGGCCAGCTCGACGCGCTGGTAGTCGGCGGGGTCGATGGCGGCGTGGGCGCGGGCGGGCGGGGCGGCCACGGTGAGCACGACCGCGCTCGACATGGCCAGGAGGACGGCGCCGGCGCGTGCCGTCCATCGGGAGGCACGGGTGGGCCTGCTGGGGGGCATCGCGGAGGTTCCCTTTCCGTGGGGGGTGGACCGGGAAGGAGGGTTCCATTGGCGGACGTTCGAAGAACGTTCGTAGATCGCGACAGTAGATCTGACTTTTGATGATTGTCAACGAAAGTCTGTTAAGTCCTAGACGAAACGGATTCGGTCCGTGGCCGGAACGGCGAAGCGCCCCGTCCTGCGCGCGGGCAGGCGGGGCGCTTCGCGGACGAGGTCAGTCGGCCAGGGCGCTGTCGACCGCCTCCGGGGCCAGGACGTGCTCCAGCACCATGACGGCCGCCCCGATGACGCCCGCCCGGTCGCCCAGCTCGCTGACCTGGATGCGCAGGTGCTGGGTGGCCAGCGGCAGCGAGCGCTTGTAGATGGCCTCGCGCACGCCCGCGAGCAGGTGTTCACCGGCGTCGGCCAGGTCTCCGCCGATCACGATCGCGGCCGGGTTGAAGAAGTTCACGATGGTGGCCAGCACGTCGCCGATCTCGCGCCCGGCCTGCCGGACGAGCTGGGCGGCGTCGCGGTTGCCGGCGCGCAGCAGCGCGACGACGTCCCGGCCGCCCGCGGCGGGCACGCCGGTCGCCGAGATGCGGGCGGCCAGCGCGGCCCCGCCCGCCAGGGCCTCCAGGCAGCCCACGTTGCCGCAGTGGCACAGCACGCCGTCGTCGGCGGTGGCGACGCGGATGTGGCCGATGTCGCCGGCCGCGCCCTGCGCACCCCGGTGGAGGCGGCCGTCGGAGATCACGCCGCAGCCGATGCCGGTGCCGATCTTGACGAAGACGAGCTGGCCGGTCGCCTGCCGCCCGGCGCGCTGCTCGCCGAGCGCCATGATGTTGACGTCGTTGTCCACGAAGACCGGCACGCCCAGCCGCTCCCCCAGCCACTCCGGCACCGGGAAACGGTCCCAGCCCGGCATGAGGGGCGGGTTGACCGGGCGCCCCGTCGGGTACTCGACCGGGCCCGGCAGGCCGATGCCCGCTCCGCACACGTCGGCCAGGTCGCGCCCGCTCTCGTCGAGCAGGTCGGTGAACGTGTGCGCGAGCCGCCCGAGCGCCGCCTCGGGGCCCTGGTCGATCGGCGCGTCGGCGGTGCGCTCGGCCAGCACCGTGCCGCCGAGGTCGGTGATCGCGACCCGTTCGTGCGTGACGCCCAGGTCGGCGGCCAGGACGAGCCGGGCGGTGCGGTTGAAGGCGAACATGGCCGCGGGCCGCCCGCCCGAGGAGATGGCCTCGTCGGCGGGCAGCACCCAGCGGTGGCGGAGCAGCGCGTCGAGGCGCAGGGACACGGTGGACCGGGCCAGGCCGGTGAGCTGGACCAGCTCGGTCCGGGTGCGCGGCGGCCCTTCCCGCAGCAGGGAGAGCAGCGCGCCGGCCCCCGCCGCCGCGCCGTTGAGCGTGTCCAGAGTCAACACCAGCCTCTCCGCCGATGACGGCAGCCACTTCAGAGGAGGCCAAGTCTATCTTCGCCGACTGGCGCACGACTTATGGCTGAGCATCGACATAAGACCGTCGATCCCGGGGACGATCACGTCGCCAGCGGGAGCCTCAGGACGAAGCGGGCGCCGCCCGGGTGGTCGGCCACGAAGAGGTCGCCTCCGTAGGCGTGGGCGATCTCGCGGGCGATCGGCAGGCCGAAGCCGGAGCCGCCCGCGTCCAGCGAACGCGCCTGCTCCTGCCGGTACAGCCGGTGGAAGATGCGCTCCCGCTCCTCGGCCGGGATGCCGGGCCCGTCGTCGATGACCTCCAGCACGGCGTACGGCGGCGCGGCGGCGACCACGAACTCGATCCTGCTGCTGGTGTGCCGCTCGGCGTTGGCCACCAGGTTGGACAGCAGCCGGGCCAGCCGCACCCGCGAGGCGCGGACCACCACGTCCTCCTCCAGCCGGGTGCGGACGGACGCGCTCGGCGGATGGGCGTCCAGCTCCTCCACCACCAGGCGGGCCAGATCGACGAGGTCGGCGCCCGGCGGCGGGGCCGTGTAGAGGCGGGCCAGGGCGAGCAGGTCGCCGACGATGTCGTTGAGCCGCTCGGCGTCCCGGTGCAGGCTGCGCAGGGTCCGGCGGAGGTCGGCGCCGGGGTCGGACAGGGCCTCCTCCAGCTCGGCCAGCAGGCCGGTGATCGGGTTGCGCAGGTCGTGGGCGGCGTCGAAGACGAACCGCTGCTGGTGCTCGATCGTCTCGTGCAGCATGGAGACCTTCTGCTGCTCCTGGCGGTAGGCCTGGTGGAGCAGGGCGTCGGGCTTCGGGGAGCCGGGGACACGGCCGCCGGGGCGGGCGGTGAGCCGGGGTTCGAGCGATCCGGTGACGTCCCCGAAGACGACGACGATCTCCTTCACCTCGCCCGACGGATCGAGCACCGGGGCGTTCGCCAGACGCCAGTGGCGCCGGCCGGGCGGATCCCAGTCGTCCCGCAGCAGCGGCACCACGTCACCGGTGACGGTGGCGGCCACCCGCTCCAGCGAGGCGCGCACCTTCGCCGCCCCTGACCCGCTCAGGTCGGCGAGCACCGGGGCCGCGCCGAGCAGGGCGCGGCCGACGACCTCCGCCCGGTCCTGGCCGGTCATCCGCAGGTAGGCGTCGTTGACGGCGAGCACGACCTGACCCCGGGTGAGCAGCATGCAGGGACACGGCAGCGCCTCGAACGCCGCCTGATATCCGACCGCCGCTCCCATCACCGGGTCCCCCTCAGGCGCCACATACCCCCGCAAGGCAGCTGACATGCGGAAATGCCCTGCTGTTGTCATTCTCATTCTCGATAGTGATAACGTCTGACGCGTGACGACCTCGACAGAGCGCTGGGCCGAGCTGGCGCTGCATCCCGTGCGCATCCGCATCCTGCGCGCCGTCGCGGGGGGCCGCCGTACGCCCTCCGACCTGGCGGGCCTGCTGCCCGACGTGCCGCAGGCGACGCTCTACCGGCAGATCGCGACGCTGGCCAAGGCGGGGATGCTGGAGGTGGTCGAGGAGCACAAGGTCGGCGGCGCGACCGAACGGGTCTACGCCGTGCCCGAGGGCGGCCTGACGCCGTCCCCCGAGGCGCTGGCGGCGGCGTCGGCGGAGGACCACGCGCGGTACTTCACCGCGTTCGCCGGCAGCCTGCTGTCGGAGTTCGCGCGCTACCTCGACCGGGAGCGCGTCGATCTGGCCGCCGACGGCGCCGGATACCAGCAGGTGGTCCTGCACCTGGACGACGAGGAGTTCGTCGCCTTCGCCACGGGGTTCGCCGAGCTGGTGCGGCCCCTGCTGGCGAACGAGCCGGGAGGGGGGCGTACGCCGCGCTTGCTGGCGACGGTCCTGCTCCCCCTGGAGGAAGGCTGAACCATGGCAACGGTAAGGGTCGACGAGGGTATGGTCACGATCGAATTCGGCCGCTGGGAGCGGTTCCTCACCGGTCACGGCCGCTACGCGTGCCCGCTCGCGTCCGTGCGGGAGGCGCGGGTCGCGGGCGACCCGTTGCGCGTCCCGCGCGGCGCCCGCAAGGGGCTGAGCGTGGCGGGGCACGTCAAGATCGGCGTGTGGGGCCTGTTCGGCGGGCGGCGGCAGCTCGTGTCGGTGACCGGTGACACGCCGGCGGTGCACCTGCTGCTCGACCGCGCCGCGGCCGGCGGCGAGTTCGACGAGGTGGTCGTCTCGGTCCCCGACGCGGGCCGGGTCGCCGCCGCGGTACGGGCGGTGGTCGCGTGACCGGCGTCGAGGTCAGCGGCCTGACCAAGCGGTACGGCTCGCTGACCGCCGTCGACGACCTCAGCTTCACGGTCCGGCCCGGGGCGGTCACCGCGTTCCTCGGCCTCAACGGCGCCGGGAAGACCACCACGATGCGCATGATGGTCGGCCACGTCACCCCCACCCGCGGCGGCGTGACGATCGGCGGGCGCCGCTACCGTGACCTCCCGCGCCCGACCACCGTGGTGGGCGCGACCTTCGACGCCGCCTCCTTCCATCCCCGCCATTCGGTCCGCGACCATCTGCGCGTCTACGCCGCGATGGGCGGCCATCCCGATCGCCGGGTCGGCGACCTGCTGGCCCTGGTGGGCCTGGCCGGAGCCGCCGGGCGGGCGACCGGCGCCCTGTCCACCGGGATGCGGCAGCGGCTCAACCTGGCCACCGCCCTGCTCGGCGACCCCCGGGTGCTGCTGCTGGACGAGCCGGGCAACGGCCTGGACCCCGAAGGGGCGGCGTGGCTGCGCTCGTTCCTGCGCGACATGGCCACGCAGGGGCGTGCGGTGCTGGTCTCCAGCCACGTGCTGGCCGAGGTGGAGCAGGTCGCCGACGACGTGGTGGTCATCGGGCGGGGGCGGCTGCTGGCTGCCGGCCCCCTGCGCGAGCTGTGCGGCGCGGAGCCGGACGTGCTGGTGCGCACGCCCGACGCCGCCGCCCTCCGGGCCGTGCTGGCCGCCGAGGCCGAGCTGGTGGACGTGGCCGGCCCGCACGACCTGCGGGTCCGCGGCCTCGGTCCGGCGCGGGTCGCCGCCCTGGCCGCGGCACATGGGCTGCCGGTCCACGGCCTGGCCGCCGAACGCCCGACCCTGGAACGGCTCTTCCTCGGGCTCACCGGCGAGGCGGCGGGCGCGCGGGAACGTGCTGGCGGGGGCGGCGAGGCGGCGGCATGACCGGGTTCGTGCGCGCGGAGTTCCGGCGGCTGCTGGCCACCAGGATGTGGTGGGGCTTGCCGCTGGCGGCCGTCCTGCTCGGGGGCGGGCTGATCGGGCTGCTGGCCCTGGTCGGGCCGGAGAACTTCGAGCCGCCCATGCCGGGGCTGGACACCGAGGCGGGGGTGCGGGCCGTCCTGGGGTTCCTCGGGTTCACCGCCTTCGTGCCGGCCGCAGTCGGGACGCTCGCCGTCACGTCGGAGTACCGGCACCGCACGGTGAACTTCACCTTCCTGTTCGGGCCGGACCGGTGGCGGGTGCTGGTGGCCAAGCTGCTCGCCCACGCCGTGGCGGGCCTGGCGTACGGGCTGGTGCTGGCCGGCGCGGCCGGGGCGGCGCTGTTCGGCGTGGCCGCGGCCCGCGGCGCCGAGCTGGGCCTGCCCGCCGGGACGATCGTGGCGCTGCTGGCCCGCCTCGGGGTGGCGATGGCGGTCTACGTGGTGCTCGGCGTGGGCATGGGCGCGCTGATCCGCAACCAGGTCGCGGCGCTGTGCGTGGTGATCGGCTACCTGTACGGCGGCGAGCTGGCGCTGATCATGATCCCCGGCGTGCGGGAGCTGTACCCGTGGCTGCCCGGCGGCGCGACCTCGGCGCTGACCGACTTCACCGCCGTGGCCGACGCGCTGGCCGCCCAGCTGGCCGGCGACCCCGTCCGGTTGTTGTCACCGGCCGCCGGGGCGCTGGTCCTGCTGGCGTACGCGGCGCTGGCGAGCACGGCCGCCGTCCTGCGGCCGCTGCGCCGGGACGTGGCCTGAACCGGTGACTGCCCGACCGGCTGGCCGTGCTCGGCAAGCCGCTGCTGGTGATCTTCGGTCAGGACGACCGGAGATGGCGCTCGGCCTCGGCCGCCGGCTACCGGACGGTCCCGGGCACGACCGTCGAGCTGCTGCCCGGGGCCGGGCACTCCCCCATGCTGGAGGACCCGGCCCGGACGGCGGCGTCCCTGCCGGCCTTCGCCACGGCCCACGACGTGCCGCCGGACGCGGCGGCCGGGTGACCACCGCGTCCGGCGGGTGCGCCCCGGGCGCGGGGACCGGGTTCGGTCCGCGCGC
>NZ_JBEXYK010000099.1:0-22467 GCF_040630865.1 Nonomuraea sp. NPDC005730
TTCGTTCTTCTTGGTCGTTGAACCAACTACCGGAGACCTCTTCGTTCAACGATCACCGACACGCCTCACACGCGATCTTTCGAAACACGGCCTAGGACCTGATCGATGTCGGCACCGCAGCGGACTGCTAGATGGATTGCCAGTTGCTGTAACGGGCGGGGCCCGGGGGTGAAGGTGATCTGTGGCCAGCCGGTCGTGCCGTAGGTCGCGGCCAACGAATCGGCGGCTGTCGTGGCCAGCTGAGGGAGCAGCCCGGCGTGCAGGAGGGAGGACTTTCCGGCCCCTGAGGCACCGGTCACGATGATCGGGCCCTCCCCAGTGTGGGTGGCTACCATGGTCAGCAGCCGAGCGACGGCCAGTCCGCGTCCGTAGAACACTCTGGCCTCAGCGGGCCCGAAGGGGGCCAGCCCCTGATAGGGACAGAGCCCCACCCAGGCTGCTGAGGGCGCCATCGGGTTGTCCAGCCCTCGGTATGGTGCTGCGCCCATCTCGGGCAGCCGCAGCACCAGCTCGGCCAGCTGCTCATGAACGCTGAGCAGCAGCGCGATCTGACGCTGGCCCTGAGATTGGTGTAACTGCCGCTCGGCATCTTGCCGAGACAGGGTCTGCTGGATCTGCAGGACCGTGCCAGCCAGGGCACGCAACAGCGAACCGAACCTGGCCATCTGCCCGCCAAGACCGGCGAACCCGGCAGTCAGTTCCTCCAGCAGCCGGTCCTGGCCGGAGGCCAAGACCTCGCTGACCACAACGGTGGCCACGTCGATCCGCTCCAGCAACGTGGCTAGCATGGTGGCCAGTGCGTCGGCTTGCTCATCCTCGGCTTCCAGCACCGTCTCGAGCCGGGCGGCGAGCTCTTGGCGTACCTGCTCCTCGAACATCGACTGGCCTGCGAGTCCGGAAACGGCTCCAGGAGCGCTCGGCCCGGTCGACGATCTCGTTCGAGCATTGGCGGCGCTCAAGGCCTCGTTGATGAGGGTGGCCAGCACATTGGCCCCGAGCGAGCCCACCACCTGTAGTCCGGCGACTGCGGCCGGCAGGCCCGGTTCGGCTAACGCGATCGGAAGCAGGGAGCTGGCGCACAAGCCTGCCAGCATGGCCCGCGGGCTCGCCCAGGCAACACCCCGACCGGTCATCGCTGCAACGTGACGGATCCAGTGGCGTGCTCCATCCTGCGCGGCAGCGACCTCACCTCCGCCGTCCCGTGACAGCGGGGGTTGCTCGGCCGATTCGCCCCCTTGCGGTCCACTCACCTGGCCACCCACCTCCGCCCCATCCGCCGGTGGCGCTCACGCTGGAGGCGTGCTCGGTCTGCCCTGTTGACCGGCAGATGCACAGGCTTATCGGTTGGGGACCGTCATCCGCTACGTCGTGCCGAGTAGGTCTCGCACAGGGATGGCCGCGCTGACTGGCGCCCCTAGTCCCGTAAGGGGGTGCTCATACCTTGGTTGATCATCTTCGCTACGGGGAGACCTGTCTATCACGCATACTGCGGACGTAGGCGATCCTGCAGTCGTCGAACACCTTGGGGCGGCCGCAGCTGTGGCACCAGCGTGAAGCGCGGAGCGTGGCACTTCGGCGCGACGTTGCCGCGGGTGCGGCAAGCGCTGCCCGCCGGCTCCGGCCGACCACACCGGGGTCGTGGTCATATCCGGATCGGGTGGCAGTGGGCAGGCGCCGTGACGGTAATCCCGTCTTGGGCAAGGCGATACGAACCTGAAGGTCCAGGAGGAAGGGCCTGGCGCGCCCTCTACCGGGCCCCGGACGGCTCCACCGTCACCTCACCCGAGCACATCATCGAGGTCCGCCCGCCGCAGAGCGAACAGGACCGGCAGGCAGGCGACCTGCTGATCGGCTCGCAACAGGGCGCCCTGCTGGCGCTGCTCGGGCTCCGACGCCCCGCAACTGGCCAAGGGCAACGCCGCTCTGGACAAGCTCATCGCCGCCCACCCCAACCACCCGCTCGCGGTGTACGCGCACATGGTCAAGGGCACCAAGGCCGGACGTCACTTCCTGACCCTCGGCGAGAACGGCATCGGCGTCGGCCCCGCCGACACCACCACCAGCATCGAAGAGCTCAGCACGATCGTGGAGACCACCCTCGACACCGCCACCGACGCCGGGGTCGACAACATCACCCTGAACGCCACCATGCGCCGCCTGGCCCGCGCGCACGCCCGCGCGCACGACCTCAAGCAGGCCGACGCCGTCCTGGACCAGCTCGTGGACACCTTCCGCGACAAGCACGTCCCGCCACCGGTCCTGGCCACCATCGCCGAACAAGCCGAAACCACCCGCACCCAACTCCACGACCAGGCCTGACACCCCACCGCGGCCGTCCTTGCCGCCTGCCTGAGCGCTACCGCTGATGGTGACGCACCATCAGCGGTTCAGATCGGCCGAGTTGACGAGGCCACCGCCCTGCGGGCGTGCAGATGGCAGGGTAGGCGTCCCGGGCCCGGCCACGGCGCCCACCCGGCAATCTGCCCTGGGCGTGCTCGCCGCAGCCCGTGAAAGGGGCCTGCTCCGGGCTGACGGTGGCGGGCTCCCTGGCGTGTACGTGGCCGCGTTACTTGTGCGGCGGCTACTTCCCGCACCCCACCGGATGGCGTCCCACCGCAGCCACGGAAGTTCCAGGCCTTCTAAGGCACGCCGGGCTTGGATTCGGCGCCAGACTGCTGCTGCGAGGACACTGCTCGCGGGAGGCCACTCAGTCCGCCCAGCTTCCAGACTGGATCATCAGGGCTTGGCCGACCGCTGAACTCAGCCAACGGTTCCTGGCCCGCCACGAGCCGCCTGACCGCGTTGAGGAATGCCAAGCGCCTTGTGTCGATTGCGTCCCGCAAGGTGAACCACTCATCTGGCGAGGCCAAGCCAGCTCGGATCTGGCGATGGGCCCGCCAGATCTCTGCATCAACGGCGTGAGCAAGTAACACCAGCTCGGGAGCGACCTTGGTGTTCAACTTCCAGAGAGCATCATTCAACGGAGCCCAGTCGATCGGGGCAGGAGAAGCGTCCGCTGAGACTGGAGACGAGGAGTGTCCGCTCAGCAGGGCCAACCCGATCATGATCCTGGATGTCTCGCGGAAAAGCTCGTCACAAGCTTCCATCTGCCCCTCACGCGACCAGCGCTGTCGGTAGGAACGGTCACCCACCCGGCCTCCGACGATGACGCCCAACAGCGCCGCGAGTACTGCACCGAGTGGCGTGATGATCAGAGCCCAAGACGGTGTCATGCACGCAGTGTGAAGGCACACGCTGCCCCTGTCGCTGGTTCACACGGACAGAGCTCACAAACTTCCCAAGACGCGCCCCCTGGAACGTCCCGTTGTGGCGGTCGGCACCTCAAGGGGGCGCGTTCGGCGACCCGTTCGCCGTTCGCCCGGCTCTGTATCCAGTACACCCTGGCCCACCACAGCGCCTCCGACGACGCCCACCCGGCACTCAAGCGCGCCATCGCCCACGCCATCGAGGCCGGCGTGCTGGTCACCGCGCTGGCAGACTCTCACCACCAACCCGACCGGGCACTACCCTGAGGCGCTGACGAACGGCCACGGACGGTGGCACCCGCCGATGGAGTTCATGCGGTCGTTCTGGCGGACCCGCGCACGCGTGAACGAAACCGATGAGGCCCATGAGGCCCCTCAGGTCCGCTGAAAACTTGTCGGTGGGCTCGGGTACGTTCGCTCTGCACGGCATCGTCGACCGGTGCGTCTGGCCGATCCGCCATGAGCGGGTACGAAGTGGCAGCCCCTTGCGGGCTGAGAGTCTCAGCGCAATGACGTTGCCGCACGTCCACCGACGTGCGGCGCTTCCGCCACGCTCAAGGAGCAATGCTGATGACCGACAATGAGCTACCGCCGGCCGAGATCTGGGGCCGCGTCGCCATGCTGATGGCCAGGAACCTGCCTACAGGCTTCAACGCCGACAAGTTCCTGGGCGCCTGGATGGCGAACCCGCGCGCCGGTTTCGTGCAGCTGAGCCGCAACGTTCGCTGGACCCGCCTGCGGCCTCAGCAGGTGAGGCCCGGTGAGTGGAAGATGGTCCCAGAGCCCAGGCATGGCATCCGCGGGGCGAGGTACACCGCCCTGCCCACCGATGAGGACCTGTGCAGTCACCTGCTCGCCCAGTTCGACTCAGGGACGCAGGCGCCGCCCGCACGGCCGATGACCTTGCGGGAGTAAGAGCAGTTCTGGCGCGGCACGTACGCGGTCGACCCCGTCAACGCCGTCGAGGGCGTCGGGGCTGCCGGGGGCGGCGAGCCGGGTTCGTAGACGACCCCGCGGGGGCGATGCTACGGTCGCGGCATTTCATCATCCCTCGAGGGATCGCAAGCTCGCCTTGGCATCAGGAGGCTTCGCCTCCGTGCGGGCATCTCATCACCCCTGTAGGGGGCGCAGCGAGCAGACCGACGACCCTGAGGAGCGTGTATGCACCGGACGGCCACCTGGCGCCGCAACAACATGGACGCTGTGTTCCCCGCTGATATGCGCTCACAGGTGCTTCAAGCGGTGGCCGGCGGTGTTGCGCTGGCCACCGCCATGGACGAGCGCGGCCTGCCCGAGGAGATCGCCTACGGGCGGGCCCGCTGGGACGAGGAGTGCCGGCACCGGCTGTACTCGGCTTTGATGGACGGGCGCGATCCGTCGCTGCGGGCTCGCCATGGACGTACAGCCAGTACGGGTGCCGCTGCCCGGAATGCCAGGCTACGCAGAGCGGCTGCACAGCAGCGCGGCGGTGGCTGGAGGAGAGCACCGCCGGAGCGCGGTGAGACGAGGCCCGACCGCGCGAGCCGCGATCATCGCGCCGAAGCTGCGGCCGTGAGGGCTGAGCCGTTTCGTCCGGCGTGCGTCGCGGGCCTATGGCGCCAGCTCCAGGTCGGTACCAATATGGCACTCCAACCCCGCAAGCCCTATTGTCACCCATCGTGAAACCCCTCAAGATCGCGGCACTCGCCTGTGCCCTCCTCACCCCCTTGACCGTCACGGCGGCCGCGCACGCCTCGGCGTATCCCGTGAAGAACCCCGTGCTCGTCAAGAACGCGTTGTACCAGGCCGGGCCGCTGCCCACCACGACCTGTAACAACCTGCCGGACGAGCCCACGACGCCTGCCGAGGCTCGTACCTACATCAACGAGGCCCTGCGCTGCCTGGAGAACACGTGGGGACCGCACCTGCAGAAGGCCGGCCTGCCCTATGAGCCGGTCAAGGTGCGGTACGTGACCCGCCTGCCCAAGAACTACTGCGGGTCCGAGGACGGGGAGACGATCCAGTCGTCCGAGGTGTGGTACTGCGACTGGGATCGCACGCTGTCCTTCAAGATCGGTAAGTACTGGCTCCTCGGGCCATCTCTCGGCCTCGATCTCTTCGACACGGTCGCCGGCACGTACAGTTACCACGTGCAGAAGCAGGCCGGTCTCTACGACGCCGGCGAGAACCTCAGGGCTGGCAGCAAGGCTGAGCACCTGGAGCAGGGGCGGCGCCTGTACCAGCAGGCCGAATGCCTGGGCGCGGCCTTCACCGCGAGCGTCTGGCCGCTGCCGGGCAAGACCGAGCGGGACTGGGAGAAGGTCGCGTCGTCCTTCTACCGGGACTCCGCCGAGTACGGCAAGGCCGCCAACCGCAAGCGGTGGGTCAAGGCCGGTTTCCGCACCGCCGACCCGGTCTCCTGCAACACCTGGGCGGCAGCTTCGTCCAAGGTCTCCTGACGCGATTGACCCCGGCCTGGCTGGCCAGAACGGCCTGATCGCCGCAGGGGGCGGTCGGCATCGGCACGGCGATCAGCCGGGTGCTCGCCCCCCTGGCACCCCGCCTCGCTGCTCCCGCTCGCCATCGGCTGGCCACCCAGGCCGCCCCGCAGCTGCCCTGAAGTCATGGACGCCACCACGCCAGCCGCCGACGAGCAGCCCCAGGAACTCACTGCGGAGCAGCGCGCCGACATCAAGGCGCGGCTGCGCAAATTGTTCGACGGCGAACCCCCCGTCGAAATGCTCGACCTCGCAACCTCTCGCGAGCGGCAGTTCGAGGAAGCGCGCGCGGCCGCTCAGTGATCGCCACTGTCGGCCGCGTGCTCGACACGTCGGCCCTGACCGACTTCGCCACCCAGCGCACCCGCTACATGGAAGCCGTCGTCTGGATGCACGACGCCTATGTCGGGTCGCTCGTCATCCCCGCGCCCGCCCTGGCCGCCGCCTACGCAGCCGTCCCTGATCGGGCACGCCCCGTTCTGGACGTCCTGGTCGGACTCGAGACGGTCGTCATCTCCCCCATCGACCAGCACAACGCGGTCGCCATCGCCGACACGCTACGCGCCGCGGGCATCGCAGGCGCCGAGGCCGTCACCGCGGCGAGTGTCGTGGACGCCGCGCTCCGGCGCCGCGTCCCCATCGTGACCGGCCAGCCGTTCCCGGTCCGCGCGATCAGCGCCGACGTGGAACTCGACCTCATCCCCTGAGCAAGGCGAAGACGTGAGGGACGTAGGGCGCCCGTCTTCCGATGTCCCGCTTTCCGGCCAACCATGCGCGGCGTGAGCGGCAGCCCGCCGCCTCGACCGCCGCCGCACTTCGGATCCCGTCCACCAGCCCTCGCCGGCATCACACAGCGCCCGGCGGAGGGGCGCGTGATCCCATGTCCGATCAGTCGCTGGATCTCGGCATATGATCATGCGCCTATGAGCGACATCACCGAACCCGCGATCGCCCGGGTGGACGTCGTGCGCGAGACCCTTCACGGCATCACACTCCAAGACCCCTACCGGTGGATGGAGACCGAAGGCGAGGAGTTTTACCGCTGGCTGGACGGCCAGGCCAGGCACGCCCGCGAGCACCTGGACGCCCTGCCGCACCGCGCCGGCCTGCTGACCCGGATCCGCGAACTGGGTGTTCCGCGCCTTCGTGCATGAGGACGTAGTTGAGGTTCTTGGTCGTTGAGGGTGCGGATGAACGAGCGGGCGCCGGGATTCGGTGTCCGTTTTCGTGTGCGACGCCAGGGTGAGGATGTGCTGGCGGGCGAGGGTCCTGGCGGCGTACAAGCGAGAGTGCGCCATCGCGTACGGCTTGAGCCGAGTCCCTCCGCCGGCTCGCCCTCGACCGAGACGAACTCCAAGTCGCTCTCGACACCTCAGCCAAGATCGCTAGTCTGCCGACTGACAGGGACCAGTGAGGGGTGACCGGTGTTGGAAGAGACGAGGCGGCGGGCATGGCACGAGCTGCCGGAGACGTTGCGCGATCAGGTGGAGGAGCGTCTGGGCGGGACGGTCACGCGCTTCGCCGCGCGGCCCGGCGGCTTCTCTTGGGGAGTGCTGGGGGTGCTGACGGTGTCCAACAGCCAGGAGGGGCCGTTCTTGAGACGGCTGGACTGAAGTTGACGGGATCCCGTCTGATCATCGCGATCGGACGGGATCTTGTCGTTTCAGGGGTTTCCGAATTGGGTTCGTCCTGATTTGGGAGCTGCGGAGCAGGTGCCCGGGAAGGTCCAGGTGGTGTCAGGCCGCTGGTCGAGGAGCGAGTTCGCGTCGTTGGGCATGGCGAAGCCGACGCCGGGCTGGGTGCTGCGACAGGGTGATCTGAATTGCGGCTTATGGGATGGGTGGTGGCCTGCTCCGACCTGGGAGCGGCATGCGGCCGACCTGCTCTGCTGGGATTTCGAGGACGTCGGCCGAGGTGTCGGGCTCGTCTGGAGGCTGCTGGGTGTGGCGTCACTGGTCGAGGAAGTGGTCGTTGGCGACAGCGACGATCAGCGCGGCCAAGATGGTCTGGGCGACACGGCCGTGGGCGAGCCGGTTCTTGGGGTTGCCGAGGTCGAGGTCATGCCCCTTGACCCTGCCGTTGATCCCCTCGGTGTTGGCGCGGACGGACTTGTAGGTCCCGATCCAGGCGGGACTGAGGTAGGGCAGATCCTGACGGAATTTGTCGAGGTGGCCGAGGTCGCCTTTGCTGACAGTGACGGTCTGCTGGCGGCAGATCTTCGGCAGTTCGCCGGGCTTGTGGTCGGGACTCGGGGGCAGGACGCGGGGTTTGGCCGCGGGGTGGGCGGCTCGCTGCCGGGCATCGGTGAGGTCGACCGTGGTGGGACGGCTGGGCCCGCGCTGGTGGAGGCGGTCGAAGCGGGGGCAGGTGACCGATGGGGAGGTGCCTGCTGCCGGGCATTGGAAGCGGACGGTGCCGCTGGTGTTCGGGCTCTGCTTGAGGCGCAGCAAGTACGGCTCCCGCGCGCTGATCAACGCGGTGAGTTCTTCGGACGGGGCGCGGATGGCGGCGTCGTCCAGGCCGGTGGTCGCCTGGGCGAGCCTGTCGGGGATGAGCGGGCAGGCGAGGCTGCCGTCGATGAGCAGGGGCGCCGTGGGCGCTGCCCTGCACTCCGCGCTGGTCGACCTTGTAGTCGAGGGCGAGTCGGTAGCCGAGTTCGCGTGCGGGTTGGGCGAAGCGGGCGGGTTGCTGGTCGGTGTAGGCGCGGTCGACGACGGCGAAGGCGGTCGGGAACCCGAGTTGGGTCAGGGGTTTGAGGGTGGTGATGGCGTTGGCGCCGATGCGTTTGTGTGGGGTGTCGAGGACCAGTCCGAGCGCCAGTTGTGGGAACGGGCCGCCGACCGTGGTGGCGGGGCGGGCGGCGACGGTGAGGGTGGCGCTGTAGCCGTACTCGGGTGGGCCACTGCCTGCGGAGTGGTGCCAACCCGCGGTGATCTCGGTGGAGGCGATCAGTTCGCCGGTGGAGCGGCGCACTCGTGGTGGGCGGGCGAAGACCGGGGCGGCGGTGGTGTCGATGCCGACGTCGCCGCGGAATCCTTCCATGTAGCCGCGGCCTTTGCCCCAGCCGACGGGGGTGAGGACGAGCGCGGTGACGATGTCTTGCAGCAGCTTTTGCTTGCGGGTGTGGTCGGGGTCGTTGTCTTCCCAGGCGTTGGCGAGCAGGTCGGCCTCGTGCTGCGGCAGGCGGGTTCGCCGGTCGTGCCGGGCCGGGTCCAACAGGCTGGTGAGCCGGTCGAAGGCTCGGTAGAAACGTCGGTTGTCGGCCAGGGTGGCGTGCGGATCGGCGGGGTGTGGCCGGTCGGGGCCGAGCCCGAGGTGCTCGCGGGCAGAGACGGACAAGGAGAACGCAGACAGTCGCCAGGCTTCGGCCAGGGTGGCCTTGCCGGTGTGGTGGATCGAGACCATGAGGCAGACGAGCACCGCCCGGATCGGCATCCCGACCGGTCCTGGGCGCTGTCCGAGTTCGGCGTCGATCGATGCCATGACCTCGGAGTCGCCCAGCAGTCGGGTGTAGTGGTCGACGACGGCGTCGGGGATCTGCACCGCCTGCTTGATCGGCGGCTTGGGACGGGAGCTTCGGGCGCGGGTGGTGCGCGGCGACCAGGCGCGTGGCTTCGCCGTACTCAATCGGTGCGGCCGCGCAGCAGCGCGACCGCGGTGGGCTGGTCCAGGGCGGGGACGAAAGGTTGGTAGCGGGCCAGCGCGGAGGCGTTCATCCCGGCTGCGGCGGCCACCACGCCCAGGTCGATGCGGGCGCTCAGCAGTTCGACGATCCACGAGGAGCGCAGTCGGCGCACCGACAGGGCGGGCAGGCCGCCGGTCGGTCGGTGGCGGGCCGTCCAGGAGCTGAAGAGGTTCTTGGCGTGCCGTGCGGCGCGTCGCGGCCGGAATACGAAGACGTCTCCAGGCTGGTCAGCGGCATGGGCCAAGACGTCTTCCCATGCCGCGCGGCAGACGATCAACCGCTCTGTGCCGGGGACGGCGACCACGATCGCGCCGGAGCCCAGGTGGCGCAGATGCTCTGTTCGGACGGCGGCCACCTCACCGGAGGTCAGACCACAGCCGAAAGCCAGGGCCATCAACGCCAGCGCGTCGGTGCGGGCCTGGCCGGGCAGGCGTTCGGCCCAGCCGCGCAACCGGCCGAGCTGGGCCGGCGAGTACGGCGAGCTGACTTTCTTGGGGGCTTTCATCGGCGGTGGCGGTTGTTCGCCGCGTTCCAGCCAGGCCAGCGTGGCGCGCATGTGCCGCAGCCAGCTGCGGTAGGTCTGCGCCGAACTCGGGGCCAGGTCGGTGCAGCCGGTCAGGACGAACGCGTCGATCGTCTCGTGCCGCAACCACACTTCCGGGTCATCCGGCAGGCCCGAACGGTGACACCACACGGCCAGCCTGGTGGTCGCGGTGAGCAGCCGTTGCACCCGATAGGGGGAGCGGTCTGCGCTGGCGGCGACCAGCATCCGCACGTGCCCGGCGAGATGGTCCCATTCCGGCGGGGCTTTCTGCGGCCGGTATCCGGTGATCGTGGCCGAGGTCTCCGCATCGAGGGTCACACCCCATCCATAGCGGCAGAACAATCTGCCGTTACGCAGCGCGACGACATCTACCGAAAGGAGCCGTTTGTCATGGTCGGAGGACGCGGGCGTTCCCGCTCTCCCCGGGACTTGGCCGAGGACCCGGAGAACTGGCCCCACGCGGACCTGTCCGGCCACCCGGCCGCTGCCGTCGTCCAGGCCATCGCTGCCGCCTTGGCTGGGGTGATGGCCGAGCAGGGGCTGAGTTTCCGCCACCTGGCGGTGAAGTCCGGCGTCAACCGGCAGACCGTCAACGACCTGGTCGTCGGCCGCTGCTGGCCCGATGTGGCCACCGTCGCCCAACTGGAAGCCGGGCTGGCCATCCGGCTGTGGCCCACCCCGCCCACCGGGCCGAGGGGAAGCTGACTCACGCCGAACTCGTTTTCGCCCTGGTGAGGGCATCGCCGATCCCTTCCCGCCGCACCCCTGCCGGTGGCAGGGTAGGCGAAAATCCGGGCTCGACGTCTCCCCAAGACACCTCGTTCGGGTTACTCTCGGGAATGCGGGAGCCACTGTCGGTAGCTCTGCTGGTCGCTCACGCAACCTCGGGTGCCGCCGAGGGCCTAATCTCGGCGGCACCCTGCTCATTCACGGCGTGACCGTGATCAGGCATGGGCGATCAATCGGCCTCCCCGTCCGGTGCGTAGCCGTTGATCCCGGCGGCGATCGCATAGAGACCGTCGGCTTCCCGGCACAGCCACCCGTCGCTTACCAGCCGCTGCAACCGCGACCGCATCCCCTCCACCTGGGAGCGGATGTCCGGCTTGCCGATCGCCTGCACGATCTCCCGCGCCCGCATCGGCTCATCCGCCGTCGCCAGCAATGCCACCACCTGCTGCCGGAATCCATGCAACGGTGGCAGCTGTGACAGCTCCGCCTCGGGCGGGAGGTGAGCCACGTCGGACAGCTCTTCCTGGACGACCGCGCCGTCATCTTTGGTCATGCCGGTGTCATCGGGGTGAGCGTCGCTGAACTCCGTCAGGGTCTCGCGCGTGATGGCCAGGCGCTGCAGTCGTTCCTCGACTGCAGCCAGTTGTGCCCGCAAGTCCTCGGCCTGCCGTAGCGCAGCCGTCTCGGCCTGGGCCACGCGTTCCCACAGTGACGTCACCATCGCCTCCCGACAGGAGAAGCACCCGTACCCGCCTGCCGCATTCACGCTATGCAGCCCAACAACTCCACACTGTAAATGGCTGGGCGCTGGCAGTCACTAGGGAGAGTGACATCCAGGTAGGTCAGTGGAGAACAGGCATCTCTCACGGCCCTCCACTTACTAGTACGGTCCCACTCCCGGGATCAGCACAACAGCCGGTATCAAGAAATGAGCGATAGGTACGAGCGCGAGAGATACCACTATGAGTAATGATTTGTTGACTGGCCGCACCTGAGCGACGGCAAACCCAAGGCCCGCAACGATCAGGAGCGTCGCGAAGACCACGGCCATAGCGGCCGGGATGCAGCCATGATGCCGGAGCCCGGGGTCGACGATCAGCGTGCCGTCGTTGTCCGTCAGGACGGGTGAAGCTGCGAACTCGCGCAGGAGAGGAGCCGCCCTCCATGATGCCACCGCCAGGTCTGCCAGGCCCAGCCCGGCCCCGGCGAGGACCGCCGTGACGAGGCCCGTCCGCCACGACTTGTCCCTGGCCCATCGTGCGGCCAACAGGCCGGCCGACAGCGCGCACACGTGCCCGACTGCACTGCCGGAGGTGTAGGCCAGGACGGCAGCAGTACGCCACTTCGCCACCACTTGGTCATCAGGTTGCGCGTCGGGCCACATGCTTTGCCCCACATCGAGATTGAGCGCTACAAGCAGGACGGCCGCGCTACCAGTCACCGCGATCAAGGCCGCGTACGCGGCGACGTACCAGGTTTTGCCCCACCAACTGATCGACAAAGTCTGCGTCACGCCGCCCATCGTGCCCGATCATGGGGCATTTCTCCGCGTTTCCGTCCAGAAGCGCCCGACCCCGTCGGTGCCGCACCAGTGTCGCAGCTGGGAAACGATCAGTCATGCTGCGGGAAGCGATCATTACCCTCCCCGATTCGGTGCAGGCAAGGCCTATTCGTGAACACCCCCAGGAGGTCTTCGTCAAGGCTGTCCCCGGTGATGACCCTTATGCCGGTGACTACCGCCTTGGGTCCAAGGTCGCCAGCCAGTTGCCCAAAGGGCTGCCGACACCCCGGTTGCGGTTCGTCTGCGAGCGCGCCGGATGGGTCCTGCTCTGCTACGACCTGGTCCTTGGACAACTGCCACACGAACCCTGGCATCTCGACGAACTGGCGGCCGTGATGCGGGCGCTCACCGCCTGCGCGAACGCGCTAACTCCCACACCGGTGACCGGCTTGCCCACCGTCGCCGACCGGATGACCGGCCGCTGTGACACCTGGCGGAGGCTGGAACATGACGGGGTCCTGGGGGCATTGACCATCGACGATCTCGGCACCTGGGAACGGCGCCACCTGAAAACGCTGGCCGCCATCGAAGCCAGATGGCCCCTAGCGATGCAGGGCGACACCCTCCTGCACTTCGACCTACGCTTCGACAACTGCCTGATCGGACCAGACGGCATGGCACTCCTGGTCGACTGGGGTCGAGCCTGCACCGGCCCGGCGTGGGTGGACCTGGTCTGCTTGCTCTTGCAGTCCGACCTGGGCGATCTCAATCCCCGGCTCCTCTTCCTCGATCATCCACTCGGCCGCGACGCCGATCCACAGGCCGTTGATGCGTTCCTCACCGCGCTGGCCAGCTACTGGACCTACACCGCGACGCTGCCCGGCCCCACGCACGCACCGCACCTCCAGCGCCGACGCGAGAGGTCGCGCCAGATGACGATCGGCTGGCTGCAGGATCGATGGGCGCCGTGAGCGCCGCTCCGATCCGCAGGATCAGAGGTTCGGGGCAGGCACTTTGGATGCACCGCTCTGTAATGCGTGACGGATTGGTGACGGTCGGAGATCAATCAGATCGTTCTGGTTGATTGTCGGGAGGCCGGGCGACACGGTGACCGTGTTCTGAGTGACGCACGTCACACGGCAACGGCCCTCCCGGTTTCGATTGGCGGCGAGTCCGGGGAGGGCCGTGCGAGCGTGCCCGGAGGCACTCTTGGTCACGGTAGAGGTCGACGCTGCGCGCGTCGAGCGGCGATGACGCGCGGGGCAGGTGCGATGTCCCGGCTGCGGCGGAGCGTTGAGCGGCTGAGGGTATGGGCGTTGGCGGCGGCTTCGGGGCGTGGGCGGGCAGGTGGTGGAGGTTCGGCCGCGTCGGGCCCGGTGCGGCGGTTGCGAGCACACGCACATGTTGCTGCCGGTGATGGCGTTGCTGCGACGGGCCGACTGCGTGGAGGTGATCGGCTCGGCGCTGGAGGGGGCGGCGGCCGGGCAGGGTCATCGAGTGATCGCCGGGCGGCTGGAGTTGCCGCCGTCGACGGTTCGCGGCTGGCTGCGCCGGTTCGCCTCGCGCGCCGAGCTGGTGCGGACGGCCTGCACGGCGTTGCTGGTGGCGATGGTCGCCGACCCGGCGTTGCCGGCGCCGTCGGCAAGTGCGCTGGGTGATGCGGTGGCGGCCGTGGCGGCGTTGGCGATGGCAGTGCGGCGCCGGTTCGCGCAGGCGTTGTTCGTGGGCAGGTTGGCGCTGTGGTCGCTGGCCTGCGCGCTGTCGGGCGGGCGGCTGCTGGCCCCGGCACGACCTGGCGAGTTGATCAACACGAGCTGGCTCTTGGGGGCAGCCTGGTGAGCAGGGCAGCCTCGGTGTCGATCTTTGTGTCGGCATCGAGGAAGCAAACCCGAAGGTGTCCAAGGCCGATGACGAGGCCCGTCGGCGGGCTGAACGCGCCCAGACGGTTGGGCTCTGGCGCCATCAGTTGATCCGCCAGGCCGCTGATCAGGAGTTGACCACCCGCCAGCGCGGCCGGATGGTCCGGCAAATCGCCGAGAGCACCCACGAAGGACCGTTCGGGGAGCCGATCGCGGTCTCCCGGGCGACGCTGGACCGGTGGATCCGCGACTGGAACCGCGGCGGATTCGACGCGCTGGTGCCCAGCCCGCGCAACGTCACCGCGCGCATCCCCGAGCAGGTGCTGGAGTTGGCGGCGGCGCTGAAGCGGCAAAGGCCCGAGCGAACCGCCGCCCAGATCACCCGCATCCTGCGGGCCACCTCGGGCTGGTCACCCTCCGCGCGCACCCTGCTGCGTCACTTCGACAGCCTGGAACTCAACACCCGCCCCGACGGCCAGGCGCCGCGCGTTTTCGGCCGCTTCGAGGCCGCCCGCCCCCACCAGCTCTGGACCGGCGACGCGCTGCACGGTCCCAAGGTCGGCCGCAAGGTCGAGCTCGTCTTCGACCCCTTCGACCTGGGCATGGTCGAAGTCCGCTGGAACAACCGGCCGATGGGGATGGCTCTGCCGCAGACCATCAGCCGCGATGCCCATCCCAAGGCCAAACCCGAGATCCCCGCCGCGCCTCAACCAGCCACCGGGATCGACTACCCGCGCTTACTGGAAGACACCCACCACCGCGGCCTCGCCGAGGCCATCAACTACGCCGCCCTCCTGGACCAGCCCGACCAGTTGGTCGACGAACAATACGGTCGACAGGGCGCGGACGAACACCCAGCCAGCCCCCTGACCAGCCAGGCAGCCAAGCTGCCGACCAAGGAACCGGCGGCCTCGCCAGCCCGCCCACCCCCGACGGGGCGCTGTCATGACCGCCGCCGACCCACCTCCCAGCGAGCCCGATGACCAGCCCGACGCGGCCGCAAGCACCGAATGCAGCACTCCCACCCCGCCCCTGGCCCGCCGGCTGGGCCGACCAGTCCAGCGCCGCGAAAGCGATGACGTCACGATGATGGACAAGATCCAGGGATACTTCGGGCTCTCCCGGACCCCCTTCGACCGCAGCCTGGCCCCCGGCATGCTGCACCGCCACAGCGCTCACAACGAAGCCGCCGCCCGCATCGCCTGGTGCGTCTCCGAGCGCGCTCTGGGAGTGGTCACCGGCGAGGTCGGCGTCGCAAGACCGTCGCCACCCGCGCGGCCATCGCCGCTCTCGACCCGGCCGCCCGTCACATCCCGATCTATCTCGGCAACCCCGACGTCGGGGTCCGCGGCATGCACACCGCCATCGTCACCGCGCTGGGCGGAGTTCCCAAGAACAGCAAGGCCACCCTTATCCCGCAGGCCTCTGACGCCCTGGCCACCGAACAAGCAGAGCGAGGTCGCACACCCGTCTTGGTCATCGACGAGGCACACGTGCTCGCCCACGACCAGCTCGAGTCGGTCAGAATGCTCACCAACCACGAGATGGATTCCGCGTCCCCGTTCGCGACGCTGCTGATCGGCCAGCCCACCCTGAAGCGGAAGATCAAGCTCGGCGTCTTGGCCGCGCTCGATCAGCGCATCGGCATCCGGTATCACATGACCGGCATGACCAGCGACGAGACCGCCGACTACATGCGCCACCACATGACCCTGGCCGGACGCGCCGACCCCTTGTTCAGCGACGACGCCATCACCTTGATCCACGAGACCGCCCGCGGCTATCCCCGCTCGGTCAACAACCTCGCCCGCCAGGCCCTCATCGCCACCCGCGCCGCCGTCAAAGAAACCGTCGCGACAGACTGAACACCAAGCCGCCAACCCGTTCTGTCCGACTGTCACACTAGGATTCAATAGATCTGGGGGTCCTGACTTTATCGGTCCTGGACTGCCGTATTTGTTTGAATCCGTACTCGTGGCTGCGCCTTACTATTATGCAATCGAAGTGGATTTTGGCGGCTTTCTTTAGGCCGACCTCGATACACAGGTTGAATGCGTAGAGACAGGTGACGGCATCGGCTCCGCACGATAGTCAGCCCGATCCCGGTCAGGCATCCGGTGAGCAGATGAGGCCGATACTGGTTCTTCTTCTGCTTGCGTTTGTTCTGTGCCCCCGGCGGGGCGCTCGGCCGGACGAACGCGGGCACGTTGATGAGGTGCAGTTCGAAGGGTGGTGACCCTTCCTTACCGGCTCCGGTAGCGAGGGTGCGGCCGTTGGGACTGAACGCCACCGAGGAAACAAGCCAAGTGTGGCCGGTGAGGGGGGCGCCGATCTGTCTGTGTGTGGCGATGTCCCAAAGCCGCACGGTTTGGTCGTAGCCTCCGCGCACTGAGCGCCTGGAGCAGGTCCTCGCCGGGTACTCCTTCGGGAACGTCTCGACCGCCCTGCAGCGCGTCGGCCATCAGGAATGCCAGGCAGTGCCCTCCGTCGCCGAAGTAGTACTCGACCAGGGCAGGGTTGCCGGCGGCCAGGGTATCGAGGGTGATGCCGCCCATCCAGTGCGTCGGATGCATCCACTCGCTCAGCACCGCCGACGCAGCATCTGAACCAGACCACCCAGCCCCTGATGTTGGTCCGACTGGCATCGTGAGCTCTGCCGAATACCCAGGCCCGCCTTCGACTCACCGTGCCCTACGTGCCTGACAAGATCATCGATCTCTGACCTGCGGGGAAGGCGCCAAGAACCCAAGATATTGATGGGGCCGAGGGGCGGAACTGGTAGACGCACCAGATCGGTTTGGCTCCATCCGCGTGCGAGGCCACGGCGGCGCCCGTGTCGGCCAGGGTGGTGTGGGTGTAGGCCAATCAAGGAGTTCTCACAGGTCAGCAGCAACACCGTTGGATTCTGCTCCATTGCTACTGGGACCCCCGAGGGTGACGGCAGCGCACGAGCGGGCGCAGCGCCGGCGTGAGAGTCGCCGGGCGGCCGCTCTACATGCCTGACGTGCAGACAACATCATCTTGCTCTGACCTGCGAAAAGACGCCAAGAACCCAAGAAAACGATGGCGCTGCGCACTTGCCCGGGCTCGGGGCGCCTCTCAGGAAGTGGGACAGCTAGGCCGGTAAGGCTCACCGGGGATGTACTGCTGCCATTCCTGACGCGTGAACGAACGAACCGCGACGCTACAGACCGCTCGAAGAAGATCAGGCGGCAAGGACATGTCCCAGATCCGCACTGTCTGGTCGTCGCTGGCGCTGGCCAGGCGTTTGCCGTCCGGGCTGAACGCCACCGAGAACACCCAGCCGGTGTGGCCGGTGAGGACGCCTCGTGCAGGCCGGCTGAGTAACGTGCGCATGCTCGCCTCGGCGTCGCTGGTCGGAAAGATCGCCCAGGCTGCCGCTGCCAGGCGTGCCGACGTCTCCGGGTCGTTGGGCCAGGATTGGCTGTAGGCGGCTAGCTGGCTAGACAGGGCCTCGCTGCGTCGCCGTTCGGAGTCCTGGGCGGAGCGTACGGCGGTTATCGCGGTGATGATGGCGATGACCGGAGCCCGGCCAGGACGGAGAACAGAGCCTGCCGACGGCGCCAGGTGCGGGTAGCAGCCTGGGCGCCGGCGTGCAGGAAGGCGGTGGCGACCTCGGGCAGCCACAGGTGGCGGCCGGGATCGGCGTGCCAGCTCACCGCGGCGTGCTGGGCCGTTTCCAGCCGGGTGCCGCGATACAGGAACGACGCGTCCTGGCCGGCCTGCGCCCATTCGGTGGCGTCCTGGCAGATCTCGCCGTGCAGTCGGCGATCGGCCTGCTCGTCGGCCAGCCAGGCGCGCAGGCGCGGCCAGGCGGTGAGCAGGACGTCGTGGGCGAGTTCGACGGTGCCGACAGCCGCCGGGTCCGCGAGCTCCGCCGCAGGATCGCCCGCCGCTGTGGAGGAAGCGCCGCTGCCCGCAGCGGTCGAGTCGGACGCGCCCGGCGCGCCGGCGGGAGCAGGTACGGGGACGGGTGGTGCGGCACCGGTCACCATCAGCCGGGCGCGGATGAAGGCGGTCACGACCTGGCGGGCCACCTCGGGCTCGGCTGGCTCGCAGCGGGCGGCCAGCTCACCGACGTCGGCGCGCTGCCGTACCGGCTGCCCGTCAGCGCCGGTGAGGGTCAGGGCCAGCAGGACCCCTTTGGCGGCCTCCTGCTGGCGAGGGCTCAGGTCGCGGTAGGCGTCCTCGACGGCGGAGGCGACGCTCCTGGTCCGGCACGGCAGGCCGACCCCACGCCACTGACCGGCCCCCCTCTCCGCCCCCGGCTCCCCGGGCTGGCGTGGATGCGAAAAACCCCTACCCTTCGCCCGACCCGCAGGAGACGCCTTGACCGCCACACCACAACGCTGGGCCCTGTACGCCCGCGCCGCAGACATGAACGGCATCCGCGCCTAGTTCGCCGAACTGCGCGCCTTCGTCGACAGCGAGACCTACGGCGTCGTCGTGGCCGAGTGCTCCGATCTCGGACAGCCCGGCCCCGGGCTGCAGGCACTGTTCATCCTCGCCAAGGCCAGCGCCGTCGAACAGGTGGCGGTGGTCAAGATGCAAGCCTTCGGCGCCGGCGAGCCCGAGATGGGCGACGCGATTCTCAAGATCGGCAAGTCCGGCACCGGGCTCGGCGTGCTGCCCAGCCTCCGCGAGGTCCTGGGCACACCCGTGCCCGACCAGCTGGAGCAGCAGGTGCGCGACCTGTTCGCCACGGCCGGGATCGGCCCCGACGAACTGGGCGAGCACGCCCCCACCTGGTACCACGACGGCCAGCTGTCGCTGTTGCGCAGGCAAGTGCGCGCCGCCCACGCCGCCGGGCGACCTCACTCCCGCCCCGCACCAGCACGCCGCCCTCACCGCCCTGCTGAACGACGTCATCGCCTGGTCACGGGCGCTCGAACCGATGTCTGCATGTGAGCCGCCAATCAGCGGATCGCCACCCTGAAGAAGCGTGGCCGGTAGATGCCCGGGTCGCGGTAGTGGTCGGCGTCCTGCTGGACCCGGTTGTCCATGCTGTTGACGTTGTAGGAGATCAGCAGCGAGTTGTCGGTGCTCTGCTCGAAGTGCACGTGCGGGTTGTAGGAGATGACGTCGGGGTCGAGGTAGCTGCCGAGGGGACCGGGCTCGGGCATCCGGTAGACGCCGACCTTGTTGGTGAAGCCGTCGAACGGATCACACGAGGTGAAGGCGTTGATCAAGCCGCTGAACGCCTCCGTGCTGTCCTGGCTGATCATGAGGAACTGGCCCTGCCACGGGGTGACGCTGTATTCGTTCGCGATGCCGGTCAGCGTTTCCGCGGCGTGCTCCTCCACCTCCGTCCAGCCCCACGAGGTGTAGTACTGCCACCTGCCGTTCCGCAGGTCGTCGCCCTGGACGCGGGCGACCTTCATCTTCTTGTTGATGGGGGCGTCCGACACTCCGTAGATGTAGGTGTAGCCGTCGCCGCTGCGGCTCGCGGGCAGGATCGCCGATCCCCAGGCGACGCCGGCGTGCGAGGGCATCTCAGTGACGCTCTTCGGCTTGGTCAGGTCGTTCAGGGAGAAGGTGGCGACCACGTTCTGGTCGAAGGCGAACGGCATGGGGCCGGTGCCCTCTCTTCGATACTTGTTGAACATCACCTGTAGCCGGTCGCCGGTGATGAAGCCGTCGCCGCTCCAGTACCAGTGCGTGTTGTCCGGCGGCGGTAGGAGCGCCGTGGGCGCCGAGGCCGTGCCGCCGTGCACGGTGGTGAGCTTGTTCCCGTCCTGGATGACGAACGAGTTGTTGATCACTTTTGCGCTCGTGGGCCTGGTGCCGTTGGAGTTGAGCGGGCCTAGGAAGGTGTCGGAGAACAGCCAGAGGGTGCGGCCGTCGGGCATGGGCATGGAGTAGGTCGAGTCGCCGCCGGTCCAGCCGTCCGGTGTGCTGGCGGCGTAGGCGTTGAACGTGTCGACCGGGGCGGCGTCGAGCTGAGGCGGTGCGATGTCGGCCCGGCGCAGAGCGCAGGTGCGGCGTTTGATCGGGACGTAGTTGTCGACGGACCAGATGGGGTTCGTCAGGTCGTTCTTCGCGGCCGTGGTGGAGGTTCGCAGATCGAGGCGGGTCTTGATCAGTGTCGCCACCATCGGATAGCGGAAGTTCTCGATCTGCACCTCTCCCGTGGAGGAGGGTGTCCGCACGTATTGCGCCGTCGGGTACTCAGACATCGTGCCGGAGCCCTTTCCCGCCTGCGCCCACACCACGACGCTCCACATGACGCGCGGTACTGGCTGGCCGGGCAGCACGCTGAACCCCTTGACCGTGAGTGTGGCGGGCGCCGCCCCCTGCTCGGCCGTGAAGTCGGTGTAGGAGCTCCCGCCTGGTGACAGCAGGCCGCTGGCCACCTGGTTGTAGCCGACGAACGCGGCCTCCGACCTTCTCAGGGGGCGGGCGCCGCCGAGTGAGTCCCCTTCGGTGCCCTCCTCCACCCCGAGCGCGCTTCGCCACAGGGCGACATCGGGATCCCGGTAGCCCATCGCCTCCAGCCCGTACTGCGGGGCGGCCAGGCGGTAGTTGGCGATGGCGAAGGTGTGCAGCAGCACGTTCAGGTCACGCCCGCCGAGTGAGGCCCGGATGGCGGTGATCGCGGAGGAGTCGGCGCTGCGGATGTGCTCCCAGGTGCTCCGGACGAAGTCGGGACCGATCTGTTCTGTCAGATAGAGGGGCAGCAGGAATGCGCCGTACTGGCGTGGTTCGCCCAGGCCGTCCCAGGCGTTCAGGGCCAGCATGGGTTTGGACAGGAAGGCGCCCACATGACGCGCGTACATATCTCGCTGAGCGGGGTAGGGCACGTGCGAAGGGCTGTGGAGGTAGGTCTGATGGGCGGCCCATTCCGCGGTCGCCTCCATCCACCAGTTCATCGACCCGAACTCGTCCGTGTCGGTGTACTTCCGGAAGTAGGCCAGAGCCACCTTCCCGGCCTTCCAATAGGAGTACTGGAACACGTGGAACAGTTCGTGGCGCGGAAGATAGTCGTAGGACACCGACTCGGACTGGTTGAGCGGTATCAAGACGGTCGGCAGGAAATTGAAGCCGATCGGTAGTGTGAACGGGGCCTTGATCTCGGAAAAGCAGAACTTGTCCCAGGGATCGCAGACCTGGTCGGTTCCGATGAAGATGGCGTGCGGCGCCGCCGGATTGCTGGAGATCTCGAAGCCCATCGAGCGATATGTCTTGGCCGCGATGGAGACGGCGTCGACCGTGTTCTGTATCGCGGTCGGCCGTCCGCTCGGCTCGGCCGGCGTGGGAGGCACCTCTCCGGTGCCGGTGTTGTAGAAGATGACGAAGTTATCGACGTTGGCCCAGCAGTGGTAATCCTTGAACAGGAATTGGTACGGCTCGTCGTGCGCGCAGTCGAAGGAGGAGTTCTCGTCACTTGGCAGGCCGGGCGGTGACAGCACCTTCCTGGCGGCGCCGGAGGCTTTCGCCGACATCGCGGACAGGTAGGTGAGATAGGTCTCGGGGCCTGTCGACAGCGGGCCGGTCGGGCGCAGCCGTGCCGGAACCGTCTCGGGTGCGGTCACTGACGCCACGCCGTACCTGATCATGTCGTCGACCGACAGGTCGCCGGCCTGGTAGGCGCTGACGATCCTTTCGTTCGGCCCGAAAACGTGAGCTTCAGTGGCTGACTGAGCTGGGCGAGAAAGAACAATTATGGGAAGGAGAAGAGACAGCAAACTCGCTAAGATCGCGCGTTTCATGCGCGGAGCATCACAGGATCTTGAGGCCCGCGATAGATCGCCGAGGGATGGTCCGCCACGATCCGGGCATGGATCCGGAGCCCCATCGGGAAGGGCCGCCCCCTCCGAATCAGTCACCGTCCGCGAGGCTACCGTGCTGAACTCGCCGGTGAACTTTGTGGCGTGGTTGACGTTCTTGATCAGATCCAGCAAGTCGATCATGCCCCACCGGCGGGCGATCTTCTCCTTCAGCGCCTCCAGGTTCTCCGGCTCGCGCCGCTTGCCCAGGGGCGGGAAACTGATCCACGGCTCGCCCTTCCTGCTGGTGATGCTCATCCCGCCTCCCATTGACGGATACACACTCCGACTGCTCACCAGGCAGGACGCGCGCTGCCCTCGTGCACTGCTCCTACCATCGCGAGATCCTCGCCCGCCGGCGCAGAAACCCAGCACCATCATCTCCTCGACATCCGATCGTCTGGCGGCGCGGCGTACGGCAGGCCCGCACTCCGGCTGACCGCCCGGTCACTTCGAACGGTCGGCGATCAGCAGCTCCAGGCCGTCGAAGATGCGGGTCAGCCCGAAGTCGAGCGCGTCGTCCTGGGCGGGGCCGGCGGGGAGGCCCCCCCCGCGCACCCCGCGCGCGCGGGGGCACCCCGCACCCCCCCCCACCCCCACGCACGACCCCGCGGGGCGG
>NZ_JBEXYK010000100.1:0-22220 GCF_040630865.1 Nonomuraea sp. NPDC005730
GGTGAGGCCGAGCGGGCCGGCGCACAGCTGTTCAAGCCGTTACGCCAGACCATCGAGTCGATCAACCAGACCTTCAAAGGCCAGCTGGACCTGGAACGACACGGCGGACGGACGCCGGCCGGAGTCATCGTCCGCATCTTCGTCAAGGTTCTGGCTTTGACCGCGGCCATCTGGCACAACGATCACACCGGACAGCCGATCAAGAGGTCACTCACCCGCTACGACCACTGATCACCCCGACCCCTTGGACTCAACCATCTAGGCGGATCACCACCGCGATGTCAGCCCGTCAAGCCTCCGCGCCGAAGGACGAGGTGTTCCTCGACGCCACAGAACCGCGCCCGTGCCCCACGAGTGTTCGCCCCCGGGAAACGGGCGCCCATGCCGTCCGAGCGTCACTCCCGCCGGACGACGGCGTTCGTCGTGGACAAGACTTCAGCCCCTCCCGCACAACCGGACGAGTCCTTGAGCCCCACGGGCCGGACGCTTACGCTCGCGCCATGCCCATGATCGCCGTGTTCTCCGCGCTGCTGGTCGTTGTCGTGTTCGTCGCCAGGCGCCGGCTGGCGGTGGTGACCGTACGAGGGGAGAGCATGGTGCCGGCGTTGCGGCCCGGTGACCGGTTGCTGGTGCTGCGCGGGAAGGCGGTCAGGCGCGGGCAGATCGTGGTGCTCGAACCGATCGGGCCGGGGATGCGCTGGCGGGACGGGCCGCTGCCCGCGGTCGCGGCCGCCGACTGGGTGGTCAAGCGGGTCGCGGCGCTGCCGGGCGAACCGGTCCCGCCGCAGTGCCCCGGGCTGCCCTCCACGGTGCCGCCCGGCAAGCTCGTGGTGCTCGGCGACGGGGAGGTCAGCGCGGACTCGCGGTTGTGGGGACTTGTCCCGGCCGACCGGGTTCTGGGGGTCGTCCTACGCACCCTTGTTAGTACGTCTTAACAGCCGCATACTCCATTATGTCCGGATATTTCCTGACAACGGGGCTGGGATATGCGTCTGGTCTTTTCTGCCGCAGGACTGGCCGCGACCACCTTCACCATCTCCCCGCTGCACCACACCCTGTTCGCCGCCCTGTGCCTGCATCATCCCGGCTTCGCCGTACCCGGATCGCCGTGGCGGGACCTGGCGCGCAGGACGCCCGCCAGAGCCATGCCGTTCGTCCGGCGTGTGCACCACGCGCCGCACAGCGTGTCCGGCTTCCTCTGGGCCGACCTGCCGCTGCCGCCCGGGGTGGGCACGCTCAGCGACGAGCTCGACGTCCAGCCCGGTCTCGGTGACGTCGCCGACGCGCTGCGCGCCTTCTACGTCAGCTGCGTGGCGCCGGAGTGGGACGCGATACACCGCCGCCTGAGCGCGCACGTGAACCGCTACTCCGAGCTGATCTGCGTGCGGGGCTTCGGCCGCACGCTGCCCAGGCTCACCCCCAGGCTGAGCTGGTACGGCTGCGACCTGCAGATCGACACCTCGGACCTGTGCCCGTCGCCGGTGGAGCTCGGCGACGGGGGCGTGGCGTTCTCGCCGCTGATGTGCGCCAGCCGGTGCTTCCTCGCCCTGTCGCCGCCCCGCGGCGACAGCAGGGCCGTCATCGCCTATCCGGTCAGCGACGGGGGCACCCGGCGCCCCGCGTCGGTGGACGCCCTGGCCCAGGTCGTCGGGCAGGCTCGCGCCAGGGTGCTGCGCTCGATCGGCGGCGGCTCGGCGACCGGCGAGCTGGCCAGGTCGCTGGCGGTGAGCGCCTCCACGGTGTCCGAGCACGTGACGGCGTTGCGGCTGGCGGGGCTCGTGAACACCCACCGCGAGGGACGGGCGGTGCGGCACGTGCTCACCTCGCTGGGGCACGAACTCCTCGAATACAGCGCCTGATTTGTCGCATTTCGGTGGCGGTCCGAAAAGATTGCCCCTCCCCTGACCCGATGGTGATGATCAGGCGAACACAGCCCCTCTCACCCAGGAGGTCGGATGACTCGCACACTGAAGGCATTAGGCGACCGGATGCTCGGCGCCCTGCTGCCCGCCAGCACCGCGGACGCCAGAGGGTGCCCCTACGAGTGCTGGTGCTACCACTGGCTCGACCACACCGCGTGGACCTGCGTGCGGCCGGACTGCACGACCTACGTGTCCTGCTACGAGTGCTGCTGACCCTCCACACCCCGCCCACGGCCCCTCCGCAGAGGGTCGTGGGCGGCCCCACCCGTGAAGGAGGGCCATGCCGTACATAGAGCTGGGCTGCCGGGCCGTGCTCTGCCTGGTCTTCCTGGCCGCGCTGGCGGGCAAGGCCACCGGCTGGCGCGCCTTCGTGTCCTCCGTCCCCGGTCTGGCTCCCAGGCTGCCCGCCGTGCCGGTCGCGGTGGCCGTACTGGCCGGCGAGAGCGCCGCCGTGGTGCTGCTCGTCCTGGGCGAGCGCGCCGGGTTCATGCTGGCCGCCGTGCTGCTCGCGGCCTTCGCCGCCGCGATTCTGCTGGCCCTGCGCCGTGGCGCCGCCGCCACCTGCCGGTGCTTCGGCGTCACGGCCGCTCCGCTGAGCCGCGTCCAGATCGTGCGCAACCTGCTGCTGATCGCGGTCGCGGTCACCGGCTGGGTGATGCCGGGCGGGCGCGTCGAACTCGCCGGGGTGGCGCTGGCGCTGGTCGCCGCCGCGGTGCTCGCCGCCGTTCTGGTGCTCTTCGACGACCTCGCCGACCTTCTCCTGGAAAGGAACCTCTGATGCCGTATGTCATCGCAGCCCTGGTCATCGTGGGCGTCATGAGCGCGCTCAACCTGGTGCTGACGTTCGCGGTGATCCGCCGGGTGCGCCACGCCGAGCAGCACGCCGCTCCCTCGGGGCCGCCGCTGCTGCCGGTGGGGTCGACCGTCCCCGACGTGCGCGGGATCGGGCGGCCCGCGATGATCGGCTTCTTCGACACCGAGTGCCAGGCCTGCCCCGGGCAACTGCCGCCGTTCCTCCAGCTCGTCGCCAACGCGGGCTACTCCCCCTCGCAGGTGCTCGCCGTCGTGTCCGGCCCCGGTGGCGAAAGCTACGCGGACGCGCTGCGCGGCAGCGCCACCGTGATCGCCGAGCCCGCCAACGGGCCGGTCTGCCTGGCCTTCCCCAACGCCGCCTTCCCCGCCTTCTACCTGCTCGACGACTCCGGCCGGGTCCGGTCGCGCGCGGTCACCGTGGCCGGGCTCGGCACCCCCGTCACCGCATGACAGACGAGGTCTCGCCCGGCGTGCTGCGGCTGGCCGGACGGGCCGTGACGGTGTGGGGGCTGGCCTGGCGGGCCGCCCCGCTCGCCGCCGTCTGCTCGGTGCTCGCCGTCATCGCCGGCGGCACGATGCCGGTGGCCGCCGCCTGGTGCACCAAGCTGATTCTGGACGGTCTGGCGGCCGGCCGTGCCGTACTGGCGCCCACGATCATGCTCGGCGCGGTGGGACTGGTCGCCGCGCTGCTGCCGCACCTGACCGAGTACACCGACGGACGGCTGCGCCGCGGCATGGGCCTGCTGACCCGCGAACGCCTGTTCACCTCGGTCAACGCCTTCGTCGGCCTCGGCCCGTTCGAGAACCCCCGCTTCCGCGACCGGCTCAGACTGGCCGAACAGGCCGGGACGGGCGCGGCCAACCAGATCCTGGCGCCCGGCCTGTCGCTGGTGCGCGGGCTGGTCACGCTGGCCGGGTTCGTCGCCGCGCTCATGGCGCTGAGCCCGGTCATGACGGCGATCGTCCTGCTGTCCGCGCTGCCGTCGCTGGGGGTGCAGCTGTCGCTGAGCAGGCGCAAGGTGCGTCTTGAGTGGCAGATCAGCCCGGCGATGCGCCGCCAGATCTTCTACGCCGACCTGCTCACCGAGGTCGAGCCGGCCAAGGAGGTGCGGCTGTTCGGGCTCGGCGCGTACCTGCGCGACCGTCTCCTCGGCGAGATCCGCGCGGTCAACCACCAGGAGCAGGCCCTGGAACGGCGCGCGCTGGCGGGACACGGGCTGCTGGCCCTGCTCGGCGCGGCGATCGGCGGCGCGGGACTGATCTGGGCGATCGCCGGCGGCCGTCTCGGCGTGGGCGACGTGGCGGTCTTCGCCGCCGCCGTCGCCGGGGTGCAGGGCGCGTTGTCCGGCGGGGTCACCCAGCTCGCCCGGCTGCACCAGGCGCTGCTGGTCTTCGGACACTACCGCGCCGTCGTCTCCGCCGCCCCTGACCTGCCCGTACGCCTGCCGCCCCGCCCGCTGCCCGCGCTCCGCTCCGGGATCGAGGTGCGAGACGTCTGGTTCCGCTACGGCGAGGGGCGACCGTGGGTGTTGCGCGGAGTGGATCTCACCATCCCGCACGGCGCCTGCGTCGCGCTCGTGGGGCTCAACGGCGCCGGCAAGTCGACGCTGGTCAAACTGCTGTGCCGGTTCTACGACCCGTCGCGCGGGGCGATCAGCTGGGACGGGACGGACCTGCGCGACGCCGACCCCGCCGAGCTGCGCTCCCGGCTGACCGCGGTCTTCCAGGACTACGTGGCCTACGACTTCACGGCGGCGGAGAACATCTCGCTCGGCTCGCTCGGTGCCTCGCCCGAGCAGGTCAGGGCGGCGGCACGGCTGGCCGGGGTGGACACGGCGCTGGAGGCCCTGCCGCACGGCTACGACACGTTGCTGAGCAACCGCTTCCTCGACGCGGCCGAGACCTCCGGCGTCGTGCTGTCCGGCGGCCAGTGGCAGCGGCTCGCCGTGGCCAGAGCGTTGATCAGGGGCGAACGCGACCTGCTCATCCTGGACGAGCCGAGCGCCGGGCTCGACGCGGAGGCCGAGCATGCCATCCACCGCAGGTTGCGCGAGCATCGGGCCGGCCGTACCAGCCTGCTGATCTCCCACCGGCTGAGCGCCGTCAAGGACGCCGATCTCATCGTGGTGCTGGCGGAGGGCAGAATCGCCGAACAGGGCACCCACACCACGCTGATGGCCGCAGGCGGCGAATACGCCCGCCTGTTCACCCTCCAGGCCAGCGGCTACACCGTCGAGATCGGCTGACGGCGCTGAACGCGTCCGCCGTCGCACAGGACTCGTCTAGGTGCTGATCATGATCGCCGCCACGAGTGCGAGGCAGATCCCGGCCATCTGGATCCTGCCCGGCCGCTCGTCGAGAAAGACCCCCGCCAGCAGGAGCGTGCTCACCGGATACAGCGAGGAGAGGGTCGCGACCAGGCTCAGCATGCCCTCCTGTTTGGCGAACAGGAAGAGGATGTTGGCCGCGATGTCGAGCGTGCCCGCCGCGACGATCGGACGAAGGGCCCAGCCACGAGGGCGCATCTCGCGTACCCCGCCCGAGAGGACCACCAGCAGGAAGATCAGGGTGACGGAGCTGCCCCGTGCCGCCAGCAACGGCCACAACCCGCCGGTCGGCGTGGTGGGGATGAGCACGAAGAAGCCGCCGAACCCCGCGCCCGCGGCCAGCGCGGTGAGAACCGCCTTCCCCTTCCCGCTCGGCACCTCACCGCCGGGCTTCTCCTTGCTGATCAGGACGATGGCGAGGACGGCCATCCCGACCCCGACGAGGGCGAGGGCGTCCGGCCGCTCGCCTGCGGCCACCCCGTAGACCGCCGGGACGCAGGCGGAGGTCGCCGACGTCACGGCGGCCGTCACCGAGATCGCTCCCATGGTCATCGCGCGGTAGAAGAGGGCCAGCCCCAGGCCGCTGGCCAGGCCGGCCAGGGCGCCTCGGGCGAGCGTCCATGCCTCCGGAGGGCCTGCGGTGAACAGCAGCAGCAGAGCGACGGTGGCCGCGCCGGTCAGATGGGAGAAGAGCGCCACCGTCAGGGCGGAGACCCTTCTCGCGGCGACACCGCCGAGATAGTCGGCGGTCCCGTAGAGAACGGCGGCGCTCGTCGCCAGAAGGGCGGCCAGCATCAACGCCCGCCTTCGGACCACAGCGAGTCCATCGTCTCGTGGGTGATGTCCTTGTCCGCGTCGGCGGCGGAGGCGTAGGCCATGTTGATGATCGTCCGGCGGCCGCTCCTGATCTCGTGGACCCGGTGGAGCGTGGTGTCCGTTCTCATCAGGTAGAGGTCTCCGGGCCTGAGCTCCATGGAGTAGATGGGATTGTCCACCAGCGCCCGGTTGATCTGCGGATTCTCCTTGTTCCACGTGGTGCCGGGCACGCATTGGACGAAGCCGCCCTCTTCGAGTGGCGGGCACTCGATCACCCAGACCAGCGCGTAGCTGTAGTCGTCCCAGTGCCAGCCGTGGGTGTCACCGTTCCTCTCCAGGACGGTGATGACGAACTGTTCCGGAAGGTACGGGCACGGCAGGACGCGCTCGCCGGCGATCGCGCCCAGCAGGTCCCTGAGTTCCGGTGATTCGTAGAGCCGGGGAATGACCGTTCCGCGTTCCCCGATCTCGTGCCGTGTCACGTTCCGCATGCGCCGTGGGGTGTGCCCGGTTTCCTTGAAGGACACGTCGCGCCGTACCCCCGCCTCGTCGACGAGGGCGAGCGCTTCGCGAGCCACGAGTGTTTTGACGTCGTCCGGCACGAGGAAGGAGGTGTTGGCGTAGCCGAAGCGGTGGAGGTGCTGCCCTGCTCTGATGATGTCGTCCGGGTCGACGGGACGCGGCCGTTCGATGACCGTCGCCTCCCTTCCATGGTCGGGGTTCAGTAGTGCGGCAGAGGGAAGTCCGCGCACATTTGCGCGACGACCGCGAGGGCGGCGGACTTCGCGTCCTGGTCGAGCGCGAAGGCCAGGTCGCCCCGGGCGGTGACGGCCGACAGCACCTGGTCCACCAGCGCCGCGCCGGCTTTCATCTCGGTGGCGCCCATTCCGCGCTGCGATGCGATGGTGCTGCCCAGCCGTATTCCGCTCGCTACGGACGGCGCCCTGCCGTCCCCTGGGATGACGTTTCTGTTGACCAGCACGCCGCACTGTTCCAGCGCGCGTTCCGCTACATATCCGGTCATTCCCTTGCCGGCGATGTCGATCATGATCATATGAGTGTCCGTGCCGCCGCTGAGCAGGTGGAAGCCGCGCCAGGAGAGCTCGTCCGCCAGGGCCCGGGCGTTCGCGACGATCCGCAGGCACGTCTGCCGGAAGTGCGGCTGGACCGCCAGGTCGAACGCCCGCGCCTTGGCCGCCATCGCGCCGGGGTTCGGCGTCCCCTGCGTCATGGGGAACACCGCGCGCTGCACGCTCTCCGCGAGGGTGAGCCCGCTGCTCCCCACCGGCGTGTCCGCCTCCCGCCCCAGCAGGATCAGGCCGCCGCGTGGCCCGCCGAGTTGCTTGTACGTGCTCGTCGTCGTCACATGGGCCAGGTCGACGGGGCTGGGATGGCAGCCGGACACCACGAGCCCCGCGATGTGCGAGATGTCGGCCAGCAGGTAGGCCCCCACCGAGTCGGCGATCATGCGCATCCGGGCGAAGTCGACGGTCCGCGGGTAAGAACTCGACCCGGCGATGATCACCCCTGGCCGGTGTCTCACGGCCAGTTCGTGCGCCGACTCGTAGTCGATGAGCCCCTGATCATCGAGCCCGTAGTGCACGGCCCGGTAGTGCCGCCCGGTGATGGAGGCGCGGGCGCCGTGGGTCAGGTGCCCACCCGAGTCGAGTTTGAGGCTCAGCAGCGTGCCGCCGGGCGGCAGCAGGCAGGAGAGCACCGCGAGGTTCGCCGCCGACCCCGAGTACGGCTGCACGTTGGCGTACTGCGCGCGAAACGCGAGGCACGCGCGTTCGACGGCCAGGCGCTCCACGCCGTCGACGTCGATGGAGCCGGAATGGAACCTCGCGCCCGGATAGCCTTCCACCGTGACGTTCGACAGGCTCGTACCCGCGGAGACGAGGACCGACGGGTCGGCGAGACTGACCGAGGCGACAAGGTTGAGCGTGTTCTTCTGCCGGGTGACGTCGCGGGCCAGCGCGGCCGCGAGCACGGCGTCGTCCTGGACCAGCCGCTCGTAGCCGCGCTGCAGCAGTTCGCCGATCTGCGACAGCTCAGTGAGAACCCGCATGCTGCTCCTGTTCGTCGTGGGCGGGGCCGATCGGTGTGAGGGCGAAGCCGCCGTCCATCACCGCGGCCGTGCCGGTGCAGAACGAGCCCGTCTCGCCGGCGAGGAACGCGACCAGCCGTCCTAGTTCCTCAGGAGCGCCGAGCCGGCCGAGCGGGGTGGCGCGCGTGCGCCGACGCAGGACGGCGGCGGTGTCGCCGGCTGTCGCCGCCGCTTCCCAGCTGCTGATCTCCAGTGATCTTTCCGTGGCGAACGGGCCGGGCAGCACGCAGTTCACCCGGACACCGTCCGCGGCCACCTCCTCCCCCAGCGTCCTGGCGAACCCCAGCAGGGCCGGCCGTAACGCGTTGGACAGCGCGAGTCCCCGGATCGGCTGGATCGCGGACGTGCTGCCGACGCAGATGACGGCCCCGCCGCGCTGTGCCCGCATCAGAGGGATCACCCGGCGGCACCCTCGGACCACGCTGAGCAGCACCGAGCCGAACGCCTCCGTCCAGTCGTCATCCGTCAGCGCGTCCCCGGCGGCCGCGCCGGGCTTCGGACCGCCGCAGTTGGTGACGAGCACGTCCACGCCGCCGAGCATGGCGATCGCCGCGGTGAGGAAGGCGTCGAGCTGGTCCGCGTCCCGCAGATCGCAGGGCAGGGCCGTGACGGCGGGGTGCGCCGTGGCGGAAGTGGTCACGGACCTGCCGCAGACCACGACCTCGCATCCTTCCTGCGCGAGCGCGTCGGCCGCGCCCCAGCCCAATCCACGGGTTCCGGCGAGCACGATCGCCCTTTTCCCGGCCAGGCCGATATTCACAGTCTCATTACCCTTTCTCGGAATGGCAGGCCAAGACTAAAGGCCCGATACCGAAGGCGGCCTGGTTCCGGCGGACCCGTGCGCGCAAACGGCACAGGTGCGCCAGCCATCAGGCAGTCCGGGAAAAGCGGCACCGACCTACGATTCCCCCATGTATTCAGCTGATCGCGGTGACGTCGAGGCCACCCTCACTTCACTCACTCCTGCGCAGCGCGCTCGATTGGAGAAGGACCTCGGCCTGGTGGCGCCGCGCGCGGCCAGCGGGTCCGCCGCCATTCGACGGCGCGACGGGGACCGCCGGGTTCCGCTGTCGTCCCCGCAGCGCCGGCTGTGGTTTCTCGACCAGCTCAATCCCGGCGACCCGACATACAACTGCACGTACGCCTTCCGGCTGTCCGGCCCGGTGAATGCGAATGTCCTGGAAACCGCGATCAATAAAATCGTCGAGCGGCACGAAGCGTTGCGCACGACTTTCGCGGAGAAGAACGGCGAGCCTTATCAGGTGGTGCACGACACCCTGGAAATCAGGCTCACGCGTGCGGGCGCCGGCGCATGGCACGGCCAAACGGTCGCCGAGGAAGCCGGAACACCTTTCGACCTGGAACGCGGACCGTTGCTGCGGGCGCGGCTCCTAAGGCTCGCGGAGCGTGACCACGTCCTGCTGCTGACCCTGCACCACATCGTCGTCGACGGCTGGTCGATGATGGTCTTCTTCTCCGAGCTCGAACGCTGGTACGACGCCGGAGTGGAGCAGTACGAGCCCGTCCTGGAGCCGCTGAGCATCCAGTACCCGGACTTCTCCGCCTGGCAGCAGACCCGGCAGGAGGCCGAGCAGTTCGCCTACTGGCGGGAGGCTCTCGACGGCCTGACCCCGCTTGATCTTCCCACCGACGGTGTCGCCGCCCTGCTGCCGGATTCCGCCGGCGCCGAGCACGTGGTCGAGCTGCCCCGCGACCTCGTCGACGACCTGCGTGAGCTCTGCGGCTCCATGGGGGCCACCCTGTTCATGGGGTTGATGACCGTGGTCAAGGTGCTGCTCGCGCGCTACAGCGGCAGCAGGGACATCGCCATCGGCGCCCCCATGCACGGCAGGACCAGACCGGAGCTCGAGCCGCTCATCGGGTTCTTCATCAACACGGTCGTCATGCGGACCGACGTGTCCGGCGATCCGACCTTCCGCCAGCTCCTCGGCCGGGTGATGCGGACGTGCGTCAACGCCTACGAGAACCAGGAGGTCCCCTTCGAGCGGCTGGTCGGTGAGCTCGGCTCGGCGGGCGGCCGGGGCGCCTCCCCGCTCACCAGGATCCTCATGCAGATCACCCAGCGCGACGACGTGCTGCCGCGGCTGGCCGGGGTGACGGCGCAGCGCATCGACGTGCCGGCGCGGACCGCGAAGTTCGACCTGTTGCTGGATTTCCGCCGCCACGGCGACACCTTCCGATGTCACGTCCAGCATCGGACCGAGGTCTTCAGCGAAGCGTATGTGAGCAGGTTCATGGCGCACTACGTGATGCTGCTGCGGAGCCTCGTGGCCGCCCCCGACGGCAGGGCACTCGCCGCGCCGATGCTGACGTCCGCCGAGCGCGAGCGGGCGGTACGCGACTGGAACGACACCGCGGCCGACTTCCCCGGCACGTCCACCTTGCACGGGCTCTTCGAGCGACGCGCGGCGGCCGACCCCGACGCTCTGGCGGTGATGTCAGGGGATCGGCGGGTGACCTACGGCGAACTCGACCGCCTGGCCAACGGCCTGGCCAGACGGCTCGAACAAGCCGGCGTGCGCCGAGGTGACCCCGTGGGGCTGCTGCTCGACAGGTCGGCGGAGCTGGTCGTCGGCATGCTCGGCGTGCTGAAGGCGAACGCCGCCTACCTGCCGCTCGACCCCGCCTATCCCAAGGCCAGGCTCGACACCATGCTGGCGCAGATACCGGTGGCGGCCATCGTCGGCGACCCGGACCGGGCGGGCGAGGGCGGCATCGACGTCGGGGCGGACAGGAGCGGCGCTCCCACCCCGCCGCGGCCGACGGCCGGCCCCGCCGATCTCGCCAACGTCCTGTTCACCTCGGGCTCGACCGGTGTGCCCAAGGGCATCCTGCTCGACCATCGCGGGCGGGTCGCCAACGTCACCGACTACAACCGGCGCTACGGCGTGGGCCCGGAGGACCGGCTGTTCGCCATCTCCTCCCCCACGTTCGACATGTGCACGTACGACATATTCGGCACCCTCGCCGCGGGCGGCACCGTCGTGATGCCGGACGCGGAGTCCTCCCGCGACCCCAAGCGCTGGCTGAAGACGCTGCGCGAGGAGCGGGTGTCCATCTGGCACTCGGCACCGCCGCTGCTCGGCCTCCTCGTCGACCAGGCGGAACGCGACGGGACCACCCTGCCGGACCTGCGCCTGGTGTTCCTGGGCGGGGACTGGATCCCGCTCTCGCTGCCCGATCGCATCCGCGCGATCGCTCTGCACGCGACCGTGGTGAGCGCGGGCGGCGCCACCGAGGTGTCGATGGACTCCACCATCTACACCGTCGGCGAGGTCGATCCCGCGTGGAAGAGCATCCCGTACGGCCGTCCCATGGCCAACCAGCTCGCCTACGTGGTGGACGAGGCCGGCGAGCCCGCTCCCGAGTGCGTGCCGGGCGCGCTGTACCTGGGCGGCATCGGGGTCGGCTGGGGTTACCACGCCCGTCCCGCCCTGACCGCGGAGCGATTCGTGCCCAACCCGTTCTCCGGGGTCCCCGGCGATCGTATGTACGACACCGGGGACGTGGCCAGGTACGGCCCCGACGGTCTGCTGGAGCTCGTCGGGCGCAGCGACTTCCAGGTCAAGATCCACGGCGTCCGGATCGAGCTGGGCGAGGTCGAGGCACAGCTGCGCAGGAGCCCCGACGTGGCGGACGCGGTGGTCATGGCACCCGGCACGATCGAGCGCCGCCTGGTCGGGTACGTACTGGCCGCCCCCGGCCGTACCGCGGATCCCGCGCGGCTGCGGACCGAGCTGACGCGAGCGCTCCCGCAGGCGATGGTGCCGTCGGCGATCGTGGTGCTCGACCGGTTCCCGCTCACCCCCAACGGCAAGCTCGACAGGCGTGCTCTCCCCGAGCCACCCGCCGCGCAGGCCGCGCCGAGCCGGGCGATGACGGACACCGAGCAGAAGGTCCACGACATCTGGTGCCGGTTGCTCGGGCACGAGGAGATCGGTCCGGAGGAGGACTTCTTCGACCTCGGCGGGGACTCCTTTCTGGCGATCAGGGCGGTTCGCGAGTTCCATCCCGACCTCCCCGTCGCCGCGCTGTTCACCAGCCCGACCATCGCCGCGCTCGCCGCGCGGGCGGACAGCGGACAACCGCGGCGGACTCCGCTGCTCCTGCCACTGCGCACCTCGACAGCGCCCCGGCTGACCATCGTCGCCGTGCCGTACGGGGGCGGCCAGGCCATCTCCTACCAGCCCCTGGCGCGGGCGCTGCCCGACGGGGTGGCGTTGACGGCCGTCGCGATCCCCGGACACGACTTCACCGGCCGGCCGCTCGCCGAGGTGCCGGACGTCGCCGCGCGGGTGGTCCGCGAGCTGGCACGGACGCCGGGTCCGATCGCCGTGTACGGCCAGTGCGTCGGCTCCGCCCTGGCGGTGGCGATCGCTCGCGGGCTGGTGGATGCCGGCCGTCCTCCGCGGGCGGTCTTCCTCGGCGGCTCGCTCGTCGTCCGTGATCCGCTCGCTGCGCTCGCACGGGACGAGTCCCTGTCCGACGATGAGCTGGCGGAGTTCCTCGGCTCGCTCGGCGGCATGGACGGTGACGTGCTGCCACTCGACCGCGCGGAGATGCTCCGGCTGGTCCGCCACGACCAGCGACAGGCCGGACGCTACTTCAGCGCCGCGCCGGACGCTCCGCTTCCCGTTCCGGCGTTCTGCGTGCTCGGTGGCGCCGACCCGACGACCGCCGACGACGGCGCGCAGAGGTACCGCGACTGGCTCAGGCACTTCTCGTCGGTACGGCTCGAAGTACTGCGGGACGCCGGCCACTACTTCATCAAGGATGACGCGAACGCCCTGGCGGACGTGCTGGTCCGCAGCATGCGCTCGCTGAGTGAGGAAAGGCGGCCGGCATGACGGGCCAGGCCATCACGGCGGAGTTCCCGCTGACCCCCATCCAGGAACTCATGCTCGCGCACAGCGTGCGCGACCCGCTGTCACCCGCCGTCCTGGTGCAGTACGCCCTGCGCTGCACCGGCCCCTTCGATCCCCTCCGGTACGGCGAGGCCTGGCAGCGCCTCGTCGACCGGCACACGGCGCTGCGCACCTGTTTCGTCCGGCGGGACGGCGCCGCGCCCGTCCAGCGGATCAACCGCTCGGCCGAGCTGCCCGTGACGATCACCGATCTGCCGGGCGCGGACCCGGGAGCAGCGCTCGCCGAACTGGCCGGAGCCGACGGGGAGCAGGAGTTCAGCCTGGCCGAGGCTCCGCTGCTGCGTGTTTCCATCGGGCGGTTGTCGCCGGGCGAGCACGTCGTTCTGGTGACGATGCACCACCTGATCGTCGACGGCTGGTCCGCCGAGCTGATGCTCGAAGAGGCGGCCTGGCACTACAGGGAGCCCGACACGCCTCGCCGGCCGACCGACTTCGGCGTCTACCTCGACTGGCTCAAGGCCCAGGACGACGTGCGCGCGGAGAGCTACTGGCGGGGCGAACTGGCGGCGGCGACGCCCGGCTGCGGGCAGTTGGGCGCGCTGCTGCGTCCGTCGCAGCACGCGGGCGGATCGCATCCGCAGGAGGTCCGCAGCACGCTGGCCTCGGCCACCGCGGAGGCACTCGTCCAGCGGGCGCGTCGCGCCCGGGTGACGCCGAACGTGCTGACCCGGTCGTTGTGGGGGCTTCTGCTGTCGCGCTACAACGGGCGGGCAGGCACGATCTTCGCGGTCACCATGGCGGGCAGGCCGTTCGAGATCGACGACGTGGACCGGCTGGTCGGGCCGTTCCTCAACAACGTCCCCGTGCTCGTCGCCGGCCCCGGTGACGAGCCGCTGGACGCCTGGCTGCTCGATCTGCAGAGGCGGCAGGCGGTCGGGGCCGACTACCAGTGGTGCTCACCCGGGCAGATCCACGGCTGGAGCGGGAAGAGCCTGTCCGCGACCACCTGCGACAGCCTGTTCGTCTTCCAGAACTACCCCGGCGACCTCGAGCTCGCCCCGCTGGCGGACGACGTCGCCGTCCATCGCGAGGCTGTGCCCGGGGCCAGCATCCGCACCGGATATCCCCTCACCGTCACCGTCACGCTCGCCGGAGAGCTGACGCTGCGGACCACGCACGATTCCGGCGTGGTGTCACGGCCGGGGGTGGAACGGCTGCACGAGGACTTCGCGGGGGTGCTCACCGCCTTCGCCGAGGGTGCGCGGACCGCCGCCGACCTGCCCCTTCCGCCGCTGTGGACGCCGCGGGCCGACGTACGCCGGGAACGGCCGGCGGCCCGCCCGTACGCGGCGCCGGAGACCGAGGTGGAGCGCAGGATCTGCGCGCTGACGGCAGAGGTCCTGGACCTCGACGACTTCGGCCTGCATGACGACGTGTTCGAGGCGGGCTGCAACTCGGTCGCCGCGATGTACCTGGCGCGGAAGCTCCAGGAAGACTTCGGTGTGCCCGTCCCCGTCGCCGAGGTCTTCCTGAACCCCACTCCCGCCCAGCTCGCGATCACCATCCTGGCGGCGGCGCTGCGCCGGGCCCGGCAGTAGCTCGATCAGCCCAGGGCCCGCACGATCCGGGCCTTGTGCTCACCCTCGTCGAGCGCGATGTCGTCGGCGCGTACATGCCCGGCGAGGGTGCGCAGGGCCGCGGCCGCCTCCTCGGGGCTCGCCCCCTCCAGCCACAGCCCGCGGACCTGGAGCACGCCGTTCTGACGGTCGAGTTTGAGGTCCGCGCGTCCACCCAGGGCGCCGCGGGCCAGGAGCGGGAGGACGTAGTAGCCGTAACGCCGGCGCTCCGCCGGAACGTAGATCTCGAAGGTGTGCTCGAAGGAGAAGACCCGCTGGACACGTTTCCGGTCCCACAGCAGGTTGTCCAGCGGTGACAGGAAGGTGGGCGGGTGGTCGGGAAGCGTCTTGGGGCCGTCCAGGCAGGCGGGGTCGGCGTAGGCGGGGCCACGCCAGCCTGGGATCTTGAGCTCGGTGACCCTGCCGTCGGCGACCGCCCGCGCGAGCGCCTCCCGCCAGGGAGCGGGCCACTTGTGCAGCCGGTAGTAGTCGGCCACCTCCCGGGCCGTTCCGATCCCGACCCTGGCGACCGCCCTGACGATCAGCTCGTAGGCCGCCCGTTCCTGGCCGGGGTCGCGGGTGTCTGTGCGCGGGGGCAGGACCCGCTCGGTGCGGTCGTATTGCCGGGCGAACCCCTGGGTCCTGCCTGCGCACATGAGGACGCCCTGGTCGAAGAGGTCCTCCAGGACCTGTTTGGCGGGTTTGAGCTTCCACCATCCGCCCGATCCCGCGCCGGCGAAGTCGGCGGCGCCGACCGGGCCCTTCGCGTCGACCGTGTCGAGGACGTGCGCATAGAGCTCGGCGTGCTCGTCGCGGACCTCCTTGTTGACCGTACTGGCCCCACGGCCCGACTCCCGCAGGTGCTCGACCCGGTGCAGGAATAACGGGTAGTCGGCCAGGTCGATCCAGCTCATGGAGTGGCCCCAGTATTCGAAACCCGTGCGATCGTGGTAGATCTGCTGGTTCAGGTGCTGGGGGTCGTAGGCGCCGTACCGGGAGAAGACGGTGAGTTCGTGGCTGCGGGCCAGGACGTCCACCGAGTCGAGCTGGATCACGCCCAGACGCTTCAGCACGTCGACCGGGCGTCGGTAGCTCTCTCCGAAGCCCTGGCTGCGCAGGGCCAGGGCGCGGATCTCTGCTTCTGTCAGCAAGTCTGCGGTTCTCCTATCGGGTGGTGAATCCGGCGTCCACCGGAAGGATGGTGCCGGTGCAGCGCGCGGCGGCGGGTGAGGCCAGCCACAGGGTCGCGGCCGCGACGTCCTCCGCGTAGGCGAGGGTGTTCAGCGGATGCAGGGCGTGCGACACCTCCTCGTAGCTCGCCGCGCCGACCCCCATCATGGCCGCCACCCCGGACAACATGCCGGGCCCTTCGCCGGGGTCCTCGTAGATCGAGGTGGGGCTGACGGCGTTCACCCTGATGCCGTAGGGCGCGTAGTCGACCGCCAGGGCCCTGGTCAGCCCGATCAGCGCGTGTTTGGCCGTGACATAGCCGGAGAACGACCGGAAGGCGATGTGGCCCGCCGTGGAGGCGATGTTGACGACGCTGCCGCTCCTGCGTTCGACCATCGAGGGAAGGACGCTCCTGGCGCAGTGCCAGGCGCCCGTCACGTTGACGTCGAGCAGGAGGTTCCAGTCGGCCTCCGCCATCTCGTGGGCGAGGACCCCGGCGGGTCCGACGATTCCGGCGTTGTTGACCAGGACGTCGATCCCGCCGAACTCCGCCAGGGCGCCTTCGACCCCTTCCTGGACGCGGAGCGGGTCGCGGACGTCGGCCTCGACGGTGACGACGCGGGCGCCCAGCTCGCCGCACCGCCGCGCCGTACTCTCCAACTGGTCGGGACGGCTCATCGGGTAGGGGCAGCCGGGCAGGTCCGCGCAGACGTCCAGAAGGACGAGGTGCGCTCCCGCCTCCGCGAAGGCGACGGCGACGGCCCTGCCGACACCCCGGGCCGCGCCGGTGACCATGACCACGCCCTGTGACGGCCAGGTCATCGTGCCTGGCCCACCGGGGTGAGGGCGGCGTCCTCCGCGTCGGTCAGCGCGATCAACCGGGAGGGCAGCAGCCAGACAGCCGGCAGCAGCCCGCCGATCGCCCCGATCAGCAGCGTCGGCCACAGACCCACGGCCTCGCCCAGTGCGCCGCCCGCGACATAGCCGAGCGGCACGGTCCCCCAGACGAGGAAGCGCATGCTGGCGCTCATCCGGCCGAGCAGTCGATCCGGTGTGATCCCCTGCCGCAGGCTGACCTGGTTGATGTTGTAGACGGGGTTGGAGAAACCCCAGACGAACATGCTCACCAGGAGCACGGGCACGGTCAGCGAGCCGAGCGCGGGGGCGGCGGGGATCAGCAGCAGCGCGGCGTTGCCGATCAGCAGCCCCCAGGCGATCGTCCGCCCGAGGCCGAACGCCAGGGTGCCGCGCTCGGTCAGGAAGGAGCCGAGCACCGACCCGGCGCCCGAGACGGCGAAGCTGAGGCCGACCATGCCGGGGGCGAGCCGCAGGTCTTCCGTGAGGTAGAGCACGTAGACGGTGAACAGGATGCGGCCGAAGAAGTTGCTGGTCGCCGTCGTGGCCGCGATCACCCGGAGGTAGCGGTTGCGCAGGACGAAGGCCAGGCCCTCGCGGACCTCCCTGAGCAGATTGCGGCCCGCCGGGTCCGGCGGCACCGGCTCTTCCCGCTTCTTGATCAGCATCAGGCCCAGGGCGGACAGGAGGAAGGAGGCCGCGTCGATGATCATGGCGGCGGGCGCGGTGACGATCTGCACCAGCACTCCCGCCGCACCGGGACCGGACACCTGGGCGATGGTGGCCGTCGCGGTCATCTTGGCGTTGCCCTCCGTCAGCTCCTCCCGGCCGACCAGCGTCGGCAGGTAGGACTGGTAGGCCACGTCGAAGAACAGGCCGAGGGTGCCGAAGACGAAGACGATGACGTAGAGATGCTCGATCAGGAGCAGGTCGAGCGCCGCCAGCAGCGGGACCAGACCGATGCAAACCGCGCGGAGGACCTCCGAGATGATCATCAGCGGCCGGCGGCGTAACCGGTCGACCCACACCCCGGCGACCAGACCGAAGACGAGGTAGGGCGCGAACTGCGCGGCACCGAGGATCCCCAGCTCGGCCGGTGAGGCGTGGAGCACGAGGATCGCCAGGAGCGGCATCGCGATGGTCGTGACCTGGTTGCCGATCTCCGAAACGGTGTCGCCGGTCCAGAGCTTGAGAAAGTCACGGTTCTTCCAAAGGGACATGGTCAAGGCTTTCGTGTCGTGGTCGCGGAGCGGGCCGTGGCGCTCAGGTCGGTGATCGTGGCCAGGGTGGCGGCCGCCAGGGCGGCGGCGGTGGCTGGAGCGGTTCGCAGGTCGTGGGTCCAGGTCAGCCGCAGCGTTCCGGACACGACCTCGGCCTCGACGGACAGCAGGCGCGTGCGCGGCGACGCTCCCGCCCTGTCGTTCGCGCTCAGGTCGTAGGGACGGGTGACGCGAGCGAACGCCGGCCCGTCGCCTTCCACCTCCAGACGGTGCCCGAGGTAGTTGAAGGCGACCTCGGGTTCGGTGAGCGCGGCCAGCGCCTCGCGTACGGGCGCGGGGCCCAGATGGCGCAGGGCGGCGTACCTGGCCCCGCGGTTGGGCACACCGTCCAGGACGGAGGCGACGTGGCCGAGCGTCTCAGCCGCCGAGGCCCAGGTGAGATCCACGGTGACGGGAAAGATCGCGGTGAGCCAGCCGACGGTCCTGGTGAGATCGCCCTCCCCGCGCAGGGGCTCCCTGCCGTGCCGCTCGACGTCCACCTTGAGTGCGCTCGCTCCGCACCATCGGCGGATCGCCAGCGCGGTACCGGTCAGCAGGAACGCCTCGAAGCTGACCCCAGCCGCTCGGGCCGCGTCCGCCGCCAGGCTCGTGGCCTCCCTGCTCAGCTCCCGCCGTACGGTCGCCGCGCCCGCCTCGGTGGCGGACTGGTCCGGGTGGTCGACGGGCAACGCGTCGGTGGGGACGCCTCCGGTGGCGGTCCAGTGGGTGAGCTCGCCGCTCGCCTGCGCGCTGTGGGCGTAGGCGGCGAGTTCCGCGGCGAACGCGGCGGCGGAGTCGGTCGGAGCCGGGCGCGGGCGGTCGGCGTAGGCGGCGGCGAGGTCCTGCAGCAGGATCTCCCACGACACGGCGTCCACGACGAGATGGTGGGCGACGAGCGCCACGAGCGGCCCGTCGGGCAGCCCGTGCAGCACCAGGGCCCGAACCAGCGGGCCGCGCTCCAGGTCCAGGCCGGTCTGCACCTCGTGCAGGGCCCTGCGTACCCGGTCCGCGCGGTGGCCGCCCGGCACGGTGCCGAGGTCGAACACCCTGACGAGCTCCGGGCCGGGCTCCTTGGCGCCGCCGGGCAGCCCGTCGCCGGTCAACGCGGGATGAGCTCGCAGCACCGCCCGCAGCGCCGTCTCGAATCGGCCGACGGACCAGTCCTGTCGCGGGCTGAGCCAGACGCTCTGGTTCCAGTGCGCCGGCTGCGGCATCCCCTGTTCCATGAACCATTGCTGCATGGGGGTCAGCCCGCGGCCGGAGGAGGCGGGCGTCGCCGGGGTCGGTGCGGGCACGTCGAGCATGGCCGCCATGCCCTGCGCGCTCTGCCCGATCAGCACGTCGCCCGGCCGCAGGCGCAGCCCTGCCGTACGCGCGGCCGTCGCCACCCGCATGGCGATGATCGAGTCGCCACCCAGCTGGAAGAAGTTGTCGGTGACCCCGACTCCCTCCAGGCCGAACGCCTCGGCGAGCAGCCCGGCGATCACCTCTTCCACCGTGCCGGCCGCGGCGTTCTCCCGCTCCTCCGCCGGGACGGCGAGCTCGGGCAGCGCCTGAGCGTCCAGCTTCCCGTTGGCGGTCATGGGAAGCGCGTCGATGACACCGATCCTGGCCGGGATGGCGTGCGCGGGCAGGACGGTGGCCAGATGCTCGCGCAGTTCGCGGGAGGCGGGGACGGCCTGCCGGTCCGCTGCCACCACGTAGGCGACCAGGTGAGTTCCCCGGTGCTCGTCGTGGCGGACGACGAGCGCGGCGTCCGCGACCGCCGGGTTGGTGCGCAGCGCGGCCGCGATCTCCCCCGGTTCGAGGCGGAAGCCGCGGATCTTGACCTGCTCGTCGACCCGGCCCAGGTAGCAGAGATCCCCTTCGGCGGTACGGACGGCCAGATCGCCGCTCCGGTAGAGGCGCTCTCCCGGCGTGGCGGCGAAGGGGGACGGCACGAAGCGCAGTGCGGTGGTCCGTGGATCGCCCGCGTAGCCGTGGGCCAGACCCGCGCCCCCGACGTGGATCTCGCCCGGCGTCCCGTCGGGCACGGGCAGGCCGTCGTCCCCGAGGAGATGGATCGACAGGTCCGCGAGGGGCCGGCCGATCAGGCTGCCCGCCCCGGACTCCACGTCGTGCTCGGTGACTTCCCGGTAGGTGACGTGCACGGTCGTCTCGGTGATGCCGTACATGTTGATCAGTTTCGTCCGGCCCCGGGGAACGTGGTCGTACCAGTCCCTCAGCTTGCCGTGGTCGAGCGCCTCGCCGCCGAAGATCACGGTCCGCACGCTCTCCGGAGGGCGCCCGCGCGCCTTGACCGCGGCAGTGAGCTGGGAGAAGGCAAGCGGTGTCTGGTTGAGCACGGTGACCCGCTCGGCGTCCAGGAGCTCCAGCAGGTCCTCGGGCGACCTGCTGACCTCGTGGGGAACGATGACCAGTGCGGCCCCGTGGCTCAGCGCTCCCCAGATCTCCCAGACGGAGAAGTCGAAGGCGAAGGAGTGGAACAGCGTCCAGACGTCGTCCTCAGTGAAGCGGAACAGCGCTTCCGTCGCGCTGAGGAGCCGGTCGACGCAGGCGTGGCTGATGACGCAGCCCTTCGGCGCGCCCGTGGAACCCGAGGTGTACATGAGATACGCGGGTGCCGCGGGGTGGATCGGCGGGCCGCTCAGCGGTTCGGCGGAGAAGCCGGGAGCCTCGTCGAGGGGGATCGAGGGAAGCCGGGTGCCGGGGAGCGCGCCCAGGACCAGGCCGGCCCGCGAGTTCCGCAGCAGGAGCCGGAGCCGTTCGGGCGGGTAGGCGGGGTCGAGCGGCAGGTAGGCGCAGCCCGCCTTGAGCACGGCGAGGAGACCGGCGACCAGCTCGGCGGATCGTCCCGCCGCCAGGCCCACGACCTGGCCTGGCTCCGCGCCCTGCGCGACGAGCCGCCTGGCCAGCCGGTTGCTCCAGGCGTCCAGAGCCCGGTAGGAGATCCGCCGGTCCCCGCAGATCACCGCCGTCCTGTCGGGATGGCGCTGGACGCTCCGCGCGAAGCGCGCGGTGAGATCACCCGACGGCCGCGGATCTCGCGCGCGCACGGGCTCGGGCCGCGGAAGCAGGTCGCGCAGGGTGCGGTCAGGCTCGGCGAGCGTGGCCCACAGGATCTCCTCCCACAACCCGGCGAAGCGTGCGGCGGCCGACGGCGACAGCAGCGAGGTCCGGTAGATCAGGGCACCGGAGAACACCTCGCCTTCGTCGGACACGTAGACGTTCACGTCGAACTTCACCGTGCCGGTGTCGATGCCTTCCGGGGTTCCGGTCGCGGCGCCGAGCCGGACCGGCTCCGACGGCTGCGCGTCCATGTTCAGGACGACGGTCGGCACCCAGGTTCCGCCGAGCGCGCGGGCGGCCGTCAGCACCTGCGCCAAGGGGATCGTGTGGTCCTCGAAGGCGTCCAGCCACGATTCGCGGGTGCGGGACAGCAGCTCGCGGAACGTCAGCCCGGCGTCGACGTGCCCGCGCACCGGAAGAAGGTTGACGAAGAACCCCAGCACGTCCTGGAGGTCGGTCCGGTCGCGGCCGTCCACCGGCACCGCGAGCACGAGATCGTTCTGCCTGCTGTTCAGCCAGGTGACGACGAACAGGCTCGCGAGCAGGACGGTGAAGGGCGTGCATCCGGAGTCGGCTGCCGTGCTCCTGATCCGCGCCGTCAGCTCGGGCGGGAAGCGTACGGGAACCTCGCCGCTCGTTCCGGCTTCGGCGCCGCCCCGCCGGTCGCCGTAGACGCGCACCGGTTCGGCCCCCGACAGGCCGGCGGCCCGCCGGGCGACGGCGGCCGCCCAGGCGCCCGACTCCGCCGCCGCCCGTTGGCGGCGGGCGTAGGCCAGATATCCGGTGGCCGGGCCGGGGATCGCCGATCCCGCGTAGGCGGCCGTCAGTTCCCTGAAGAACACGCGGAACCAGCCGTCGGCGGCCAAGTGGTGGATCACCACGACCAGGACGCACCTGTCGTCGCCGAGCCGCAGCAGCGCCACCCGGAACGGCGGTCCCTCGGCGAGGTCGAACGTCTGCTCCGCGTACGCCGACACCAAGGCGTCGACCTCGCCGGCGCCGACGTCCCTGACGTCGACGCGCACGGGCAGCCGGGGGTGCACCCGTTGAACGGGCCCCTCGTGGAAGGTCGTACGCAGAACGCTCTGCCTGGCGGCGACCACCTCGAGCGCCTGTTCGAGGCGGATCGGGTCGACGGTTCCGGCCAGCTCCACCTTCATCGCGCTGTTGTAGGCGGTGTTCGCCAGCCACAGCCGTTCCTGCTCGAAAGACAGGGGGGCGTCGGCCGTCACCGCCTGGCGCCGGACGCCCTTGTACCGGAGGTCATCGGCCATCGGTCAGCTCTTCGATCGCGTGGGCGAGGGCGGTGATGGTGGGAGTGTCGAAGATCTGCCGTAACGGAAGATGAACACCGAAAGCCTGCCTGATCTCAGCAGTGGC
>NZ_JBEXYK010000101.1:0-21542 GCF_040630865.1 Nonomuraea sp. NPDC005730
CGGACCACCTACAAGGCTGCCATCAGCATCAACATGATCCCGGCCAGCCCTTGACACCACCGCCCGGACGCTAACTGAACGGCGTTGGATCTAGAGGTCCTGGTGTCGCACCGCTCTGGGGCAGGTGCTCAGTAGAGGAGCCACAGTTCGTAGTGCGGCTGCGGAGGGTCTCCGTAACTGCTCGGGTACCACCGGCACTCGTAGCCGCGCCCCCATCGCACACCGTCCCTATGGCACTCGTTGTAGCCCTGCGTGGTGGAGGGGTAGTACCCGTCAAAATGCCACTCAGCCATGGATGAGGACGCGGCGGCTGGCGACGTCGTCAAGGCGGTGGGGGCAGCGAGCGCCAGGGTGATCCCCGCGACACCGACAGCACGCTTCCACGTGATAAAGAGGTTCTCCGATCGTCGACTACGGCGATCCTCACATGATCAGGAAAGGCATGTCGTTAGCGCTCGACGCACTAAGTCTTGCTCGCGAGCGCAGGTAGGCGTATTCCGTTGCGCACGCGAAGCCGCCCTGAACAGGCGAAACGCCGCCGCCTGATCCGCGAGGACCGGGCGCAGGCTTCTCGGTGCGGGTGCAGGTCCGATTACCCCGGCAGCCTCCGCGCGGCTCTTGAGCATGCCCTGGACGCCGTTCACGACCAGGCGCTGGTGGTGCCTCACTGCGAGCCACAGCCACTCAAGGCTCACCACCGGACAAGACAGCCCGGGCAATCGACCGGTACCTGCGCATCCGGGCCCGGCACCGCCGATGGGCGCCCAATGCTCGTTTCCGCCTTTCAAGGTGATGCGGAGCCGTCGCCCTGGCAGATCTACGTCGTCAAGGCGCAGGCCACACAGACCGCTGACCCGCATGCCGTTGTCGAACAGCATGCGGACGATGGCGGTGTCGCGTCTCACCGCGAAGTCGCTACCTCGGCACACCTCCAGGAGCGCGCCGAACTGCTCCAGCGAGACGTACTGGCGGACCTTGGACGGAGCCTTGGGGCGGTCCTTGGCGAGCATGGGGGAGACCGTGGAGCGCTCCGTCTCCTCGATCAACCAGAAGAAGAAGACGGCAAGGTAGGCGTGCGCAGCCACCGCGATGGGGATGCCGCGCTCGTTCTGCTCGTGCACCAGGCACGCCCGCACCTGCTCGGCGCCAACGCCCTCGGCGCCAACGCCCTCGGCGTCGGCCGGCTCGTTCTGCCCGGCCAGGAAGTCGACGAACCGGTTGGCGGCCCGCAGGTACGTCGTGATGGTGTTCGCGCTCTTGTTCTGGGAGCGCGCCGCTGGCGCGGCCTCGCGCGGCGGTGATGGGAACGACTGGGGACATGGCTGCGCCTCCTCCGGTACGGGGGGACAGACGGCAATCTGCTTACGCCGAAGAGCGCCGATTATGCTGGCCATCACCCGCATGCAAACGGTTCGAAGATCCTTTTCTTCTTTCATGCGGACAAATGGGCCCGTGAGCAGCGCAGATAAGGTGTGAGTGAGTCGTCTCACAGAGTTCCGATCACCGCCTTAACCAGCTCTTACGCCCCTCTTGGCACCCTTGAGTCATAGGGACTTGAGGGAGATGACAGATGAACGCGAACGAGCCTCGCGAGCAGGGCACCGGTGGGTGGAGCCAGTTCGGCGCCACCCCGCCGGCCGCCGGGGGCTTCCCCCGGCGGGACACGATCGTCATGGAGCAGCCGCCTCCTCCTCCGCCGTCCACCCCCGTCAAGGCGCGGCTCAACGCCGGGCAGAAGGCCGTCGCCGGGCTCGCGCTCGCCGCGATGGCCATCGGCGGCGGTGTCGTGGGAGCCGCCGTCGCGACCACGTTCCAGCCCGAGCCGCAGCAGGTGGTCAGCGCGCCGAGCCCGGTGCTCAGGGCCGCCTCCAACCAGCTCTCCACCGCTGAGGTGGCCGAGCGGGTGCAGCCGTCGGTGGTCATGATCCAGGGACAGACGGGCGAGGGGTCGGGGGTCGTGCTCTCCGAGGACGGCCTCATCCTCACCAACAACCACGTGGTCGTCGGCGCCTCGCAGGGCGGGGGTCAGATGACGGTCAAGTTCAGCGACGGGAAGACGGCCAAGGCCAAGGTCGTCGGCACCGACCCGGCCACCGACCTCGCGGTCATCAAGGCCGAGGACGTCTCGGGGCTGACCAAGGCCACGCTGGGCGACAGCGACCAACTCAAGGTCGGCGACGACGTGCTGGCCATCGGCAGCCCCCTCGGCCTGGACGGGTCGGTCAGCAGGGGCATCGTCAGCGCCCTGAACCGTACGCTCAAGCTGGGCGGCGAGCAGCGTCAGCAGCTCCCGCCCGGCTTCGGCGGCGAGCAGCAGCAGAGCCCGGTGGAGGGCACCACCATCGGCGACGTCATCCAGACCGACGCCGCGATCAACCCCGGCAACTCCGGCGGCGCGCTGGTGAACGCGGCGGGCGCGCTCGTCGGCATCAACACCGCCATCGCCTCCGACGCGGCCGGCGGCGGCGTCGGCTTCGCGATCCCGGTCAACACCGCCAAGCAGGTCGCCGAGCAGCTCATCAAGAGCGGCAAGGTCAGCCACGCCTTCCTCGGCGTGAGCGTCACCGACGCCACCGGCGACGTGCCCGGCGCGCTGATCCGGCAGGTGACCGCGGACAGCCCGGCGGCCAAGGCCGGGCTGCAGGAGGGCGACCTGATCACCAAGATTGGGGACACACCTGTTGACTCAGGCGATACGGTTGTTGGACAGGTCAGAGGTTTCAAACCGGGCCAACAGGTCAAGATCACATATATGAGGGACGGTCGGTCCGCGGAGGCCACCGTCACCCTCCAAGAGAAGAAGTAAACACAAGGACCCCCTCCCGGAGACGGGTGTGCCGTTGAGATCGCTGCGGACTCGGCGGCACACCCCCCCATCAGGCGAAACGCCGGCCCTCGTCGCGGCGGTAGGCCCACGTCGCGGCGGCCGCCGCGATCACCGTCCAGACGCCCAGCATGATCAGCGCGATCCCGTCCGGGCGGGCCCCCGAGATGGCCGCCCAGATCAGCTCGGCCGCGCCCCTGGACGGGACGTACGGCGAGACGGCCTCCACGATGTCCGGCAGGATCTGCGGCGGCAGGATCAGCCCGCCCACGATGGCCACGGGGAAGAAGACGATCTGCGCCACCGCGAGCGCCGCCTTCGACGGCAGCGTCAGGCCGAGGAACAGGCCGATCAGCATGAACGGCACCCCTCCGGCGACCAGCGCGGCCAGCCCCAGGGCCAGCCGGACCGGCGTGATGACCGCCTCGGTCAGCAGGGCCGCGACCACCAGCACCGGCACCACCGACAGCAGCATGAGGACCACCGTCGAGACCATCCGCCCGGCCAGGCGCGGGAACGGCCCGGCGGGCAGCGTGCGGGTGTAGGGGTCCCAGGGCTGCTCGCGATCCTGCGAGACCGACGCGCTGAGCCCGATCACCGCCGAGGACATGGCACCGAAGAACATCAGCGCCCCCGTCGCCGACGTCGCCGCCACCGGGTCGCTGCCCGCGAACGGCACCACGAACGCCAGCATCGAGATGGCCGGGAACATGGAACTGGCCAGGATCCCGATGGGCACCCTGAACTGCTCGACGAGCTGCAGCCGGGTGTGGGCCACGATCAGGCTAGACATGCGCGCTCTCCTTGGGGGGCGAGGTCGAGGTGATGGTGAGGAAGGCCTCCTCCAGCGTGGTCGGCCTGACCTCCAGCCCCGAGAACGGGGTGCCGCTGCGCACCAGCTCGACCACCAGCCGGTCGGGGTCGGTGGTCAGCAGGCTGACGCGGCCGTCCTGGCGTTCGGTGCTGAGCACGCCGGGCAGCTCGGGCAGGTCCTCGGCGTCGAGCGAGACGCGCCGCACCCCCACCATGTCGCGCACGGCCCGTACGGTGTCGTCGGCCAGGACCCGTCCCTGGCCGACGACGACCACGCGCTCGGCCAGCGCCTCGATCTCCTCCAGGTAGTGGCTGGTCAGGACGACCGTGCCGCCTTCGGCGTGGAAGGCCTGGATGCCGTCCCAGAGGGTGCGCCTGGCCTCGACGTCGAGGCCGGTCGTCGGCTCGTCCAGGAACACCAGGCGCGGGCGGCCGGCGAAGGCCAGCGCCACGGCCAGGCGCCGCTTCTGCCCGCCGGACAGCCCGCCCACCTGCCGCTTGACCAGGTCGTTCAGGCCGAAGCGGTCGAGCAGTTCGTCCCTGCCGAGCGCGTCGGGGAAGTGGGCGCGCACGAAGTCGGTGATCTCGCCGACCCGCAGCGACTCGGGCAGCCCGGTCTCCTGCGGGGTGACGCCGATGCCCCGGCGCGTCACGGGATCCTGGGGCGAGCCGCCGAACAGCTCGACCGTGCCGGAGGTCGGGCGGCGCAGCCCGACGAACAGGTTGATCAGGGTGGACTTGCCCGCGCCGTTCGGGCCGAGCAGGCCGACCAGCTCTCCCGCCCGGATGTCGAGCGAGACGCGGTCGAGCGCGAGCACGTCCCCGTAGCGGCGGGTGACCTCCACCGTTCTGGCCAGGGCCGTCATGGGGTTCCTCCAGCGTTGTCGAGCAAGGCGCGGATCGCCTTGGTGTAGTCCTCGAAGGCCAGCCGTCCGCGCTGGGTGAGCGCGACGTACGTGACGGGGGTGCGGCCCTTGTGGGTCTTGGTGATGCGGACGTAACCGGCGTCCTCCAGCTTGGTCAGGTGCACCGAGAGGTTGCCGGCCGTCATCCCGAGCAGGTCCTTCAGCGAGGGGAACGCGATCTCGTCGCGCCCGCCGAGGGTGTTGAGCGTGGCCACCACCCGCAGCCTGGCCTGCGCGTGGATCACCGGGTCGAGCTCGGGGACGGCCGCGTCGGGGCTCACATCCGCCGCCGCAGCACGACGCCGGCCGCGATGTAGCCGCCGCCGGTCAGCACGGCCGTCAGCAGCGCGTGCCAGCCGGCGCCGAGCATGACGCCCACCCCGTTGACGACCGCCGTCCACACGCCGACGAAGAACATCGGCCAGTACGTCCAGATCGCGCCGCCGGCCATGTAGAGCAGCGCGACGAGCATCATGAACCCGCCGCCCCACAGCAGGCCGCTCTCGGTGGCGGGGAGCTGGGGGCTGAAGCGGATGGCGAGCACCGTCATGGAGACCAGGCCGGCCATCCAGGCGTAGCCGTACATCATGCCCTTGGCCGAGGTCTCGCCGCGGACCTGCGCCCCCATCTTCACCATGCCGAAGATCGCGATCGCCCCGGCCAGCGACATGCCCGCGAACAGCACCATGAGCGCCTGCGGGTGGGTGATCGGCGCGTAGGGGACGCCGTCGAGGCCGTAGTACAGGAACAGCGCCGTGAAGCCGAGCAGCCAGGCCACGCCCCAGGGCACGTAGAGCAGCACCGGGTCGCCGTGCAGGCGCCGGACCGTGGCGGAGCGCTGCTGCTCGATCAGCCGCAGCGTCTCCGCGGGGGTGCGCGCTCGATCGTCGTCCACCATGCCAACTCCTCTTACCTGCAAACAGGTTTGCATCATAAACCTGATGACGACGCGAACTCAACGCGAGGGCGATAGGATCGGCTAGCGCCTGGTCAGCGCCTCGGACTCCCACAGGTCGCGGTAGTAGCCGGGCACCGCCACCAGCTCGTCGTGCCGCCCGCGCTGGACGACGCGGCCCTCGTCGAGCACCACGACCTCGTCCACCGACTCCAGGCCCTTGAGCCGGTGGGTCACCAGCACGGTGGTGCGGTCGCGGATGACGTCCAGCAGGTCGGCCATCAGGCGGTCGGCGGTCTCCTCGTCGAGCGCCTCGGCGGGCTCGTCCAGCAGCAGCACGGGCGGGTCGTACAGCAGCGCCCTGGCCAGGGCCAGGCGCTGGAGCTGGCCGCCGGAGACGGTCCTGCCGTCCTCGCCGAGCTCGGCGTCCCAGCCGGTGCGCTCGACCCACGGGCCCAGCCTGGCCTCCCGCACGGCCGCCGCCAGCCGCTCGTCGCCGGCGTCCGGCCCGGCCAGGCGCAGGTTGTCGCGCAGGGTGGTGCGGAAGATGTACGGGTCCTGGGTGAGGCCGGTCATCAGCGTGCGGACGTCGTCGCCGGACAGGTCGCGAAGGTCGGTCCCGTTGACGCGCACGCTTCCCGACTCGGGCTCGGCCAGGCGCATCAGCGCGGCCAGCAGCGTGCTCTTGCCCGCGCCGCTCGGGCCCACGATCGCGACCCGGCGGCCGGGGGTCAGGCGCAGCGAGACGCCGTCGAGTGCGGGCCTCGCGGCGTCGGGGTGGCGGACGACGAGGTCGTCGACCTCGACCGTCAGGGGAGCCGACGGCACGGGCGCGGGCGTGGAGGGCTCGGTGACGGCCGGCGCCGTGGCGCGGACCTCGCGCAGCCGCCGGATCGCGGCGGTGATCCCGGCCATGCGCTCGCCCGCCGCCGCCAGCGGCAGCACCGGCTCGAACGACACCAGCGCGGTCAGCGCGAGCACCGCCGTGGCGACGGAGCCGGCGCCCGCCCCCTGGGCGAGCAGCACGATGGCGGCCACCGTCAGCCCCTGGGCCAGCGTGCCGACCGCCAGGGCGGCGGCGTGCACGCGCGACTGGCGGCGCTCCAGCGCGGCCAGCGCCTCGTCGGCGGCCAGCGCGCCGGACAGCGCCCGCTCGCCCGCGCCGTAGGCGGCCAGGTCGGCCGAGCCGTGCACGAGGTCGGCCACGCGGGCCGCCAGCGCGGCCCTGGCCGGGGCGATCCGGGCCGACCAGCGGCGCGCGGCGGCGGCGGTCGCGGCGGGCAGCAGCACGCCCGCCACCACGAGCCCGGCCATCAGCACCAGCGCGGTCATCGGCAGCACGAACAGCCCGATGGCGACCGCGGCCAGCCCGGTCAGCAGCGCGGCGGCGGCCGGGAGCAGCGCGCGGACCAGCAGGTCCTGGACGGCCTCGGTGTCGTCCACCATGCGGCTGAGCAGGTCGGCGCCGCCGTGGCGGGGGCGCTGGGGCGGGACGAGCGCCTGGTAGAGCCGTTCGCGGGTGCCGGCCTGGGCGCGCAGGGCCACGTCGTGGCCGGTGAGCCGTTCGGCGTAGCGGAAGACGCCCTTGCCGGTCGCGAACGCCCTGGTCGCCACGATGGCCACGCTCAGCGCGGCCAGGGACGGCTGCTGCGCCGCCCTGGTGATCAGCCAGGCGGCGGCCGCGATCAGCCCCAGCCCGGCCAGGTCGGCGGCCGCCCCGGCCAGCACGGCCCAGGCCAGCCGGGTGCCCATGCGCCGGTTCATCGCGCGCTCCCCTCGGGAAGGGAGGCCACGCTCTGCGGCTCCCGGTGACCGTCGCCGTCGTGGCCGCCGTCCGGACGGGCCGGGCGGTCGCGGGTGGTGTCGGAGACGACGCGGCCCTCGTGCACCCGCACGATCCGGTCGGCGAGGTCGATCATCGCGGGCCGGTGGGCGACGATGACGGCGGTGCGCCCCCGCGCCAGCTGCGCGGTGGCGGCCACGACGGCGGCCTCGCTGCGGCCGTCGAGACGGGCGGTGGGCTCGTCGAGCAGCAGCGCGGTGGCGTCCGGGCGGCAGAAGCCCCGGGCCAGCGCCACGCGCTGCCGCTGGCCGGCCGACAGGTTCGCGCCGCGCTCGCCGACCACGGTGTCGAACCCCTGGGGCAGGTCGTCCACGAAGTCGGCATGCGCGGCGGCGGCCGCCCGCCGGACCTCCGCCGGCGTGGCGCCGGGCGCGCCGAGCCGGATGTTGTCGGCCACGGAGGTGGTGAACAGGTGGGGCCGCTGCGGCACGTACGCCAGGGCCGCCCGCCAGCTGTCCAGGTCCAGCTCACGCAGGTCGGCGCCGTCGACCAGGACGTGCCCCTCGGACGGGCGCAGGAAGCCCAGGACCAGGTGGAGCAGCGTGCTCTTGCCGCCGCCGCTCTCGCCGACCAGCGCCACCCGCTCGCCGGGCGCGATGGTGAGCGTCACGTTCTCCAGGGCGGGCTCGTCCCTGCCGGGGTAGCGGACGGTCACGTTCTCCAGGCGGATCTCCGGCGCGCCGTGCCCGTCGTACGGGCGGGCCGGGCCGGACGGGTCGCCGGCGGCCTCGTCCAGGACGGCGAAGGCCGCGTCGGCCGCGGCCACCCCCTCCATCGAGGCGTGGAAGCGGGTCCCCATGGCCCGCAGCGGCAGGTACGCCTCCGGCGCCAGCAGCAGCACCAGCAGCGCCGTCGTCAGGTCCAGCGAGCCGCCGAGCAGCCGCAGCCCGATCGGCACCGCCACCAGCGCCAGCGACAGCGACGCGCACAGCTCCAGCACCAGCGACGACAGGAACGCCACCCGCAACGTGCGCATGGTCGCGCTCCGGTGGGCGTCGGCGACCTGCCGGATGACCGTCGCCTGGTAGCGGGCCCGCCCGAAGGCGCGCAGCGTGGGCAGCCCGCGCACCACGTCGAGGAAGTGCCCGCCGAGCCGCGACAGGGCGTGGAACTGCCGCTCGGTGACCGCCTTGGTGGTCATGCCGACCAGCGCGCCGAAGACGGGGATCAGCGGCAGCGTCACCAGGACGATCACCGCGCTGCCCAGGTCCGCGGTGAACAGCCGGACCAGCACGGCCACCGGCACCACGGCCGCCACCGCGATCGAGGGCAGGTAGCCGGTCAGGTAGGCGTCGAGGCCGTCCAGGCCCCGGCCGGTCAGCGTGACCAGCTCGCCCGACCGGTGACCGGTCAGCCTGGACGGGCCCAGCTCGCCCAGGCGGGCCAGCAGCCGGTGGCGCAGCGCGGACTTCACGCCCGTCGCGGTGCGCCCGGCGTAGACGCCCTGCGTCCAGGCCAGCAGCGCCCGTACGCCCACGACGGCGGCGAGCACCCCCAGCGCGGCGGCGGTGAACCGGCCCGACAGCACGCCGGCCAGCAGCTCGGCCTGCGCGAGCACGAGCAGCCCGGCCAGCACGGCCGCGACCATGGTGACGGTCAGGTGGCGGCGCACCGAGCGCTCGGCCCGCATGAGCCGCAGAAGATCCTTGTGCACGTGGCCTTCAGAAGAACGAGGGGAGTGGGACGGCGCCCTTACCTGGCCGGAAAGTCCGCCATACCCATACTTGCGCGCCCAGCATGATCGGCGCGAACGGCAACGCCATGACACTGAGCACATTCAACGTAGCCGCCGGCGCGCTGTGCTCCAGCAAGTACGGCATCGCCCCCGCCAGCAGGCCGATCGCGGGCAGCGCGGCCACCAGCCCGGACAGCAGCAGCGCCCGCCCCGAACGCGCGGCCCCGAACGCGCCCGGCTCCCGCCAGGCCAGGAACGTCCATCCGTGGAAGGCGAACATCAGGGTCACCAGCACGCCCAGCAGCACCCCGACCGGATGCACCGGCGAGGAGGCGAACCCGGTGGCGGCGGCGTGCAGCGCCATGCCCCACCCGAAAGACAACCCCAGCGACCCGAACGCGATCATCGCGTCCCAGAAGCCGCGCCACCTCGCGCCGTCCAGCCGCCGCCGGAACCACAGCCCGGCGTCGCGCACGATCCAGCTCAGCAGCATGGCCACCACCAGCGGGTACAGCCCGAACAGCACCTCGCCCTCCAGACGCGGATACACCCCGAACAGCGTCCCGGCCACCGCCACCAGCCACACCTCGTTGGCCAGCACGAACGGCGCCATCGCGGCCACCATGCGGTCGCGGTTGCCGCGCGTCCTGCCCAGCACCGGCAGCAGCAGGCCGACGCCGAGGTCGAAGCCCTCCAGGGCGAAGTACCCGGCCAGCAGCACCGTGAAGAACAGGAACCAGATCACTTCCATGTCAGCACTCCTAGTAGCTCATCGCGGGGGCGGGCTCGGCGCCGGCGGGGACCGCCCCGAGGTCGAGGTCGCGCGGGCCGCGCCGGACGACCCGGGCGATGAGGACGTAGTCGACGACCGCCAGCAGCCCCAGCACGCCGGCGAACCCGATCAGCGAGGCCGTGACCATGCCCGAGGTCAGGCCGGGCGTCAGGGCGTCGGCCACGGTGAGCTTGTGCCAGACCATCCACGGCTGGCGGCCGATCTCCCTGGCCATCCAGCCCAGGATCGCCAGCACGAACGGCACCGGGGTCATCACGATCAGCACGGGGTGCGTCCACCGCCAGCGCGGCAGCCAGTAGATGAGCGGCAGGAGCAGGAACAGCAGCACGAACCCCAGGAGCTGGCCGAACTCGATCATGAGCCCGAGCGGCACCCCGGCGCCCGTGTCGCCGTCGAACTTGCCCTCCTGGACGCCGCCGAACTGCGCGTACCCGAAGCCCAGGGCCAGGAAGGCGCCGACCGACGCCACGCCGACCCCCGTGCGCAGCGACTTGGCGAAGAACAGCGTCTCGCGGGTGCGCCGCCGCAGCTGGTACGCGCTGGCCCCGGCCAGCACCAGGCCGCCGGTCAGCAGCCCGGCGCCGATGACGTGGGGGAAGGAGAAGATCAGCGTCTTGTTGGTGAGCAGGGCGCCGAAGTCGACCAGCTCCAGCCGGCCGTTCCTGACCACCGAACCGGCCGGGTTCTGCAGGAAGGAGTTGGCGACCATGATGAAGAACGCGCTGGCGTACGCGGTCAGCGTCACCAGCCAGATGCAGGCCAGGTGCAGCCATTTGGGCAGCCGCCCCCACCCGAAGATCCACAACCCGAGGAACGTGGACTCCAGGAAGAAGGCCACCAGCGTCTCCATGGCCAGCGGCGCGCCGAACACGTCTCCGGCGTAGTGGGACAGCCCGCTCCACGACAGCCCGAACTGGAACTCCATCACCAGGCCGGTGACGATGCCCAGGGCGTAGTTGACGACGTAGACCTGTCCCCAGAACCGCGTCATGCCGCCGTGCAGCGCGCTGCCGGAGACCACGTGGCGGGTGTGCATGAGCGCCACGACCGGCGCCAGCCCGAGCGTGAGCACGACGAACAGGAAGTGCAGGCTTCCCGTCACGGCGAACTGCGTGCGGGCGAGTTCGAGTACGTCCATTCGATCGACTCCGTTGTTGTGTCTACCTACATATAGGCAGCCTACATGTAGACTGGCTACATGGCGAACGGTTGTCTAGGATCTGGAGCATGAATCCAGACGCGCTGCGCGGGCACATGGACGCGTTGCTGCTCTCGGTGCTGGAGCGGGAGCCGCTGCACGGCTACGCGATCATCGAGGCGCTCCAGGAGCGCAGCGGGGGCGCGCTGAGCGTGCCCACCGGCACCGTCTATCCGGCGCTGCGGCGGCTGGAGCGGGTCGGCTACCTGGCCAGCGAGTGGGCCACGGTGGGCGGGCGCAAGCGGCGCACGTACCGGCTGACCGACTCGGGCAGGAAACAGCTCGAGGGGGAGCGGTCGGCCTGGCGGGAGTTCACCAGCGTGATCGGCGGCGTGCTCCAGGCCGACGCACGGGCCGACACGCGGGCCTCAGGCTGACGGGGCCGCGGCGGGCCGGCGGGTGCGGCTGACCCGCAGGCAGCGCGTCGCGCCGTAGATCTGCAGGCCCCAGAACGCGGTCGTGACCAGGTTCGCCAGGAACGCGGGCAGGTAGCCGGTCATCGTGCCCGGCCCGGGGGCGCTGTAGGACAGCACGAGGCTCATGGCGCCTCCGAGTGGCAGCATGCCCCACACGACGATGCCCAGCGACCTGGTCACCAGGCGCGGGCGGCGGATCCAGCGCGCGCCCCGGCCCAGCGCCAGCAGGGCGAGGCCGCCGTACAGGCCGGTGGCGAGCTGGCAGATGTCGAGCAGCTTCGAGATCAGGTGGTACCAGGCCGGACGGCCCACCCACAGCGCCGGGTCGGCGGGGTACGTGCGCCACACCATCGACCACATGAGCGCGGTCAGCGGGACGCTGATGAACAGCAGCAGGCCCAGGCGCCGCCCGGCCACGGCGGTCAGCTCGCTCTGGTAGCCGGGCGCGATCTCGGTGACCGGGCCGAACTCCGCGACCGCCAGCCGCTCGGCCTCGGCGCGGTCGAGGCCGTCGGCCTCCAGGGCGTCGGCGGTGTCGGACAGGCTGTCGCGGGCCTCGACGACCAGGTCGCGCTTCGCGCCGGACGGGCCGGAGAGCGCGCGATCGAGGTCGGCCACGTAGTCGTCGATCCGCATGATCCCAGTTTACGGAGTGCGCCGCCGATGGCCTATCAGGGAAGTCCCCGATATTTCGCCCCGCGACTTGATATGTCGGAAAAATCCTACATATAGTGTCCGACATGCTGATTTCCGGGATCCTCACCGTCACCCTGCCCGTCGCCGACCAGGCGCGGGCGCTCGACTTCTACACCGGCGTGCTCGACTTCGAGGTGCGCACCGACAACCCGTTCCCGATGGGCCGCTGGCTCACCGTCGCGCCCAAGGGTGCGGCGACCACGCTCCTGCTGGCCTCCTGGTTCCCCGACATGGCCCCCGTCGGCGGGCTCGTGGTGGCCGCGCCCGACCTCGACGCGCTGGCCGCCCGGCTCGCCGCGAACGACGTCGCCTTCGAGGGGCCGAGCGAGCAGGCCTGGGGACGCCAGCTCCTCTTCCGGGACCCGTCCGGCAACGGGTTCGTGGTCAGCCAGGCATGACCGCCGACCACGTCTTCACCGCGCTGGCCAGCCCGGCCAGGCGCGAGCTGCTGCGCCTGCTGCTCCAGGAGGGCCCCCAGCCCGCCGGGCGGCTGGCCGAGCGCTTCGACATGAGCCGGCCCAGCGTCTCGGAGCATCTCAAGGTGCTCAAGGACGCCGGGCTCGTGGCCGAGGCCCGCAAGGGACGGGAACGGCACTACCAGCTGGAGGCGGAGCCGCTCATGGAGATCCGCGACTGGCTGACCCCGTACGAGAGGTTCTGGCGCGAGAAGCTGACCGGCCTCTCCGCACTGCTCGACGAGATGGACGAGGACGATGGCTGAAGACCGGACCGCGATCAGGCTGGACGAGTTCCTCAAGCACCCGCCGGCCAAGGTGTGGCGGGCGCTGACCGATCCCGAGCTGATGGCCCGCTGGCTGATGCCCAACGACTTCCGGCTGGAGGTGGGCCACCGGTTCACCTTCACCACCCAGCCGAGGAAGGCGGTGGGGTTCGACGGGACGGTCCACTGCCAGGTGCTGGAGTTCGAGGCGGAGAAGCTGCTGCGGATCAGCTGGAGCGACCGCAAGCAGGCCGACTGGACGGTCACCTGGCGGCTGGTGCCGGAGGGCCGGGGCACCCGGCTGTTCCTCGACCACGAGGGCTTCGACCCCGACGACCCCACCCAGCAGCTCTCCCGCCGGATCATGGGCGGCGGCTGGCCCCGGCACTTCACCGTCATCGACGACCTGGCCGCCACCCTCTGAGCCGAGCTCCTGGCCGTGCGCGTGCGGCCTCTCGCCGGTGGTGCCGGACGGCAGGTCGCGGGGCTGCGTCTCAAGGTGGTTGAGTGAATGCGCAATGTCACTGCGACGGAAGCCGGAGGTGGGCCATGACCTGCGAGGCCACCTCGTCCGGCGGGCGGCCGTCGGTGTCCAGGCGCACGTCGCCCGCACCCGCCAGGTCGAGGGCGGCGGCCTCCCGCGCCGCCCGTCCGGCCACGGCTCGCAGCGCGTCCCGGTTGAGCCCCCGCAGCTCGTCGCCGGGCGTCGCCGGGCCGCCTCCCCGGCCGCGCAGCAGCACCCGTTCCAGCAGCGTGGCGGGGGAGGCGTGCAGCCGGAACACGGTCGGCGTCAGACCGGGAAGCAGGCGGGTGCAACTGCGGACGGTCTCGTCGGGGTCCGCCCCGCCGGAGACGACCAGGCATCCGGCCCCGGCCGCCCGGTACCCGTCCCACAGGGCGGCCAGACCGCGTGCCCTGAGCCGGTGGCCCTCCTCCTCGGTGGACGGGCGCAGCGCGGCGATCTGCCGGAGATCGACGTAGGCGGCCCGTACGCCCGACCGGTGGACGCGGCTGAAGACCTCGTAGCCGACCGTCGACTTCCCGGCCGCCGTCGCCCCCGAGAACCACAACAGGGGAACCGGCACACCGGATGCGACACCGCCGCCCCACGCGCCTGGAACGGCCGGGGCGGGTGCCGACACGGATACCGGCCCGGTGGCGGGGGCGGCCGGCGGCCATCCGCCCAGCCGGTCGAGCACCAGCCGGGCCGTCCCGGCCACCGTCCGGCCGCCGGTGTCCACGCACAGGTCGGCGTACCGGCTGCGGTCCTGCGCGACCGCCTCGGCCACGGCGTCCTCCACCAGGTCCGGACGCCAGCCCCGCCCCAGGAACCGCTCCCTCAGCTCCGCGTGGGGCACCCGCAACCGGCACACGGTGAACGCCGCGCCGGGCAGCAGCGCGGTGTACTCGCCGACCTCCTCGGGCGTGTCCACGAAACCGGCCAGCACCAGGCAGCGCATCCCCGCGCGCCGGAACCCGGGCCACAGGGCCGCCAGGTTGCGCGCCCGCAGGCGATGCGGGCCGCCCTCCGGCGCCGGATGGCACAGGCCGATCTGGTCGGCGTCGAGGAACGCCGCCTTGACGCCGCTCCGGCCGAGCCGGTCGAAGATCTCCCACCCGGCCGAGGACTTACCGGCGCCGGTGGGGCCCGTCAACCAGAGCAGCGGCAGCGGATCGGTACTCACCGGCGCGACCCTAGCGAGCCCGATCCGCCGCCTGCCACCGCATTTCGGCCCGGCTACTGGTGCACGACCGGGTTGTGGTGGACCGCCTGGCGGGCCGCGTGCGAGGTGGAGCTCCACAACACCGCCGCCGCCGTCAGCGCCGCGAGCAGCGTGCACCAGGCCACCGCGCGTCCGAGCCGCATGCCGTACCCCCACAGCAGCCACGACAGCGACAGCCACCAGTGCTCACCGGCCTGGCGGCGCATCTCCATGGCGGCGAAGGCGAAGTCCGCCGAGGTGTCGCGGTCCTCGATCCGGCCGCGCAGCTCGGCGTAGAGTGCGGCCAGCAGGTCGGGGGTGGTGGGCGAGCCGCCGGAGGCGTCCCAGCCGCGCAGGGCGTGCTCGTCGGCCAGCGCGCTGCGCCGCGAGATCCAGCGCAGCATCGGACGGCGCAGGCTGACCCGCACGCCGCGCGGCGTGAGCGCGAACGTGCAGTTCCTGACCCGCACCCCGGACGGGTGCGTGAGCCCGGCGAAGCCGCATCCCGACAGGTCGAGGCCGGTCAGCGTGAGGCTGGCGGCGTCCACCTGGCGCAGCGAGCTCAGCATCGACAGGCCCTTCCCGGTCACCGAGGCGGGCCCGTGCAGCACGGCGCCCTCCAGGTCGGCGCTGGAGTCGGTCAGCCGCACGGTGGCGGCCCCGAAGACCTCGGCCCGCCGCAGGTCCACCCCGCAGCGCGCGACCGTCACGTCGAGCAGGCCGTCGGCGCGGGCGCGCGCGGCCGAGAGCCGGCCGGAGGCCGACAGGTAGGCGTCCCCGGCGAAGTGGGCGTAGTCGAACCCCGCCTGCCCGCGCACCTTGCGGAAGGAGAGGGTCCGGCCGAACCTGGCGCCGCGGAACGTGGCCCCGGTGCCCAGGCGGGCGTCGTCGAAGGTGGCGTACCCGTCGAACCGGGCGCCCTCGCAGGAGAGCCCGTGCTCGAAGACGGCCTGGCCGAACAGCGCGTCGCGGGACATCACGGCCCGGTCGAGCGAGACGTGCCCCCGGACGCGTACGCCGTGGAAGGACAGCTCGCGCGTGAACCTGGCCGCCGCCAGCGACACGTTGCCCTCGAATCGAGCTCCGAAGAAGGAGGCGAGCCGCTCGAACCTGGCCCCGTCGAGCGACACGTCCCCGGCGAACGTCACGCCCGACAGCCTGACGTCGCCGGTGAACCTGGCCCGGTCGAGCCGGGCGCGGCCCGGTCTGCAACTCGTCGCCTCCAGGACCCGCGCCAGCAGGTCGCCGTTGACGGTGGTGCCGCGGAGGTCGAGCAGCCTGCCGGGGGACAACCGGGCGAGGACGGCGGGCAGGTCCTCGGCCGGCAGATGCGCCAGGCACAGGCCGGACGGCTGTTGGGCGATTCCGGGGCAGGCAGCAGAAAACGCGCAGGTGACCCAGTCCATGCACTGGTCATACCCGCGTGCCGCCAATGTCAAGGTTCGATGATTTAATGTTCTATCCACTTTTGTGTGGAAATATGCGGGCAATAATCCCTCTAAAGTGCCGGTCATGCGCGTTTTATCCCGAGCAGTACTCGCTGCCCTCGTGGCGGGCGCCCTGACCGCCACCCCGGCCCTCGCCGAGACGGCGGCGGCGCCCTGTGACACCCCGGCCGACCGCCGCGTCGCCGAGGTGCAGGGCAGTGGCGACACCGGCCCCCTGACCGGCCAGACCGTCCGGGTCGAAGGCGTCGTGACCGGCGACTTCCAGCGGACCGACCAGCTCAGCGGCTTCTTCCTCCAGGACCCGCGGCCGGACGCCGACCCGAGGACCTCCGAGGGCCTGTTCGTCTTCGCCCGCGAGTCCTTCAAGGACGTCAAGACCGGCGACCGCGTCCTGGTCACCGGCAAGGCCACCGAGTTCAACGGCTGGACCGAGCTGTCCCCGGTCACCGCCGTGGACGTCTGCGGCACCGGGAGTGTGGCGGCGCAGCCGTACACGCTGCCCCCGGCCGCGGACGGCCTGGAGGCCGTCGAGAACATGCTGCTCACCTTCCCGCAGCCGCTCACCGTGGACGACAACTACAACCTGGGCCGCTTCGGCGAGGTCACGGTGTCGGCGCACGGGCGGCTGTACCAGCCCACCGACCGGCCCGGCGTGGACCCCGCCGGCGACACGCGCCGCTCGCTGCTCATCGACGACGGCTCCAACCGGGAGAACCCGGCGACGCTGCCGCCCGTCACGCGGGCGGGCACCGTGGCCGCCGGCCTCACCGGCGTGCTCGGGTACGGCTTCGGCGAGTACCGCCTCCAGCCCACCAAGCCGATCGCCTACCTGGACGCCAACCCGCGCACGCCGCGCCCCTTCCCGGTGGTGGGCAACGTGAAGGTGGCCTCGTTCAACACCCTCAACTGGTTCACCACCATCGGCTCGCGCGGCGCGAGCAACGCCAACGAGCAGCAGCGCCAGCTCGCCAAGCTGGTGGCCGCGCTGAAGGGCCTGGACGCCGACGCGGTCGCCCTCATGGAGGTCGAGAACAACGGCCGGACCGCGCTGCAGGCGCTCGTGGACGCCGTCAACGCCGAGGTCGGCGCCGGCACGTACGCGGCGCTCAGCCACCCCTACCCCGGCACGGACCTCATCCAGGTCGGCCTGATCTACAAGCCGGGCAAGCTCACCCCGGTCGGCGAGACCAGGGCCTCGGAGGACCCCGTCTTCAGCCGTCCGCCGCTGATCCAGACCTTCCGCAGGAAGGGTGGCGGCCAGCCGTTCACCATGATCGTCAACCACCTCAAGTCCAAGGGCAGCTGCCCGGCCGACGGCCCCGACGCCGACCAGGGCGACGGCCAGAGCTGCTGGAACCCCACCCGCGTCAAGCAGGCGCAGGCGCTGCTCGGGATCATCGGCGACCAGGACCTGCCCAACCCGCTCGTGCTCGGCGACCTCAACGCCTACGGCGAGGAGGACCCGATCGACACGCTGGAGGCCGGCGGCCTGACCAGCCTCACCAAGCGGTTCGTGCCCGAGGCGCAGCGCTACAGCTACCTGTTCGACGGCCTGGCCGGCGAGCTCGACCACGCCTTCGCCGGCAAGCAGCTGCTCAAGCGGGTGACCAGCACCACGATCTGGCACATCAACTCCGACGAGCCGCGCATCCGCGACTACAACACCGAGTTCAACCCGCCCGGCCTCTACCAGCCGGACGCCTACCGCTCCTCCGACCACGACCCCCTGGTGATCGGCCTGACCCTGCCCGGCGGCCACTGACCCCTGCGGAAGGCGCGGCCCGCGGGCCGCGCCTTCCGGCGTTCCGGATCGCCCGCCGCAGCGGGCTTGCGGGCCTCCAGGGCATGGAATGCTGGTGGGGGGTACGTGGTTGACACGGTTGCAATTTCACCGAGGAGCGAGGAGCCACTTGTGGCGACCATCGAAGTAACAGAGAAGAACTTCAACGACATCGCCGACAAGGGCATCGTGCTGCTCGACTTCTGGGCGACGTGGTGCCCGCCGTGCAAGAAGTTCGGGCCGATCTTCGAAGCGGCCTCCGACAAGCACGACGACATCACCTTCGGCAAGATCGACACCGACGCGGAGCAGGCGCTCGCCCAGGGCTTCGACATCACCTCGATCCCCACGCTGATGGCGATCCGCGACGGCATCGTGGTCTTCGCCCAGGCCGGTGCGATCCCGGCGCCGGCCCTGGACGACCTCATCCGCCAGGTCCGCGCCCTCGACATGGACGCGATCAGGGCCGAGCTCAGCGAGGAGCTGAAGAACGCCGAGCAGAACTGACCTCGGCGGGCCCCGCCTGCACGGTGGGGCCCTCGCGTCCCCCGGCCCGCGCGAGGGCGGCGGCCAGCGGGAACAGCGCGATCACCACGAGCGTGCCGGGCAGCCCGGCCAGGCGTGACAGCGCGCCCGCCACACCCAGCCCGATCCCGCCGCCGACGAAGAACGTCAGGTTCAGCAGGCCCATCGCGCCGCCGCGCCGCTCCACCGGGTAGCTCGCCGACATCCGGCCGGTGATCACCACCTGGGCCAGCGAGAACGCCGGGAACCCGAGCGAGGCGGCCACCACCAGCAGCACCGCGGCCCACGCCGCCGGCGCGCCCTGCCCGCCGGTGAACGCTCCGGCGAGCCCCGCCGCGACCAGGCAGAGCGCGAACGCCGCGGCCACGGCGGGCAGCAGCCACGACCGGGTGCCCGCGATCCTGGCCAGCACCACGCCCACCAGCGCGCCCGGCAGCAGCCAGGCGCCGATCGTCAGCACGCTCCACCCGTGCACCCCGGCCAGGAGTTGCGGGGCGGCCCACATGGTGGCGAACAGGCCGCCGTACACGCCGACGCCGATCAGGGCGGCCCCGCGGAAGACGGGGTCGGCCGGCAGGTCCCGCGGGACGAACCCGCCAGCGACCGTACGGGTGCGCCGGACCAGCGCGCCCCCCGCGAGCACCGCCACCACCCCGGCCAGCGCCGCGACCGGCCAGGTCAGCCCCAGGTTGGCCGACTGGACGAGCACGAGGAAGGCCGACACCCCCGCCGCCAGCAGCCCCACGCCCACGACGTCCACCCGGCCGCCCGATCCCGCCCGCCGCGCCACCGGCAGGCAGAACGGCACCGCCACCAGCGCCAGCGCGGGCAGCGCGAGCGTGAGCCGCCACGACAACGCCTGGGTGACCAGCCCGCCGGCCAGCGTCGCGCCCGCCGAGAAGACCGCCATCGCGCTGCCGAACCAGGCCAGCACCGCCTGGCGCCGCTCCGGCTCGGCCGTGGCCGCCAGGTTCAGCGCGACCGCCGACAGCGCGCCCGACCCGGCCGCCAGCACCGCCCGCGCCGCCACGAGCGCGCCCAGCGACGGCGCCACCAGGCAGGCCAGCGCGCCCGACGCCAGCACCGCCGAGCCGAGCAGCAACGTGCGGCGCACCCCCCACGCGTCCGACAGGCGCCCGAACAGCGCCGTCCCGATGCCCAGCGCCAGCGCGTGCGCGGTCAGCACCCACACCACCGCGCCAGGACGTGCCCCCAAGGCGGCGGCGACGTCCGGCAGGGCGACCCCGGCCGCCGTGACGCCGAACACGGCCGGGCCGAAGAGCGCGCCCAGCCTGATCCCGATCGATCCACTCCCGTTCATGCGGGTCAGTCCATCGCGGGAAGAGCGGGCGAACCAGGAGACGTTCTCCTGGACAGTCATCACAGATCATGATGAATGGAGACACAGTGGAGTTGCGGCAGCTCGCCTACTTCGTCGCCGTCGCCGACGAGGGCGGCTTCGGCCGGGCCGCCGAGCGGCTGCACATCGTGCAGCCCGCGGTCAGCCAGCAGGTGAGCAGGCTGGAACGCGAGCTGGGCGCGCGCCTGTTCGACCGGTCGACCCGGCACGTACGGCTGACGGAGGCGGGGGAGCGGCTGCTGCCCGAGGCCCGCGAGGTGCTCGCCGCGGCCGAACGGGCCCGCCGGGCGGTCACCGGCCACCTGGCCGAGGCCACCCTGCGGCTCGGCGTGTCGGCCGCGCCCGGCACCCGCCTGTACCCCATGCTCGACCGGCTCGACCCCGGCCTGCGGGTCCGGCTCAGCAAGCAGGGGCTGGCCGAGCGGCTGGCGGCGGTGCGCTCCGGCGACCTGGACGCCGCCCTGGTGCGTCTCGTGGACGCCGCGCCCGGCCTGGAGTTCTTCCCCGCCTGGACCGAGCCGCTGGTCGTGGCGCTGCCCGCCGGCCATCCGCTGGCCGGCTCCGGCACGCTCAGCCTCGCCCAGCTGGGCGACCTGCCCGTACGGCTCGCCCCCCGCGAGCGCAACCCGCCCTTCCACGACCTGGTCACCGGGGCCCTGGCGGTGGCGGGGGTGGACCCGCCGCGCGGCCCGGCCTTCACCGGCCTGCACGACACGCTCATCGACCTGGCCTCGGGCCCGCCGTCGTGGACGCTGTTCTACCCGGTCTTCGACGAGCTGCCGCCGATCCGCGGCGTGGCCTACGCCGGCCTGGACGAGCCCGAGGTGCGCACCTACCTGGCCGTGCCGGCCGGACCGCCGACGGCCCGGGTGCGGCAGCTCCTGGCGGCCCTGCCCTGACCGGGGCCCTGACCGGGGGCCCAGACTGCGGGCCCTGACCGGGGGCCGCGATCGGGCCGTCCGTCAGGGCTTGCGGGCGACGCCGACGTAGCCGACGTCGGTGCCGTTCGTCAGGGCGGCCGGCTCGGTGGGACGCCAGTCCTGGGGGAAGACCAGGCCGGGGTCGGCCAGCTCGTAGCCCTCGAAGAAGGCCAGGATCTCCTTGTCGGTCCGCAGGCTCAGTGCGGCCGTGGCCTGGTTGTAGACCTCCACGGCCTGCGGGGTGGTGTCGGGCCTGGCGTCGATGGCGTGGCTGATCACCAGGTGGCTGCCGGGGGCGCTGACCTCGCGCAGCCGGGCCACGATCGGGTGGGCCTGCTCGTCGGGGATGAAGTGCAGGATCGCCAGCATGAGGAAGGCCACCGGCTGGTCGAAGTCGACCAGCGCGCCCAGCTTGTCCAGCAGGGTGTCCACCTCGCGGATGTCGGCCTGCAGGATGTCGACGTTGTCCGTACGGGCCAGCAGCGCCCGGCCGTGGACGCACACCACCGAGTCGTAGTCGACGTAGACCACGCGGGCCTCGGGCGCGATCTCGTGCGTGTTGCCCTGGGTCGGCAGCCCGGCGCCCAGGTCGACGATCTGCCGTACGCCCGAGTCCACCAGATGCCGCACGGCCCGCTGCAGGAACGCCCGGTTGGCGCGGGCGGCCTCCTTGGTGTTGGGGAACACCTTGAGGATCTGCTCCGCCGCGGCGCGGTCGGCCGCGAAGTTGTCCTTGCCGTCGAGGTAGTAGTCGTACATCCGCGCGACGTTGGGGACGTTGGGGTCGACCCCCTCAGGGGCACTGTCCACGATTTCTCCCGAAATTTCGGTCCTTCGGGTGATCATAGCCCCGCCGCCACCACCCGTACCGGAATTCGGTTCGGTTGCCCGCGCGGCGCGTCACGAACACGCGCCGCGCGGAACCGGGTCACCCTGGTACACCCCCGGAGGTGCCGTTCAGGTGCGCCGACCCGCCCGCCCCGGCGATTACGGCCTCGATGTCCTCGAAATCGCGGTCCACCGCGTA
>NZ_JBEXYK010000102.1:0-21483 GCF_040630865.1 Nonomuraea sp. NPDC005730
TACTTAATTATTTTTTTTTTTTCAAAAAACAACCTCCCCAACCAGTGGCCGCCCGGGGCGTCCCCCCCCCCCGGGCCGCCCCCCCCCCATCCACCGATCGGTGGATGGGCGGGACGCCGCTCCCACGTGATGCTCGGATCATGACAGTCATCGAGATCGACGACCTGCGCAAGAGCTACCGGCACACCCGGGCCCTCGACGGCCTCTCCCTGACCGTGGAACGCGGCGAGATCTTCGGGCTCGCCGGGCCCAACGGCGCCGGGAAGACCACGGTCGTGGAGTGCGTGTCCGGGCTGCGGCGTCCCGACGGCGGCAGCGTACGCGTGCTGGGCCTGGACCCGCAGAGCGACCGGCGCGCGCTGCTCCAGCGCGTCGGCGCCCAGTTGCAGGAGGCCGCACTCCCCGACGGCATCAAGGTCGGCGAGGCCCTGCGGCTCTACGCCTCCCTGTACGACCGCCCGGCCGACTGGCGGGCCATCATGGACGAATGGGGCCTCACCGACAGGAAGGACGCCCGCTTCGGCGGCCTGTCCGGCGGCTGGAAGCAGCGCCTGTTCATCGCGCTGGCCCTGGTCGGCGACCCCGAGGTGGTCCTGCTCGACGAGCTGACCACCGGCCTCGACCCCGACGCCCGCCGCACCACCTGGGGGCTGATCCGGGCCATGCGCGACCGCGGGATCACCGTCGTCCTGGTCACCCACTTCATGGACGAGGCCGAGGCGCTGTGCGACCGGATCGCCGTCGTCGACCGCGGCCGGGTCGTGGCCGAGGGCAGCCCGCGCGAGCTGATCGGCCGGGCGCGGGCCGCCTCCCTGGAGGACGCCTACTTCACGCTGACCGGGAGGGCCGAGGCATGAAGGGCTTTACCAGGGTCGTCGCCGTCGAGCTCAGGCTGGGGTTGCGAGATCCGATGTCGGCGTACTTCGCGCTGGGCTTCCCGCTGGTCATGCTCTGGGTCAAGCTGCGCGGCGGCGACCGGCCGCTGCCCGGCGGCGAGCGGCTGGTCGACGCCACCGTGCCGATGCTGACCGTCTTCGTCGTGGGGCTGGCCGCGCTGGTCGTCCTGCCGGCCACGCTGGCCCAGTACCGGGAGCGCCGGGTGCTCAAGCGGCTGCGGGCCACGCCCGCCACGCCGTTCATGCTGTGCGGCGCCCAGTGGGCCGCGCACATGCTGCTGGCGGTGCTCGGCAGCGTGCTGCTGGTCGTCCTGGGCGTGGCCGGCTACGGGCTGAGCGCCCCCGCGAGCCTGCCCGGCGTGCTGCTGGCCTGGCTGCTCGGCGCGCTCAGCCTCGGCGCCGTCGGGCTGCTTCTAGGCGCGCTGGCCCCCAGCGGGCGGGCGGCGACGGTGATCGGGCTCGCCCTGTTCTTCCCGATGGTGTTCCTGTCCGGCGCGGTGATCCCGCGCGAGACCATGTCCGGGTCGATGCGGGCGATCGGGGACCTGACGCCCATGGCGCCCGCCGTCCAGGCGATCCGCGACGGCTGGTCGGCCGGCGCGCTCCCGCCGCTCGCCCTCGGGGTCATGGTGGCGGTCGGCGCCGTCGCGGGCGGCCTCGCGGTGAGGGCCCTGCGGTGGTGAGCCGGTGGGAGCGGGTCACCGCGGCCCTGCCGTACCTGCTGGTGCTGCTTCCCGCGCTGTTCTCGCTGCTGCGGGCGTGGCGGGTCGAGGTGCTGGCCCTGGCGCTGTTCGCGGCGGCCTGGCACTGGTTCGTGGTGGCCTTCCGGCCCGGCTGGAGCGCGCGGGCGTGGGTGGTGGCCGGGTACTTCGTGGTGCTGCTGGCGGTGGTCGCGGCGCTGGTGCGGATCGACACGGTCTTCACCGTGACCGGGGTGGGGGTGTTCGTCCAGTGCTTCGCGCTGCTGCCGGGGTTGTGGCCGTACGCCGGGGTCGCGGTGACGGTCGGGACGCTGGTCGCCGCCCGTCCGCCGGCCGGTCGCACCCCGGTCGAGCTGCTGGCCTCCTTCGTGGTCGGGGTGCTGGTCGCGTCCATGACCGGGCTGGTCTTCCAGACCGTCTCCGAGCAGAACGCGCAGCTCAAGGAGAAGAGCGCCAGGCTGGCCGCGCTCGCCGAGGAGAACGCCGACCTCCAGGCCCGGCTCCTGGTCCAGGCCCGCGAGGCGGGCGTGCTGGGCGAGCGGCAACGATTGGCCAGGGAGATCCACGACACCGTGGCCCAGGGACTGACCGGCATCCTCACCCAGCTGGAGGCCGCCGACGAGGCCGCCGGAGCGACGCCCGCGGTGCGCGCGCGGCTGGCGACCGTACGGGAGCTGGCCAGGGAGAGCCTGACCGAGGCCCGCCGCTCGGTCCAGGCGCTGCGCCCGGCGCCGCTGGCGACGGCGGCGCAGCTCGGGACCGCCCTGTCGGAGGTGGCGGCGGCCTGGTCGCGAGCCTGCGAGGTGTCGGTCACGGTGTCGGTCACGGGCGACGCCCGGCCGCTGCACACCGAGGTGGAGAGCACGTTGCTGCGGGTGGCCCAGGAGGCGCTGGCCAACGTGGGCAAGCACGCGCGGGCCTCGCAGGTGGGGATCACGCTGTCGTACATGGAGGACGTGGTGGCGCTCGACGTCCGCGACGACGGGTCCGGCTTCACCCCGGGGCCGGGCAGCGGCTCAGGCGGCGGCTCGGGCGGCGGCTTCGGGCTGGTGGCGATGCGGCAGCGGGTCACCCGCCTGGCCGGCAGCCTCGCCGTCGAGAGCGCCCCTGGCCAGGGCACGGCGATCTCCGCTACCGTTCCGGCCATCCCCGCCGACCCGGGAACGTGAGCCATGCCGGTACGCCTGATCATCGTCGACGACCACCCTGTGGTCCGCGACGGGCTGCGCGGCATCTTCGAGACCGACGGCTTCGAGGTGGTCGGCGAGGCGGCCGACGGCGCCGAGGCGCTCGCGGTGGCCCTGCGCACCGCCCCCGACCTCGTCCTCCTCGACCTGCGCATGCCGGGGCCGAGCGGCGCCGAGCTCATCCGCCTGCTGCGCGAGCAGTGTCCCGGCACGCACGTGCTCGTGCTGACCACCTTCGGCGACGACGCCGACGTGGTGCCCGCGATCGAGCAGGGCGCCACCGGCTACCTGCTCAAGGACACGCCACGCGCCGAGCTGCGCCGGGCCGTGCTGGCCGCGGCCCGCGGCGAGAGCGTGCTGTCGCCGGCCGTGGCCGGGGTGCTGACGCGGCACGCGCACCCCCCGGAGCAGCGCGCGCTGAGCCCGCGAGAGCTCGAAGTGCTCGGCCTCATCGCCCGCGGCGCGACCAACCGCGAGGTGGCCAGGAAGTTGTTCGTCACCGAGGCCACCGTGAAGACCCACCTGCTGCACGTCTTCGCCAAGCTGGAGGTCAACGACCGGGCGGCGGCCGTCGCGGCGGCGTACGACAGGGGCCTGCTCAAGCCCGCCTGACCGGACGGGGCCGTGAAAGTTTCAGCGCCGGTTGACGGGCCGGACCCCACGTCGCATGATCATGCTTGCCTCCTGGTCAGGAGGGGGCGTCGAGCCATACCGCTACCCACGGCGAGGTACCCCGATGCCTGGCAAGATCCTGCCCAGGGCCGCCACCGCGGCCCTCCTGACCCTCACCGCGCTGATCGCTCCCCCGGCGCACGCCGACGACGTCACCCCCGTCACGGTGACCGTCAACGCCCGCGCCGCCCTGGCCACCGCCCCCGAGACCGGCATCGGTTCCAACCATGCGATCTGGGACGCGAACCTCGGCACCGACCAGACCGCCGACCTCCTCAAGGACGCCGGCGTCAAGCTGCTGCGCTACCCCGGCGGCTCCTACTCCGACATCTACCACTGGGCCGACCACACCGCCCCCGGCGGATACGTCGCCCCGAACACCGACTTCGACACCTTCATGCGGGGCGTACGGCGTACCGGCGCGCAGGCCATGGTGACCGCCAACTACGGCACCGGCACCGCCGAGGAGGCCGCCGCCTGGGTCCGGCACGCCAACGTCACCAAGGGCTACGGCGTCAAGTACTGGGAGATCGGCAACGAGAACTACGGCAACGGCCACTACGGCAGCGCCTGGGAGGCCGACGAGCACGCCGACAAGAGCCCGGCCGAGTACGCCCGTCACGTCGTCGCCTACGCCGACGCCATGAAGGCGGCCGACCCGACGATCAAGATCGGCGCGGTCCTGACCACCCCCGCCAACTGGCCCGACGCCATCACGGCCGAAGGCGACGACGGGAGCTGGAACAAGGTCGTCCTGTCCCTCGCCGGACCGAAGATCGACTTCGTGATCCTGCACTGGTACCCCGGCGCCCTGGACAAGGCCGGTCAGGTCCCCGACATGATCCGGCTCACCCGGCAGCAGCTCGCCGCGTACGCCGGGCCCGGCTCGGACCGGATCGGCATCGCGATGACCGAGTTCAACACCGGCTCCAGCAGCAACGGCACGAACACCCAGCCCGGCGCCCTGGCCGCCGCCGACGCCTACGCGAGCCTGCTGGCGAACGGCGTGTTCACCGTCGCCTGGTGGAACGTGCACAACGGCATCGGCAACGTCACCGAGGTCGAGGGGCACACCGACTACGGCGACTTCGGGCTGCTGTCCAGCGGGGTCTGCGACTCCTCCGGGGTCTGCGAGCCGCCGCTGAACACGCCGTTCGCGCCGTACCACGCGTTGCGGATGGTCAGCGTGTTCGCCAGGGCCGGTGACCAGTTCGTCAGGGCGGCGACCGACCAGCCGAAGGTCAGCGCGCACGCCGTCCGGCGGCCGGACGGCGACCTGGCGGTCATGCTGATCAACACCTCGCCGGACACGTCCTACCCGGTCGCCGTGGACTACGCGGGCTTCACGCCGGCCGCGGGCGCGCCCACCGTACTGACCCACGTCAACGGCGCGACCGCCATCACCACCGCGACCACCGGCACCGCCACCAGCCAGACGCTGCCCCCGCTCTCCCTCACCACCGTCGTCGTGCGTCCCGCCGCGCCCCGGACCGGCCTCCCCGGCGCGCCCGGCCGCCCGACGGCCTCGAACGTCACCGACCGGACCGCCGCCGTCTCCTGGCCCGCCGCCGCCCCCGGCGCCCGCCCCATCGTCAAGTACGAGCTCCACCGCCAGAACGGCGCCGTCAGCGAGCAGCTCGGCGAGACCGCCGGCACCTCCTACACGGTGGGCAACCTCAAGCCCGGCACCACCTACACGGTCAACGTGATCGCCCGCGACAGCGGCGGCGGCGTCTCCTGGGCCTCACCGCCCCTGACCTTCACCACCGGCACCCCGGCGACCAGCTCCTGCGCCGTCCGATTCACCGACCAGACCGACTGGGCCAGCGGCTACGTCGGCGCCATCGAGATCACCAACAACGGCGCCCCGGTCAACGGCTGGACCCTGAGCTTCGGCTGGCCGAGGCCCTGGCAGAGCCTCGGCAGCGGCTGGAGCGCCACCTGGACCCAGACGGGCTCGACCGTCAAGGCCGTCAGCGAGCCCGGCAACGCCTCCCTGGCCACGGGCGCCTCGACCACGATCGGGTTCGTCGGCAACTACGCCGGCCCGAACCTCCTGCCCACCGTCTTCACCCTCAACGGAACCGTCTGCACCACCAGACAGTGACCCGGCCTCCCGCCCCCCGGCCCTGGACCACGGACTCGTGAGCCGGGCCGGGTGCGCGGCAAAGGCCCTTCAGATCTGGCCCGGCCGTCACCACGGCAGGCAGGGGCTCTCGGCGCCGTCCTGTCCGGCCGTCACCACAACATCCAGGGGCTCTCGGCGCCGCCGCCGAACGCCGCCGTCCCCGTCCGCCGCCACCGCTGCCGCACGTCGTGCTTGGCCCGGATGGCGGGCGCCGTGGTGGTGAACGGCCCGCAGGTGGCGACCTCGCCGTCGTTCCGCGGCGACACCCCGGAGCAGGTGAAGGGCTGGGAGACGTTGCGGTCCGCGTCGGTGTTGTAGAGCTGGACGTGCACGTCCGAGCGGACCGAGCTCGCCCCTCGGACGCGTCCCATCAGGTAGAAGACGTCCCCCACCATGGCCATGCAGGGCGACATCTCCACGCCGTTGCCCGCGGAGATCCACGAACGGCATTTCCAGTCCGGCTGGGAGCTGCGCGGCGGGGCGCCGTCACCGTCGGTCTCGGGGTCCACGGTGTGCGGGGCCTCCGTCTTCCGGCCCGCCGACGTCCGGCGGGGGTCGGCGGTACGGTTCGGCGTGGGGTCCGTCGTCGCGCTCGGCGTCCGTTCCGGGACGGCCGTGCCCGGCGTGCGGACCGACTCCTTCGGTGTCTTCTTCGCCGACGACTTGAGCGGTTCGTCCTCGATGCCGGACGTCTCCTCGTCCGCCTCCGACGGGACAGGGGTCTGCTTCGCCGTCCCGGACTCGGCGGGTGTCGACGTGCCGACCGCATCGGGCGACCTGGACACCGAGAGCCCGGCCGCGTCGTTCACGGCCCCCGCATCCGGCGTCCGCCATGGGGCCATGACGGCCACCGCCGCCGCGGTCAGCGCCACCGCCGTCGTGGTGCTCGCGATGACGACCAGCCGCCGGCGGGACCGTCCGGGCGGCTGGGCAGCCGCAGTGCCCGCGGCGGCCCGTCCCGCGGGCGGAACCGTGCCGGCCTGGGCGGCCGCGGCCCGCCCCGCGGAAGGAACCGTGCCGTCCCCACCGGCGACGCCCGAGGCCGCCCCCGCCCCGGCGACCTCCCCAGAGGCCGCGCGCGGCGCAGGGCCCCCAACGGGCTCACCGGGCGGCCCAGCGGCGGCGGCCGGCGAAGAACCTGGCGGCGGCCCCGGCAGCGGCTCGGACGTCGCGGACGGGGCGTCCGCCCGGCCGACCCGCGGCAAGGCTGCCAGCCCCGCCACCACCGGCGCCGCCTCCCGCAGCGCCACCGCTACCTGCCCGGCCGCCGGACGCCCCGCCGGATCCTTCGCCGTGCAGGCCGCGATCATCGACCACAGGGCGTCGGGCATCCCGGGCAACCGCCGCGGCATGGCCATCGCATGCTGCCGGAGCAGGGCCATCGGATGCTCACCCACGAACGGCGGACGCCCGGCCAGCAGCTCGTAGAGGATCAGACCGGCCGCATAGACGTCCACCGCCGGCGTGGGGGCGCCGCCGTCGGCCACCTCGGGCGACAGGTACGTGGGCGTGCCGATGATCGACGTGGTCTGCGTCAGCCCCGGCCCGAGGACGATCCGGGCGACCCCGAAGTCCGTCAGCCGGACCTGCCCCGTGGGCCCGTCGATCAGCACGTTCCCCGGCTTGACGTCCCGGTGGACGACGCCCGTCGCGTGCGCCGCCGCCAGCGCCTCGGCGACCTGGGCCATCAGCTCGGCGGCCATGGCCGGCGGCAGCGTGCCGTGCTGCTGGAGCAGGCCGCGCAGATCCCCGCCCTCGACGAGGTCCATCACCAGCGCGAGCCGCTCCCCCTCGATGACGAAGTCGCGCATCGTGACGATGTGGGGATGGCGAAGGGTCCGCAACACGTTGCGTTCCTGCACGAACCGCAGCACCAGGTCCTGGTCACCGGCGAGGTTGCTGCGCAACAGCTTGACCGCCACGATCTCGCCGGTCTCCCGGTGCCGTGCCCGCCAGACGGTCCCCATCGCCCCGGCGCCGATCTCGTCGAGCAGCACGTACCGGCTGCCCAGGAACGCCTCGGCCCCACCCTCGTCCATCGCCCGCCTTCCCCCCGAACAGTGGGGATCACAATAGTCAGGATGATCGAGACAAAACAGATCAACGCCTCCGCGGCCTCACAGCACGCCCCAGCTGACCAGACCCCACCCTTACCCCCGCCAGTGCCCCTTCGAAGGCCCCACCCTCAACCCCACCAGAGCCCCTCAAAGGCTCCGCTCCAGCTCACACCTGAGCCGTGAGCAGGGCGTCCGCGAGACCCGTGCGGGCGTAGAACACCGTGCGGCCCGCCCGGTGAGTGCTGGTCAGCCCGGCGGCCCGCAGCGCCGTGAGATGCTGCGACACCCCCGCCGCGGACATCCCCGACCGCTCGGCGAGCTCGGTGGTCGAGGCCGGCGAGTCGAGTTCGGCCAGGATCAACGCCCGGGAACGGCCGATCACGGCGGCGAGCGCGTCCATGGGCGCATGCCGCCGCGACTCCCACAACGCGCCGATGCCACGCGCCGGGTAGGCGAGCTGCGGCGGCTCCGACGCGACGGACCGCGTCAGCACCCGCGGCCACGCGAAGACCGACGGCACGAGAAGCAGCCCCGCGCCGGTCTCGATCCTGGTGATCGCACAGTGCCGCTGTGCCAGCTGGAGACCGCCGCTGTCCCAGCGCACGGTGTGGTGGAGCTGGTCGAGCGTCCGCGCCGTACCGTGCTCGGCCACCTGGCGGCCCCGGTGGAAGACGTCCGCGTCCAGCACCGACCGGATCCGTGCCCAGTAGGGCGCGATCGCGAGCTCCCAGTAGGTCTCGATCTCCGCGACGACCTTGGGCAGGTACGCCCGGGGGTTGCGGTGCAGGTTCCGCAACCGGGGCGGCAACCGGCCGTCCCGCTCGGCGGACAACAGGTCGAGGTCTCGTCGTACCTGCTCGGGATCGGTGGCCTCGATGGCCGCCAGCTCGTCGGGCAGCTCGTGGGACGCGGTCGTCGGATTGAGGAAGTCCGGGAAATGGCCGACGGGCGCCACCATGTCGGCCAGCCAGCCACGATCGAGCCCCGCCGCCGCCACCCGGGGACGCACCTGCTCGGCCCACCCACGATGAGGATCGGGCACCGTGGCCGCGGCCAGCGCCCGGCAACTCGTGACGACCTCCCACATGGACGAGACGGCGAACCGGGTCTCGGCCAGATCGTTCACCGAAAAGGCCAGCCGCGCCTTCATACCGCCTCCCGAGCGTCCACGATTCGGTCAGAGCTTAATCAATGGACGCCTACCTCACGGCCCGGCAACATCCCGGACCAGGCACCCACCGAGCCATGGTGCCGGACTCCGAACACCCCGAAGGCGGTCACCCACATGTCTGTGGACAACTCCCCCTCCGCTTCTCCCTCCTCTGACGTGCCGGCGACCGACACGACGGCGAGGAAGGCGGACCTGTTCCGCAGGCTCAGCGCCGACTCCGTACTGATCCTCCCCAACGCCTGGGACGCCGCCAGCGCCGCCGTGACCGCCGCGGCCGGCGCCACAGCCATCGCCACGACCAGCGGCGGCGTCTCCTGGTCCCTGGGCCGCGGCGACGGCCAGCACCTCACCCGCGACGAGATGCTGCACGCCGCCCAGCGCATCGTGAACACCGTGGACCTCCCCGTGACGGTCGACATCGAGGGCGGCTACGGCCCCACCCCCGAGGACGTCGCGGACACCGTCCGGGCGGTGGCCGCAGCCGGCGCGGTGGGCGTCAACCTGGAGGACTCGCAGGCCGTCGGCGGCCCGCTGTTCGACCTCGCCGACCAGACCGCCAGGCTCCGCGCGGCCCGGCAGGCGGCGGCCGCGGCGGGCCTGCCCGGACTGTTCGTCAACGCCCGCACCGACGTCTTCCTCTTCGCCATCGGCCCCTCCGCCGGCCGCCTGGACGAGGTGCTCAAGCGCACGGCGGCGTACGCCGAGGCAGGCGCCGACGGCATCTTCGTCCCCGGCCTCCTCGACCTCGACGCGCTGGCCACCCTGTGCGCCGAGTCCCCGCTCCCGGTCAACGCGATGGCCGTCGCCGGCGGCCCCACGACCGCCGAACTCACCCAGGCCGGCGTCCGCCGGATCAGCCTCGGCACCGCGCTCGCCCAGACCGCCTACACCGCCGCCCGCAAGGCCGCCACCGAACTCCTCACCACCGGCACCTACGACTCCTTGACCGACTCCCTGGACTTCAGCACCCTGAACACCCTCTTCCACCCTTGACCCCCCGACAGCCGAGCCCCGGCTACCGCTACGCCAATGCCCCGAGCCGTTGGTAACGCGGCACGCGGCGGCACACCGCCGGCCGGCAAACCCGGTGACACCGTCATCGGCGCGCTGGGCCTCCAACCGCCGCACGCCCCACTGACCGGCACAATCACCAGGGTCGAGTTCCCTCAAGTGGAATAGAAGGCTCACGATCCTTGGATCTCTCACATCTGCTCGGCCTCCGTCGCCGGCACCCATGCGAGAGTCACGCCCTTCTGCGACGCCCCCTTGCGGTAGATCTCGCGGGCGTCGCGTCCCTGCGCCCATCTCCGGGCGTACGGGGCAGACTCGACCACGACGCCGTCACGCACGACCAGTCCAACGGTGGCGCGGCGCGTGGACCACCAGATGAGGCCATTCCTGAGATCGCCATCCACGACCGAACCGTAGCGACGCCATACGACAAGGCGAACGGTGTGGACGGACTGGACCTCGACGCCCGCGCAGGGTTTCGGCAAGCTCGGTGACGCCCTGCCCTGGAGCACGCCCGTCCTCGCGGCGTCCCGGAGTCCTCACCCCAGGACGTCTCGGTGTCCGACCATTCCGATTCTCACCTGATGGTTGTGCTCGGCATGCCCGATGACCTTGCCTTCGACCACGGCGCCGATCTCGGGAAGCTCGTAGTCGGCAGGCATCCCGATGATCTCCGCGAGCCCGATCGCGTCAGGAACACCGGTGAGACGCAGGAACACGCCGAAAGGTCGTCGTCCGACGACCGTGCCCGTCACTCGGGTCCCGACCGGCAGAGCTTGACGTGTCGCGGTCCAGGCATGGCGTACCCGCTCGACGAATCCGGGCCCCTCGTCGGGCCACCTGTATTCAGACACGCTCGGATCCTGAAATCCGAAAACACGGAACCGTCCGACCACGTTGCTGTCAGCGGACACAAAAATGCCCCGGAGCGATAATCGCTTCGGGGCTTTCTTGCTGTTCAAAGCTGGTGGTCAGGGGCAGGGTCGAACTGCCGACCTTCCGCTTTTCAGGCGGACGCTCGTACCAACTGAGCTACCTGACCCAGAGCGGTCCTGACGGGACTTGAACCCGCGACCTCCACCTTGACAGGGTGGCGAGCACTCCAAACTGCTCTACAGGACCTTGCGTTTCTTGCGTTTCTTTCTGTTTGCGCTTGCTTAGCTTACCAGCTCTCCGGTGGCCTTTCGACCAGCCGGTTCGCGGTGCGCCAAGCACTCGCAAGTGCCCCCAACGGGATTCGAACCCGTGCCGCCGCCTTGAAAGGGCGGTGTCCTAGGCCGCTAGACGATGGGGGCTCAGGATTCCCTGTCGCCTTCCGTCGGAGACCTCTGAAGCATAGGGGACGATTGCCCTTGATGCCAAAGTGGCTGACCGGCGGTCGGTGACGCGGTGCCGGTGACCGTTCCCGTTGGCGACGGGGCGTTCGTTGGCTCCGGAGAAATCATACGTTGTGGGTCGGCCTCCACGTGACGCTGGATGTACACCGACTGCTCCCCCAGGCCGCCCAGCGTGATGTCGTCCCAGGCACGCAGGCGGCGTGTCTCCCGGTCGAAGTACAGGACGGAGGCCTGAACGGGGGTGGGCTGGGCGTGTTCGAGCGCCCGCAGGCCGGCGCCGCCGGTCGAGCCCTGGACGAGCATGCGGGAGCCGGACGGCAGCATGGACGTCGACCGGTCATGCGTGTGACCGGCCAGGATCATGGGCGCGGCCCCGCTGAAGCCGCGTCCGACGACGGGGTCGTGGACGGCCACCACGTCCGCCTTGTCCACGTTGGGCACGCGTGAGCGGGCGAATTGTTGGAGCGCGTCCGGGTCCGAGTCGACGGCCACCGACTTGTCGGGGGTGAACCGGGGGTCGCCCAGGCCGTAGATGCGCAGGCCGGCGACCTTCTCCACCCTGTCGTCCAGGACCACGGCGTTCTTCTGCCTCTCGACCGCCTTCTGGGTGATCATCGAGTCGTGGTTGCCCCGTACGTACACGTACGGCACCCCGAGGCGGCTGATCTCGTCGACGAACTTGTTCTCCGGTTTGGTCCCGTGGTCCGAGATGTCGCCGGTGTCGATGATCATGTCGACGGCGAACTGGTCCTTGAGCGAGCGGATGACGTTCCAGGCGATGGGGTTGATGTGGATGTCCGAGACGTGCAGGACCCGGATGGAATTGGGGTCGGCGTCGTACAGCGGCAGGGTCGAGACGGTGTCGTACAGCTTGGAGACGTTCGTGACGAGTTTGGTGAGCTGCGACCGGTACGACTCGAACTTCGTCACGATCGACTCCGCGCTGCCCACGAGCGACGGTGCCGCGGCGACCAGACCCGAGTAGCGCGGCTCCACGAGCGAGTTGGGGCGGAACGTGAGGGCGGCGAGGGCCCCGGTGGCCGCGAGGCCCACAGAGGCCGCCAGAAGCCCCACCAGAGCCGTCCTGGGGCGCCTGTAGACCATCAGGACGGCGATCAGGGCCCCCGCCCCGGCACAGAGCATGCTGCGGATCGCCAGGGCGCGCACACCGTCCAGGAGGTCGCTCTCGATGAGGCCCGGCAGGCGGTCGGCCAGTTTGGGGTCCTCGATGAGCGCCTTGGCGCGCTCCTGGTCGATGTTCTCCAGGGTGATGCGGAGTCTGAGCGGGGCGTCGTGGGTCTGGAAGGTCAGCGTGCCGAGGGGGCTGGCGTCGACGACCGTCTCGCCGTTCCAGGCGGGCCTGAGCGACATGCCCGTCTCGACCGGGCCGACCTGGGCGTGCACGGTGCCGCTCAGGAAGATGCCCAGCCACGCGCCGACAGCGGCCACCAGGAGTACCGCCACGGCCCTCGTTGCACGTGACCGAATGACTGCTTTCGAGCTGTCAGCGAACTTCATACAGTTTCTTGCATACCTGACCGACAGGGCAGAATGGCATGCGTGATCGAGGTTTCGCCGGAGAAGTTCGAGGAACTCGTGGCCGAGGCTTTGGACACGATCCCCGCCGAGCTCACCCGCGTCATGAGCAACGTCGTCGTCACGGTCGTCGATGATCCGCCAGAGCCCCACCTGCTCGGCCTGTACACCGGTGTCCCCCTCACGGAGCGCGGCGACTGGTACTCAGGTGTCCTGCCCGACCGGATCGAGATCTACCGCAATCCCATATGTCAGATATGCAAGACAGAAGAGGAAGTCGTTAACGAGGTGCGCATCACCGTTGTCCATGAGGTGGGACACCATTTCGGGATCAGCGATGACAGACTTCACGAACTGGGCTGGTGACCCTTTGCAGCCCGTTGACTTCTTTGGGTTGCGCCTTGCCTCATGATCGGGCACCTTAGGTCACATAGCGAACACGGTGAGTCAGGCACAGCGGAGTCCAATGGGGGCCATGCAGGCAGGTAGGCCGCCGGGACGGCATCGCCGTGCCGAGACAGACCAGGCCACCTACGGCGAGGTCATCGCCATCCGGGAGTTCCGGGCGCTCTGGTACGGCCAGGGCCTCTCCCTCCTCGGTGACCAGCTCGCGCAGGTGGCGCTCGCCGTCCTCGTCTACTCCCGCACCGGGTCGCCCCTGGCCACCGCGGCCGTCTACGCGCTGACGTACCTTCCGTCGATCGTCGGGGGGCCGCTGCTGGCTGGGCTGGCCGACCGGTTCGCGCGCCGGGGCGTCATGATGACCTGCGACGTCGTCCGGGCGGTCCTGGTCGGTGTGATGGCGCTGCCGGTGATGCCGTTCTGGGCGTTGTGCGTGCTGGTGTTCTTCGTGGTGCTGCTCAGCGCCCCGTTCTCGGCGGCGCGCGCGGCGCTGCTGCCCGAGGTGCTCGAAGGCGACCGGTACGTCGTCGGCTCGGCGTTGCAGAACATGACGAACCAGGCCGTACAGATGCTGGGTTTCGCTGCGGGCGGAGCGATGATCGCCACCCTCGGCCCCTACCGGGCGCTCGCGCTCGACGCGGCCACATTCCTCGCCTCGGCCCTGATCCTGGTCTCCGGGGTACGCCCGCGGCCGGCCGCCGGCCAGGACGGCGCGAAGCCGTCCATGTGGGCGATGACCAGGGCGGGAGCCCAACTCGTCTTCGGCTCGCGCAGGTTGCGAACGCTTGTCCTGTTCGCGTGGCTGTGCGGCTTCTACATCCTTCCTGAGGGCATCGCCGTGCCCTATGCCGCCGAACTCGCCACGGGGTCGTTGTCGGTGCCCGTGATCACCGGTCTGCTGATGGCCGCGATGCCGACGGGCACGGTGGTGGGCGCGTTCCTGTTCAGCAGGTTCGTGACCCCGGCGCGGCGGCTGCGGCTGATGGGGTGGATGGCCATGCTGAGCTGCGCGCCCCTGGCCGTGACGGCGCTCCGGCCGCCGCTCGCGGTGGTGCTGGCCGCGTGGGTTCTGTCAGGGGTCGGTGGGGCGTACCAGCTCGCGGCGAACGCGGCGTTCGTCCAGAATGTGCCGCCGGAGCGGCGCGGCCAGGCGTTCGGGCTGGTGCAGTCGGGGTTGATGGCCGTGCAGGGGGTCGGGATCCTGGTCGGCGGGTTCGCGGCGGAGAGACTCGGTCCTGAGCTGGTGGTCGCGCTCTCCGGCATCACCGGAGTGATCGCGGCGGCCGTGCTCGCCCTGATGTGGACCGAGTCCCGGGACGACCGTGATGCCCAGGAGCTGCCCGCCCGGGCGCCGGCCTGATCACTGCTGCGGCTTGTGCTCGCCGGTCCAGTCGGTGGCGTTCCGCTGCTGCTGCTTGCTGATCAGGTCCTGGACGATCGAGGTGTCCCGCTCCTCGTCCGGCAGCAGGAGCCAGCCGATCGCGTACACGCCGACGCCGACCCCGCCGAACAGGGTGGCGATGGCGAGGGCGACCCTGATCAGGTTCGCGTCGATGCCGACGTACTCACCGATGCCCGAGCAGACGCCCGCGACGATCCGGCCCTTGTTGGTGCGGCGAAGCTTCTTGACGTTGTGCTCGCTGTATTCGTTCATGTCTCAAGACTGCCCCTGGGGCCGGTGTTAGCACATCAGGATTGTCCCTGGTAGAACCCTGGTAACCCCTTACGCGAGGAGAGGACCCGCCATGGACGATCTGCTGCGCCTCGACGACCGCCTCAACGGCGACCAGCGGCTGATCCGCGACACGGTCAGGTCCTTCGTCTCCGACCGCGTCCTTCCGCACGTGGGCGACTGGTTCGAGGAGGCCGTCTTCCCCGCGCGCGAGCTCGCGCCGGAGCTCGGCTCGCTCGGCCTGCTGGGGATGCACCTGGAGGGCTACGGGTGCGCCGGCACCGACGCGACCTCCTACGGCGTGGCCTGCCGCGAGCTGGAGGCGGGCGACTCCGGCCTGCGCTCGTTCGTGTCGGTGCAGGGCTCGCTGGCGATGTTCCCCATCTGGCGGTACGGCTCCGAGGAGCAGAAGGAGGAATGGCTGCCGCGCATGGCGGCCGGCACGGCGATCGGCTGCTTCGGCCTGACCGAGCCGGACCACGGGTCCGACCCCGCCAACATGCGCACGTACGCCAAGCGGGACGGCTCCGACTGGGTGCTCAACGGCTCCAAGATGTGGATCACCAACGGCTCGATCGCCGACGTCGCCGTGGTGTGGGCGCAGACGGACGAGGGCGTCCGCGGCTTCGTCGTCCCCACCTCCACCCCGGGCTTCTCCGCCCCTGAGATCCACAAGAAGCTGTCACTCAGGGCCTCGGTCACCTCGTCCCTGTACTTCGACGACCTCCGCCTGCCCGCCTCCGCCGTGCTTCCCGACGTCACCGGCCTCAAGGGCCCGCTGTCGTGCCTGTCCGAGGCCCGCTTCGGCATCCTGTGGGGGGTCGTCGGGGCCGCCCGCGCCTGCCTGGAGTCGGCGGTGGACTACGCGAAGACCCGCGTCCAGTTCGACAAGCCGATCGGCGCGTTCCAGCTCACCCAGGAGAAACTGGCCTGGATGTACGTCGGCGCCGCCCAGGCCCAGCTCACGGCCCTGCACCTGGGCGCCCTGAAGGACGAGGGACGGCTGGAGCCCCGACAGATCAGCTTCGGCAAGCTGGCCAACGTACGGGCCGCCCTGGACATCGCCCGGCAGGCCCGTTCCGTCCTGGGGGGAAACGGGATCACCCTGGAGTACCCTGTGATCAGGCACATGAACAATCTGGAGTCTGTGCTGACGTACGAGGGGACCCAGGAGATTCACACACTGGTGCTGGGGGAGGCTCTGACGGGGCTGCCCGCTTACCGGTGATGGAGGCGTCGCGGGCGGGGCGGTAATCTCTGTACCCTTGCTCGTGCGAGGGGCGTTAGCTCAATTGGCAGAGCTGCGGACTTTTAATCCGTAGGTTCCGGGTTCGAGCCCCGGGCGCCCTACCACCCAATACCCCTACCTGACCTGGGCTTTCTCGATCATCGCCTGCCTCTTGGGGGCGAAGATGACCGAGTTCATGCTCGTCACATGCTCTTCGGGACGCGTCCGGCACACCAGACGCCGCCGGCAAGGGCGCATCTCGGGTCGGCCTCGGGAGGGTCGATGGCCTCGGCGATGAGGACTTCCTGGCGGGCGTTGCACGAATCGCCGTCGGCGTCGGCCCAGTGCTTGAAGCTGGTGCGCTTGTAGCCTTCCCGGTTCTCGGTGGCGACGGTCAGGTCGGCGACGGCTGCTCGCCGCAGGGTCGGGGGCACGGCGTGGCGGGTCGCTTGCGCCTGGCGGGCCCGGTGCCGGCGAGAGGGACTAGTAGTGCCAGCGCGAGTACTGCGCCGCAGGGGGAGACGCATGACCCTCCATGATTGCAACTAGTTGTAATTGAATACATGCAGACAGTAGTTGTATGAGGTGGGAGAGTCACTGCCGTAGCAGTAAGACCCCCCTTCCTCCGGGAGGGCCAGCGGCGATCGGGGGTTCTCCAGCAGGCCGACGATGGCGGGGCGAGCACGTCGCCGATGACCTTGACCGGGCGGCCGCCGACCCGCCATGCGGCACGGGTGGCGTCCTGTGCACGCGAACGCCCCCGGGAGCAGTTCTCCCGGGGGCGCGATGGCTGACGACGTCAGCGGGCCTGGCACAAAGCTATGCGGTGACTTCGCGTACGAGCCGGGTGCTCCAGCCGCACCAGACCAGCCCCGGGAGGAAGGCGCCGCCGGCCTCGTCCAGGTGGTCCTCGATGTAGGGGATGGTGGCGTCGCAGACCTCGATCGCGACGTCGAAGAAGTCGACGGTGTCGCCGTTGAGGTGGTAGCTCCACTGCGGGTTGTAGTCGGCCTGGCGCTTGAGGATGCGGCCGATGACGTGCGGTCGGTCTGTGGTGTCACCGTTCAGCAGGTCGCGGGCGTGCTGGATCTTCGCGGGGTTGGTGAGCTTGACGATGAACCGCTCGCGGGTGATGTCGGTCATCTCGAAATAGGCCGTGTCTGCTGCCTGGGCGGGTGTGGGGGCGACGACGCCGAGCGCCGCGATGGCGACGAAGGCGGTGAGAATCTTGGCCAGGAGACTACGCATGGGGTCCCTTCACCTTGAGCGATTACTGAGCGTTGCAATCTTCTACGCTAAGTAATCACACGGTAACGAGGAACAGCACCTGACGTCACAGTGACACCGCCCTACCCGGGTTCGATCGGCGGATGGCCTCAGGGAGTCGGGGGCTACTGGTCAGCGGGGGCGCCCTCAGCAGCTGCGAGGGTTTGTGGACGACGCCGACCGAGACGCCGACTCCGGCGGCGATGGTGCCGGATGGATTCCCCGGGCTGGCGGGCGAGGATCGCGGCGCGCTTGTCGTCGTCGACCACGGGTCGGCGGCCGCCGACCCGGCCGCGGCGGCGGGCCGCCTCCAGGCCATCCTTGGTCTTGCGGACGATGTCGCGGCGCCGGTCCTCTAACAGGGCCAGAGCCAGGTCAAGAATCAGGGAGCGCTCGATGTGCTCGCCACCCGGCCTCGCCCTCCAGCTCCATCAGCGACGCGTCGGCGTCGAACTCGGCGGTCAGGGCACGCAGCGTGATCGCGTACGCCTTGGCGGTGTTGCGGTTGCCGATGGTCGGTGTGCGCGTGAGGCTATGACGGTTGCTTCTTCCGTGCTCAAATCAGCTCCATCACTGGTCCTTCGTGTACGGCCTGGTAGATCGCGTTGCGGATCGCGTTGGCCTGATCCGAGGTGAGTGTGCGCTCGATGGGGCGCAGGACGATCCTCAGCAGGAGATTGACCTGGCCCGCGTTGGTGCCGAGGCGAGAACGTGCAGCCTCCGGGAGCTCTTCGTGTGCCGTGCGGCTGAGCACTTCAACGGATTCGATGACGGCCGCGTCGTCTCCAAGCGCAAGGCGGATGCGATCGCCCAGTGTCTCCTCGTCTTCCTCTGCGGCCACGACCACGGAGATGTCACGCCGAGACGCGGGCAGCGGTGAGATGTGCTGCCACGGCGCAAGGGTGAGCATCTGGGAGGCGATGCGCGGGTCTTCCGCTTTGAGGTACCTGATGTCGGGGATGCCCTTTCGCAGCATCAGGGCGCGCTCGAGCCCCATGCCGAGCGCGAGACCAGACCACTGCTCGGGGTCGAGGCCCGATCCGCGTAGCACGTCGGGATGGATGCGCCCACACTCCGCCAGCTCGAGCCATTCGCCGTTGTGGAGCACGTCGATCTGCTGCCCGCCGACCGTATAAGGGTGGCTGACATCGGTTACGGTCCACTGCGCGCCCGGGAGCACCGCGTCTACCAAGCGGCCGATCATCGTGGGCATCTCGCTGTCGTCGGTGTCCGGGGTGCTGCGAATGCGCCAGAGATCCACCTGATGCGGCTCACCCACGTGGCTGCGATCCACCACGTCACGCCGGTAGACGAGGCCAGGGGCCACGATCAACTCATCGACGTTGCTGCGGCCCGCGTATTCTTCCAGCGCGGTCGGAAGGTCCGCGCTCGTGTGGCTGCGGAGCATCACCGTCGGGCCGATGTATCGGGTGTACCGGCGGGCACGTGTGACATCGTCCGGGTCGTAACCGAGGCGGTCGTAGTTCTCACGCACCGGAACGATCGGTGAGTTGCGCACGTAGCGAACCGTGTTGCGCCACTCGGACCGCAGGGCGGTCACGACGGCGTCCAGGAGGACCTGAATGGCATGCCCGCCTTGGACGGGATCGGTGAGGTCACGCATGTTCAGCGCGCGAGAGAGCTGGTCAGAAGTCAGATAGTCGGCATGCGACATGAGAAGGCCTCCGAAATGAAGTGCAGGCTGGTGAGAATGAGAACTTCCCCCGGCCGTGCCTGCGGAGACCGTGCGCTAAAGGCGCCCGTCGATGACCCCGCGGCCATATCCCGGCCGGGGGTCACGAAATCGCTGCTGCCAAAGCACGGCACCAGAGTACACGCGGAATCGCCCGTCAGCCTCCGGCGTCAACAACCTCATGTGTAGTTCCAGGTCGGCGTGCTGGCCTCGTTTGGCGTCGGTGACGAAGCATGCCTGCTGGGGGTCCCGGTAGTAATGGCGGAAAATCCAACGGATATGGCTCTGGCCTTCGGCGACTCACTCTTTGGGCAGGTTTGAGTTGGGCTGGCGGCCGTCTCGGGTTCGCATCGGACGCGAGGTTCGCGCATCCGATGCGGAACTCGGGGACGCTCTCGACGAAGGTTCTTAGCGAGGGTGAACCCGAGGGGCGATGCGACAGCTGCTTTCGGCTCGAACATGACGGGACAAGTCGGGGCTCGATAAACAATCAGCAGCACGTTTTACCAGGTCGTGGTGCTCAATATCGGCCCTTATGTCAACCGGCCGGCCCCGCTTCTCCGTCCGCCGCCTGACCGCCGCCGTCCCCCCGCCGCCACCACGCGTAGCGTCTGCCAGCCATCCGCCGTCACCTCCACCCGCCAGCATGGCGGCCACACCCGCCGCACGTACGCAGCCACCGGCGCGACCCGCACACCGGTCAACTCGGCCGTCTCCAGCCCTGACGCCTCGTCGAACCGGGCGTCGCCGGAGAAGGTCGCCCCGTCGAACCAGGCGGTGCCGGAGAAGGTCGCCCCGTCGAACCAGGCGGTGCCGGAGAAGGTCGCCCCGTCGAACCAGGCGGTGCCGGAGAAGGTCGCCCCGCCGAACTCAGCCGTGCCCATGCGGCAGGTGCGGAGGTCGAAGTCGATGAGGACGGCGCCGGTGAGGTCGAGCTGGACGTCTGGCCAGTGGCGCGGGTCGCGGTCGGGGTGGCGGGAGGGCCACCGGGGGCGTGGGGCAGAGGAGTCGTGGTAGTACAGGTGGGCGGTCAGGATGCGCTGGGCGGTCAGGCGAACCTGGCGTTCCTCCTGCGGATCGCGGCCTGTCGCCGGGCGGAGACGCCGGCGAGGGTGGCGCGAGGCACAGCGGATCCGGCCGGATCGGCCCCGTCCGCCGGCGGCGTGTAGGGCATGCGCAGGTAGGAGCAGATCACGTCCACGATCGTCTGCCGCAGCACCGGGGTGTCCTGGGCCAGGCGCTCCAGTGCGTACAGGCCGGCCAGCCGGACCGGGGCCTGGGCGTTGCCGAGCTGCTCGGCGGCCTTGGTGTAGAGCTCGGTCACCCGGCGTTCGGCGGGCGTCGTGCGTGGTGTGCGCGGCGGCCAGCTCCTGGTGCCGCTGGCGGCGCACGGCCAGCAGCAGCGTCATCGCGGCGCCGACGCCGGCACCGGCCGCCAGCGCGGTACGAACGGCCTCGATCCGGGCGGAGACCTGCTCGGGAACGGGCAGCGTGCCCAGATCCTGCAACAGCCAGGCGCTGACGCCCCAGACCGCGGCCCCCGACCAGCAGCGCCGCAGGAAGAGCCCACCACCACATCGAACGCGGCGGTCGCAGCTCGGGAGGAGGGGCGGACGGGCGGGAAGAGCGCCGGAAAAGATCCGCGTAGGCGATTCCGGTCCTGGCGGCACCCCGTTACGAGGTGTGAGTCAGCTCCTCATCGGACCTCTTTGACCTGAGGCAACGCCACTACTTTGGGGCTCATCGCACGAACCCGAGCGGAGGGCCTAGTAGGCGCGGGGGGGGCGAGGGCCGGCTGGTCCGGCAGGACGTATCCAGTGATGGTGTGGCTGGTCCCGACCAGGGTCACGTGCTGGCCGCGCAGGTATCCCCAGTCGACGCCTATCCGGTAGACCGGGAGTGGGCGGCAGGAGGGCGGGGTGTGCCGGTGGTGGTCGCCGATCCCGTCCGGGCAGGCCGGCCCGCACGCTTGGCTTCCGCGATCTGGTCGAGCACTGCCCGGCCCGCGTCGGTGATGTGCCAGCGGTATCCGTTCGCGAGATCGTCCCGCTCGTCGCGAATCAGCCCCAGTTCTGCCAGCCGGGCGAAGACCGCGCGCTTTGTCAGGTCGCCCCACAAGGTGTTCACGTCGCCAGTGATCACCGTGCGGTCCCGGATGCGCATCAGGAGCTTGTGCTGCCCCGCGGTGAGGTTGATCGGCGTGGCGTTCATCGCTGACCTCCGTGTCGCGTCAGTGCCTGTGTCACCGGCCACTGTCGCAGGGTCGGTGTGGATGTGGCGCGCCATGAGGGCATCAGGCCTTTCTGTCCTCGGCCGGGTCGTACTCCTCGTCCGGGTCGGTGACGGCGTCCTCCTCCCGAGCGTGGCCCCAGCCGCCCGGTAGCCCTTGACCACTAAGAATTTCCGGTTCTGCCCGGTTCCTGGAATGGCTTAGGTCCTGTTTCATAAGGCGTTGAGCCACTGGTTGATCGCGGCGATGACGATGACGGCTTCGTAGCGGACTGCGAGTTTGTCGTAGCGGGTTGC
>NZ_JBEXYK010000103.1:0-20721 GCF_040630865.1 Nonomuraea sp. NPDC005730
GACGACGGTGGCTATCCGCGCGCGCCCGTGTGGTGGCGGAGACGACGGCATAACGGCTGACCCATTACCCCGATCTCGCCCGGCGTCCCGCGCCCGCAGCGGAGTGGTCTCCCTGGCCAGCTCGCGGGCGGCCGCCTCCGGTGTCTGCGCCACCACCGCCCGCCGCAGGGGCAGTTCCCGGCGGCCGCGGCTCAGCGTGCGGGCGGCGTCCGGCAACGAGGGAGCGTCTGCGGCGCCGAGCCGGTCGGCGAAGTCTTTGCGGTAGGCGGACAGGGAGGGCCCGCTGTGCGCCGACAGGCACAGGACCCGCGGCCCGGGGCGGGGCGTGCTCGCCGCCGGCGCTGGCGGCGAGGCGAGCACGACGTGGACGTTGGTCCCGCCCATGCCGAGCGAGCTCACCCCGGCCAGCGCGGGGCCGGGCCACGGCCGCCGCTCCGTCACGACGTGAAAGGGGCCGCCGTCCAGGCCCAGGTCGGGGTTGGGGCGCTCGAAGTGCGCGCTCGGGACGATCTCCTCGTGCCGGAGCATCAGCGCGGTCTTGATGAGGCCCGCGACGCCGCTCGCCGCGCCCGCGTGCCCTATGTTGCCCTTGACCGAGCCGAGGCCGCAGAACCCGGCCCGCCCGGTGTGCGCGCGGAACGCCTCGGTCAGGGCCGCCACTTCGACGGGGTCGCCGAGCCGCGTGCCGGTGCCGTGCGCCTCGACGTAGGACACCTCGGCCGCATCGACGCCCGCCGCGTCGAGGGCGCGCGACGTCACGTCCCGCTGCCCCTGCACGGACGGCGCGGTGAAGCCCACCTTGCGGGCGCCGTCGTTGTTGACCGCCGACCCGCGGACGACCGCGACGATCTCGTGCCGCTCGCGCAGGGCGTCCTCCAGCCGCCTCAGCACCACAACGCCCACACCGTCGGCGGGCACGGTGCCGCGGGCCCCGGCGTCGAAGGGCCGGCAGTAGCCGTCGGGCGAGAGCACGTCGCCCTCGACGTGCCGGTAGCCGCCCTCCGGGTGGACGCCGATGCGCACGCCCCCGGCCAAGGCCACGTCGCACTCGCCGTCACGCAGGCTGCGGCACGCGAGGTGCACGGCCAGCAGCGAGGTCGAGCACGCCGACTGCACCGTGATCGCGGGCCCGCGCAGGCCGAGCTTGTAGGCGACCCGGGTGGCCAGCATGTCCTTGTCCCAGGCGGTCTCCGGAGCGCCCTCCTTGATCAGCGGAGGGTCGCAGCCGCCGAAGACGCCGATGGCGCCGTCGAAGCGGGCCGGGTCGAGGGCGGCGTCGTTGAGCGCGAGCGAGGCCGTCTCCAGGAACACCCGCTGCTGCGGATCGATGGACGCCGCCTCGGCCCGGCTGTAGCCGAAGAAGCGCCAGTCGAAGAGGCCCGCCCCCGGCATGACGCCGTACGCCGCGACGAACCCCTCGCCGGACGGGTCCGCGCCGCCGCGCGGGCTCGGGCGGCGCTCGATCGTGTCGGCGCCGGCGCGCAGGTTGTGCCAGAACCGCCGCACGTCCGCCGCGCCGGGGAAGCGGCAGGCCATGCCCACGATGGCGATCAGGTCAGACATGCCCGCCTCCTTCCACGGCCGCCGCCACGCCGTCCGCGGCCAGGCGGGCGGCCAGGGAACGCACGGTCGGGCAGGCGAAGAGCACCGTCACGGGCACCTCGGCGCCGAGCTCGTCCTCCAGCCGTACCTGGACGCGGGTGAGCAGGCTGGAGTCGCCGCCGGCCTCGAAGAAGTTGTCGTCCACGCCGATCACCGGCCGGCGCAGCACCTCGCGCCACACGCCCAGGACGTGCTCCTCCAGCGCCGCCGCCCGCCCGGCCGGGCGGACGGGGCCTTCCGCGTCCTCCCGGGGCGGGGCGGCCGCCGGCGGGCCGCCGGATCTCAGCGGCGTGGTCCGGCCCCGGGCGAGGTCGTCCAGGGCCGCGGCGATCAGCCGGGCGAGGTGGGCCGCCTCGCCTTCGTCCAGCAGGCCGCCCCGGCAGGTGACCGTCCCTTCCAGGCCGCCGTCCGCGGCAGCCCAGACCGTGATCATGACAGGGTGGGCGGCGTGCGGCCGAATCTCCGGAAAGCGCATCCTGGTCAACGGGCGCCCGCCCAGCTCGGTCGGCTCGCCGGCGTCGCCGGTCTCGAAGGCGAGCAGGACTTCGCAGTACGGCGCCGCGTCCAGCCGCCGGGCCGGACGCAGCCGGGCCACGACCCGCTCGTAGGGCACGTGCTGGTCGTCGAGTGCTTCGGCGAGCTGGCCACGCAGGATGGCGACCAGCTCGTCCGGCGTGCCGGCCGGCTCGGCGCGGGAACGCAGGACCACCAGGTTGACGCACGGCCCGACGGCCTGGGCGAGCGCGGGATCGGCCCGGTTCTCGGCGGGCACGCCGAAGGTGACGTCGTCGCGTCCGGTCCAGCGGTGCAGAGCGGCGGCCACGGCCCCGGCCACCACCGTGAACGGGGTCGCCCGCAACCGCCGCCCGGCGGCGCGCAGCTCCTCACGCCGCACCGGCGGCAGCGGGACCGTGACGGGCTCCTCGCCGGGATGTGCGGACGGCCGCAGGATCGTGCCCGGCGCTCCGGCGAGACGCCGTTCGGCACGGGCGAGCGCGGCCTCGTCGTCCCCGGCGAGTTCGGCCGCCGCGACGTCGCGGAACTGGGGCCCCTCCCATGGCGGCGGTGCGCCGCCCGCCAGCGCGGCGGCGTAGCAGCGGCCGAGGTCGCGCACGAGGACGCGCACCGAGCCCCCGTCGGTGACCAGGTGATGCTGGCGCAGCACCAGCACGTCGTCCCCGGCGGCAGGGCGCAGGACGGCCAGGTGCAGCAGCCGTCCCGCGGCCGGGTCCAGCGCGGGAGCCCCGGCCGCCCATCGCGCGACGTCGTCCTCGGACACCTCCCGCGCCCGGATCTCCCGCACGTCCACGTCCGGCTGCCAGGGTTCGCCGACGAGCCGGCGCAGTCCGTGCTCGCCGACGTGGAAGCGGGTGCGCAGGATCTCGTGCCGCCCGGTCAGCTCGGCCGCGGCCCGGCGTAGCGCGCCGTCGTCCAGCCGCCCGGCCGCCCGCCAGGCGACGGTCTCCTGGTAGGAACCGGGCAGCAGGCGGTCGGCCAGGTGGATCTGCCGCTGGGTGGCCGAGGCCGGCGCCTCGTCCGCGCCCGCCTTGCGCAGGTCGGCGGCGGTCTCGGCGAGCGCCTGGACGTCGAGCTTGCCGTTGACGGTCAAGGGCAGGCCGGGCACGGTGGCGTAGGCGTGCGGGATCATGTAGGGCGGCAGCCGTTCGGCCAGGTGGCCGCTCAGCTCGTCGGGCGCCGGCGGCGCGCCCGAGAGCACCAGGTAGGCCACGATCCTGCCCTCGGAGCCGCCCTCCAGCAGCACGGCCGCGTCACCGACGCCGGGGTGCTCGCGGAGCCGGGCGGTGATCTCGCCCGGTTCGATCCGGTAACCGTGCCACTGGAACTGGTCGTCCATGCGGCGCAGGTAGAGCAGGCCGCCGCCGGGGCCGAGGCGGGCCAGGTCACCGGTCCGCAGGAGCACGTCCGCACCGAACGCGTCCCGCACGAACCGTTCCCGGTCGAGCTCCGGCCGGCGCAGGTACCCGGCGGCGACGCCCGCGCCGCCGAGCCACATCTCGCCGGTCGCGCCCTCCGGGACGAGCCGCCGTCCCGTACGCGGGTCCACCAGGTGCACGCTGGTGTGCGGGAGGGGGCGGCCGATCGGGCTGACGTCCCGCTCGCAGTCCTCGGCGGTCACCTCGTGGACCGTGGCGTGGACGGTGGCCTCGGTGATCCCGTACAGGTTGACCAGCCGGACGCCCTGATGGCGGCGGCGCCAGTCGCGCAACCGGGGCGGGTCCAGCCGCTCGCCGCCGAACAGCACGTACCTCAGGTCCGGCAACGGCACGGGGTCGGCGTCGTCCACGGCGACGAGCCGGGCGAACGCCGACGGCGTCTGGTTGAGGACCGTGACGCGCTCGCGCAGCAGCGTCTCGCGCAGCGCCCAGGGGTTCTGGACGTCCCCGTCCGGCAGGACGACCAGCCGGCCGCCGGTGGCCAGGCAGCAGAAGATTTCCCAGACCGACAGGTCGAAGGCGCAGGAGTGGAACTGCGCCCACACGTCGTGCGGCGAGAAGCCGAAGGGGAAGTGCGGGCCCGAGATCCGGGCCACCACGTTGGCGTGGGTGACCAGGACGCCCTTCGGCTGCCCCGTCGTGCCCGAGGTGTACAGGCAGTAGGCGGGCGACGATCCCGGGAGCTCCGGAAGCGGGCCGTTCCCGGCGCCGGACGGCCCGGCCGCCGCCCGGACGGCGTCCAGCGTGACGGCGCTGTCCCCTGACGGGGTCTCCTCGACCAGGAGCCGGCTACGGCTGTCCAGGAGGATGAACGAGGCCCGCGAGCCAGGATGGCGGGGATCGATCGGGACGTACCAGGCGCCCGCCAGGAGCGTGCCGAGGATGGCCTCCACAGTGGCGGGCGCGGGCGGCAGCCTGAGCGCGACGGGATCTCCCGGCCGGACCCCCATCGCGGCCAGACCGCCCGCGATCCGGGTGGCCCGTCGCCACAGCTCGCCGTACGTGACGCGCTCGCCGCCCCCGACGACCGCCACCGCGTCCGGCTGCGCCTCCGCCCGTGCCCGGACGAGACCTTGGAGGGTCCCCCCGGACGCCTGCCGCCCCGCCGGTTGCGGATCCGGGGGTGTCACGAGGTCGAGGTCGCCCAGCCGCCGGTCCGGCGATCCCGCCACCGTGTCCAGCAGCGCGCCCAGGTAGCCGGCCAGCTGTCCGACGCGTTCCACGGCCGGGCGGGGGCCGGACACGCCCAGCCATGCCCGTGGCCGGCCGTCCTCCAGAGCCAGGCGCACGTGCAGCGGGCCCGGTGCGTCCCGGCCGGGACCGGCCGTCCGTACCGTGAGGGTGTCCGGCGGCGGGGAGAGCGCGGGGCACTGCGCCACCTCCCGGCACAGCAGGGAGAACGGGACGTCCACCCCCACCCGCACCTCGACCGTCCGGGCCGAGCCGTCGCCGGGGCGGTGCAGGGCGAGCCGCACGCCGCCGTCCGCGCCGTACAGGGACAGCAGCGCGGCGAGGCCCGCCACGAGAAGGACCGCCGGCTCCCGCGCCGCGTTCGGCGGAACGGGGACCGGCCGTTCCACGGTCGTACCGGGCAGTCCCGGAGAGGCGTCGCCGCCCACCTCGGCCAGGAACGCCTCCATCCCTTCCTGCGGTCGTCGTGTCACTGGGAGCTCCCGTTCGACTGGTCAGGTGGTCGCGTGAGCGGCTGCTCGCGTGATCGTGTGCCCGCTGGACTCCGCGGGCCGGGCGCCCGCCCCTACCCGGCCCTCCGTGGGGGCACACGGCGACCGCCGCGCACGTCAGAGCCCTGTCACAGCACGATCAGCCGCACGTCAGGCCGGGTTGGCAGAAGGGGAGGCGGACGCACGTCCCATCGACGACGGGAGAACCATGTACACCGACTTCGAGTCGACCCCCCTGGCGGGCCAGGCCGTACGGCGGCTGCGGCAGATGCGGGACGACAACCCCGTACGCAACCGGTTCCTCGAACGCATGGACGCCGGGACGCTCACGATGGACCACGTCAGGCAGCTCGTGGGCGTGACCCACAAGTGCCACCAGGCCGAGATCACGGCGTTCGCCACGCTGATCGCCCGCGACCCCCACCCACTCGCGGTCGAGTTCTTCGACGGCATGCTCGGCCTGATCCACCGGGCCCGGCCCAAGCTGCGCAAGGTGATGGCCGCCCTGGACCTCGACGAGGAACGCCTGCACCGCTGGCCGGCCGACCCCGCCGCCTACCAGGTCGCCGGGACGTGGGGCTGGCTCGGCTTCCTCGGCACCCAGGCCGACGCCGCGCTCGCCCTGTACTGGGACATGGTCCGCTACTTCCCCGACAGCGACGAGATGCTCGCCCGCCTGCCCAAGACCGGGCTCGACGTGCCGGAGGAGTTCGTCGCCTACTACGGCGGCGGGCAGTCCGACGAGCTCGAACGGCAGGCGCTGGCGGTGGCCGAGCACGGCCTGCGGCGCGGACAGGGCGCGGACGACGCCGTGTTCGCCGCCCGCCTGATGGAGGAGAGCATCGGCCAGTACTGGGCCGCCGCGGCCGCTGACCCGCACGAGCCCCGGCCCTGATCTCGGGCGGTCCCCTCTCGGAGGCGCGGCTAGCTGTTCTGTCCCGTGAGGTTGGGTACGCGGCGGGACTGTACAAAGAACGGTGTGACTCCTGATCATGGAGGACGCACCTGATGAGTACTGTGATCCAGGCATCGACGGAGATCGACCTGGAGGACGCCACGGTGGCGCGCAAGAAGCCGGAGGAATCGACGGATCGGGAACTGGTGGCCCGGCTGGTGGACCAGGCCCGCGCCGAGGGCATGGAGCTGGTCGGTGAGAACGGACTGCTGGGCCGGCTGACCAAGCTGGTGCTGGAGTCCGCGCTGGAGGGCGAGATCACCGACCATCTCGGCTACGACAAGCACGAACGCTCCGGTAATGACAGCGGCAACATGCGCAACGGCAGCCGGTCCAAGACCGTCATCACCGATGTCGGGCCGGTGGAGATCACCGTGCCGCGCGATCGGGACGGTAGCTTCGAGCCGAAGATCGTGCGCAAGCGGCAGCGGCGGCTGTCCGGGGTCGATGAGATGGTCATCTCGCTGGCCGCCAAGGGCCTGACCACCGGCGAGATCTCCGCGCACCTGGCCGAGGTCTACGGGGCCGAGGTGTCCAAGCAGACCATCTCCACCATCACCGACAAGGTGCTGGAGGGGATGGCCGAGTGGCAGAACCGGCCGCTCGACCCCGTCTACCCGGTGATCTTCATCGACGCCATCCACGTCAAGCTGCGCGAGGGCCAGGTCGCCAACCGGCCGATTTACGTGGCGCTGGCCGTCACCGTCGACGGCGAGCGCGACATCCTCGGGCTGTGGGCCGGCGACGGCGGCGAGGGGGCCAAGTTCTGGCTGCATGTGCTGACCGAGATCAAGAACCGCGGCGTCGGCGATGCGCTGATGGTGGTCTGCGACGGTCTCAAGGGCCTGCCGCAGGCCATCGAACAGGTCTGGCCGCAGGCCGTCGTGCAGACGTGCGTCGTTCACCTGCTGCGTGCATCGTTCCGGTACGCCGCTCGCCAGCACTGGGATGCCATCGCCAAGGCCCTCAAGCCCGTCTACACCGCTCCGACCGAGGCCGCCGCGCTCGAGCGCTTCTACGAGTTCGCTGAGCTCTGGGGCGGCAGGTATCCGGCGATCGTGAAGTTGTGGGAGGAAGCCTGGGCCGAGTTCGTGCCCTTCCTCAACTTCGACACCGAGATCCGCCGGGTGATCTGCTCGACCAACGCCATCGAGTCGGTCAACGCCCGCATCCGGCGGGCGGTCAAGGCCCGCGGCCACTTCCCGAACGAGCAGGCCGCGCTCAAGTGCGTCTACATGGCCATCATGAGCCTGGACCCGACCGGCAAGGGCCGCAAACGCTGGATCACCCGCTGGAAAGCCGCTCTGAACGCCTTCGCCATCACCTTCGAAGACCGCCTGACCTTGACCACCCGATAGAACTAATCAAGATCGAATCACACCGTTCACTGGACAGACCCGCGCTGCGTGGTGTGCGGCACCAGCCTCTGCTGTCGCTCGACGTCGCATGATGCGGAGTGACGCAGTCCGCGATCATCTGCGCAGACGCTGGCCGGGCCACCAAGCAGACGAAAAAGTCCAAGGCTTGGATGCGGGGACAGACGATGATGTCCATTCCCGGGTTGTGACCGACAAACTGGACCCCCTCGTAACCGCACTCCATGTAAGGTCGACGACCTGCTGAAGAGCGCACCGGTGCCGGCCTGATGTAGGTGCGTTTCGATCCGCGTGGGAGCCCGCCGTCCGGAAACGGCAGGGACATGACGTTGCGGCGAGAGCCGGGTGAGGCCTCTGGAGGCTTACCTTTGGCCTTTGGCCTTTGGCAGGGCTCAGAGTGACCGTCCGTCAATCGCTGCATCCTGTTCGCTCTCGCCTGGTGGGCCCGCACGGGACAGGTTGAGGCGTGATTTCTTGGGACCAGTTTGGGACCACACGCTATGCCGTTCGCGAGACAACATGCAGGTCGGCGAATGTCGAGCTCAGTGCAGGGGGGCGCTTGACGTGCGGAAACGCCTACTCTCACGTTCTGGGGGTCAAGGGGTCGCAGGTTCAAATCCTGTCGTCCCGACCAGGTTTTAGCTGGTCGGAAGGGGTATCAGAGTTTCTCTGGTGCCCCTTTTCGGATCTTAGGGAGCCAAACGGGGAGCCACTGCTCTACCCGGCTCGCGACTTGAAGATCTTGTCCATGACCACGGCGCCGTCTGTCAGCGCTGGTCGGATCTCCTGCCGGTACACGGTCTCGGTCACATGCGTTGACGAGTGGCCAACGAGGCGGGCGATCTCTTCACTCGCCACCCTGTGAGCGGACAGCGGCGTCTTGCAGGTGATCGTCTGGCTCGTCTGCGAACTCGCCTTGACAGGGTCGACCGCGTACGTGCCGCGCCAGAACTGCTCCTGCTCGCGCAGCGTCATCGGCCGTGCGGGTGGCGCCTGCGTCCCTGCGTCGAGCCGGGCCGGCAGGCCACTGCACAGGTCCTCATCGGTGGGCAGGGCGGTGTACCTCCGTCCGCGGGTGCCATGCCTGGGCTCGCCAACCGTCTTCCACTCTTCGGGCCCGACGTGCTGGAGCCGCGGGCGGGTCCAGCGAACGTCGTGGCTCATCTGCACGAGTCCGGCGCGTGGGTTCGCCGTCCAGGTGGCCAGGAACTTTTCGGGGTTGAAGCTGTGGGGAAGGCTTCTGGCCATCAGCATGGCGACGCGTTCCCAGATCTCGGCCGGCGGTAGCTCGTTGCCAGTCATCAGCATTGCTCCTTGAGCGTGGCGGAAGCGCCGCACGTCGGTGGACGTGCGGCATCGTCATTTCGCTGAGACTCTCAGCCCGTCAAGGGCTGCCACTTCATGCCCGCTTTTGGCGGGGCGGCCGGACGAGCCGGGGTCGCGTCCACGGACACGAGAATGTCGCCGGAGCCCAGCCCGTCACAGCAGGTGCGCCGCCTTCTCCACGGTAAGCGCGGCAGCACCGGGGGGCAGCGGGTGCTCGGCGACGAACGCTCGCCATCCCTCCTTGCTGGTCACCGGCTTCCTTCGGTGAAGGCGTCGAAAACTCCCATCGGCGGTCACCCTCGCCCTCTCGACGAGCTCACCCGTCAAGCGCCGTCAGGGGTCTGACCGCCACCCTGGGGCGCCTTCGCATCGACCGCCAACTCGGAGAGGCTCTGACCCGCGGCCAGAGCCAGCCGGGCCAGCAGCGCTCGGACCATGACGCCACCGACCTCGATCGGCGTGCCATCGTCGGCACAGGCCCGGACCGGTCCCAGCAACTCCATCCGCATGCACAAAGGCTATGAGCACAAAGACGCGCACGTGCCGTTTGAAAGTGGCGCCATACCGGCTGAGAGAGCGTTCTAAGACGCATGTAAGCGCCGGTGGACATCGTGGAGGACGTACGGAAGAAACGTCCGAAAGGCAGTGCAATGGCAGCCCACGAGAACGTGCAGCAGGTGCTCGACTGGTCGGTGGCCGAGGTCGGCATTCCCGGCATCGTCGCCGAGGTCAAGGACGGCGACCGAACCTGGTTCGGCACCGCGGGCGTGGCCGACATCACAACCGGCTCCCCGCGCGTGCCGGGCGAGTACTTTCATGCCGGCAGCAGCGGCAAGGCCTTCACGTCCGCGACGCTTCTGGCCCTCGAGGCCGAGGCCGGCCTCAGCCTCGACGACACGGTCAACGCCCACCTGCCGGCGTGCTGGACGCAGGCGGCTACGACGGCGACAAGATCACCATCAGGCACCTGCTCAGCAACACCAGTGGTCTGTTCGCCACCGGCCTGGCCCCGGAGGTCAGCCACCGCTACGCCACCCGCTCCGGGTTCGACCGGCATCGCTTCGACACCTTCAGCACCGAGGAACTGCTGCGGGTGGCGGTGTCCCAGCCGCCGGTCGGTGAGCCCGGCGAACGCTTCGAGTACGCCAACGGCGGCTTCTACATCGCCGGCGCGATCATCGAGAAGGTCACCGGCAACAGCTACGCCGACGAGGTCGACCGCCGGGTCGTCCAGCCGCTCGGCCTGACCCACACCCGCGTGCGCCCCACCACCGAGACCGGTTACCCCAGTCCGCACCCGCGAGGCTACTCCCACCAGTTCCTCAAGGACGGCGCCGACCCGGCCGCGGTCACCCCGGAGAACTGGGAATCGCTGATGGAGGAGCCCGGCCTGCCGCCTCTGGACGTCACCGAGCTCAACTTCTCCCTGGGCTACGCGGCCGGCAACGTCGTCTCCACTACGACGGACATGATCCGCTTCTTCAACGCGATGACCACCGGCAGCCTGCTGCCGCCCGCACAGCACCGGCAGATGTGGACCACGGTCTCCACCGAGGGCGGCTACTGGATGCCGCACGCCCGCTACGGCCTTGGCATGTTCGAGTTCGACGAGCAGGCGACCGGCGGCCGGACACTGCGCGGCGTCGGTGGCAGCGTCTGGGGCTCCTATTTCTTCGCGGTCGGCACACCCGACGGCCGGCACACCGTCGCCGTCCACACCAACACCGAGTGGAAGTCCTGGGACCCCATGTTCAAGGTCATCGAAGCGGAGTTCGGCATCTCCATCGGTGCGTAGAGCACGCTCTGAAGGAAGAACATCGATGAATATCTTTGACACACCGCAGCCGATCACCGCCGTCGTCTCGCTCACTGAGGCCGACATCCGCATCAGCGCGACCCAGCGCACCGACACCACCGTCGAGGTACGGCCGGCCGATCCGGCCGACGCCACCGACGTCTCAGCCGCCGAACGCACCCGCGTCACCTACGCAGCCGGCCGCCTTACGGTCAAGGACCGCTCGAGCATCCGATCCCTGCCCGGCCGCATCACGGTCGCGGTCGAGCTGCCCAGCGGCTCGGCGCTCGACATCAGCGTCCGCGACGGCCTCCTGAACGGCCAGGGCCGCCTGGGGGAGGTACGGGCCCGCCTCTCCCAGGGCCACATCCACCTCGACCATACCGGCGAGCTGCGCCTGTCCATCGGCCACGGCGACATCACCGTGGCCACCTGCGGTGGCCCCGCCGACCTCACCACCGCCCACGGCCAGATCAAGGTCGGCGAGAGTTTCGGCACCACAGTGATCGGCAACGGCGCCGGGAACGTCACGGTGGACCGGGCAGAAGTCGGCCTGCGCGTGACCGTCGAGCAAGGCGCCGTTCAGATCGGCGCGATGGCGCGCGGGCGCGCCGATCTGGACGTCGGCGCCGGGACGATCAACGTTGGGATCCCGGACGGCACCGCCGTCCTGCTGGACGCCAAAACCACGCGCGGCAGGGTCCGCGACAGCCTGGGCGACCTCCCCGAGGTGGCCGGCGGCAACGCTGTCGAGCTCCACGCCCACGTCGCCCAGGGCGACATCCTGCTCCACCGGGTCACCAACTAGCACTCCATTTGAAAGAAGGCGATTGACCATGAAGAAGGCTCTCCGCACCGCTGCCAGCCTGCTCGCCGCCGCGGTTACTGTGACCGCCGGTGCGTCGTCGGCGGTGGCCGCCGACGGGGCCAACGACCACGCCGCGGTCCAGCAGGTGCTTGAACACGCCGTCACCGACGACGGCATGCCGGGCATCATGGCCGACATCCGCGACGGCCGCCAGAAGTGGTTCAGTGCCGTAGGCGTGGCCAACACCGAAACCGGACGCAAGCGCCGCCAGCAGGACTATTTCCGCGCCGGCAGTGTCACCAAGACGTTCACCGCGCTCGTGGTGCTGAAGCTCGCGGCCGAAGGCCGGCTCAGCCTCGACGACACCGTGGACAAGTGGCTGCCCGGCGTGGTGCAGGGCAACGGACACGACGGCAGCAAAATCACCATCAGGCAGCTGCTCAACCAGACCAGCGGCATCTTCCCTTACACCTCGGACGAGAAACTGGCGACCAAGCAGTGGACACCCGCCTTCCTCAAGGGCCGCTTCGACAGCTACCGTTCCGAGGAACTGGTGAAGATCGCCATGGGCAATCCGCCCTCCTTCGCGCCCGGTAAGAGCTGGGGCTACTCCAACACCAACTACACGCTCGCCGGAATGATCATCGAGAAGGTCACCGGCAAGTCCTACGCCGGGGAGGTCACGCGGCGAATCATCCGTCCGCTCGGCCTGACCAAGACGTACGTGCCGGGCCAAGACATAAAGCTGCCCCAACCGCACGGACAGCACTACGTCAAGTTCCCGCTGGGTGACCCCGACCAGAAAACCTACGACCTCACCGACATGAACGCCTCCTGGGCGTTCGCCGTCGGCAGCATCGTCTCGACCCTGGGCGACCTGCACACGTTCTACAAGGCAGTGCTGAGCGGTCGGCTGCTGCCGCCCGCGCAGCAGAAGGAGATGTTCACCACTGTCTCCACCAAGGGGGGCGTGCCATGGATCGACAACACCACCTACGGCCTGGGCATCTTCTCCCAGAAGCTGTCCTGCGGGGTGACAGTGTGGGGAAACGGGGGTCGGATCCACGGCTCCTGGACCTCCGCTATGGGTACCCGGGACGGCAAGCACATGCTCGTCACCAACATCAACGGCGACTGGGGCAAGTCGTTCAGCGTCCTCACCGAGGAAATGGAAGCGGAAATGTGCCCGCCCAGTTCCAAGTGACCGCGCCACAGACCCCCTTTGATCTGCTCTCCGTGCCGCCCTGACCAACAAGGGGCGGCACGGCGGCTGGGGATTCGGGATGGCGGTGCGCACCTACCGCGGCGACTACGCCCCGATCGGCCAGTTCGGCTGGGACGGCGGCAGCGGCACCACCGCCTACGCCGACCCGCACCACCAGCTCGTCGGCATCCTGCTCACCCAGACCGGCATGTCCACCCCGGATTCGCCGCGGGCCATCCACGACCTCTGGACCACGCTCTACCAGGCCATCGACGACTGACGGCCCATCCTGCCTGGTCGAGTCGGTCCGGCAGAGAGGCTTGACCAGGCTGCGGCCTTCGAGCGCACACCCTTGTCCGGCCATGTCTGGACAAGGGAACCATGGCTGAAACGATCAACAAGTTGCCGTCACACGCTGCGGAGCCGAGAACACCGACGCTCAGCCGAGCGCTCTCGGCACTGGCACCACCGCCCTTTTGATCAGGCAGCCAGCTCGACGTCGGTGAAGTCGACCTCTTTGAGCAGGGGGTCGAACGGGTCTGGCCGGTGATGGAGTTCGTCAGTGGCGTACGCACCAAAGCGGCTGATGTGGGCCCGCAGGTAGGGGGCAATCTGGCCGAGCTGGTCGGCGGTGATGCTCCAGCCCTCGGCGTTGTCGGCCAGCACCCCGCCGAAGCCGAGCCACTTGGAGAAGCCGTTGTAGGACTCGACTTTGTTGGTCGCCGCGGTGACCAACGCCCGTAGCGCCGGGTCGGCCAGAAAGCGCAGCAGGGCGACGGTAGGTACGCTGCGGCCGACCTCGCGGAAGGCCTTGTAGATGCGGTTCTTGCGGGAGTTGGACCGCAGGCGCCGCATCAACGTGGCCGAGGACAGGCGGCCCTCGCTGATCGAGATCGCCACCCGCATCAGGTCGGCCCAGTGCTTGTCGATCAGCTTACAGTCGATCACGTTGCGGCCGCTCTCGCCGAACAGCTGGTCGATGTGCGGATAGGCGATCTTCTCGGAGGCGCGGAAGAAGATCAGGTCCTTGAAGTTGCGGATGCGTGGCATCAGGTCGAAACCGAACAACGTGGCCAGGGCGAAGACCGGGAAGTTCTGGCCCTGGGTGTCGGGTGCACGGTGGAGAGCTGGATGTCGGAGTCGTTGGCCAGCAGCCCCTCGATCAGGTGCACCGCCTCCCACACCCCGCACGGGATGAACCGGAAGAACAGCGCCACGTAGGTGTCGGAGATGTACTGGTAGGCGATGCCGCCGAATCCCTGAAGCGCGTGGGTTCGTCGATTCCTGGCAGTGGACATACGGGAACTCACACGCCGATGTGGTGTTGAGGGTACTTGGTGGTGCGGGTTCGGAGCTGGGTGGCTGGCGGCGGCGTTCTGGGTCAGATGCCGGTGGGACGGCGCTTCTTGCCTTCCGGGGTGAAGGTGAAGCCGGTTTTGAAGTCGCCCGGACCGTAGCGGACCGCCAGGAGGACGGCTTCGTCGTAGCGAGGAGGCCAGGTCGACTCGGCATCTGGATCAACGCCGTTCCACAGATGAAAGAAGATCATCGGGATTTCTGTGGGTTCGGTGAGGTAGCCGAGGGTCTTGCCGTAGTAGGGGTTGTTGCTGCCCAGCAGCACGGAAGGTGGCCCGAAGGTGTTGATCACCTCGCTGAGCGAGCGGTCGCGTGTGGCCCAGGTGGGGATCTGGGTTCGCATCTGGTCGTACTCAGCACTTGTCAACGTTCGGTCAGCCTCCAGCCAGCCGCGGGCGCGGGCGAACTCCGAGTAGACAGCGGCCATCCCGGATTCATATGGACCAGGGATCAAGTTCCGGAAAGCCCCGGACACGCCGGTCGAGGTCCAGGCTCCGCGCAGCTCCAGAGCTCGCTGTTCTTCGGCCCAGGCTTCGTCGCTGTGCTCGAGGTGGAGCAGGTGATCAAGGACGAGTCGAACGCTCACTTCTCCGCCATACATCCCTGGGCAGCGCAATACCGAGTTCAACTGGAGGACGAGGTAGTCCCGCATTTCCGACGGGGAGCGCAACCCAGGAAGCTCTGCCACGAAGATCAGTCTCTCAACATGCGAACCGGAAGGGCCAGATGGGGCAGGAATCGCCCAGCGGAATCACTACCGGGGCAGGCTCGATCGCTTCTCGGGGTGGGCGGCGTAGACGTACTTCATGGCCGTCCTGGCGCCGATGCCGAACACGCGCATGAGGTGGACGGGGTCGGCGGTGTGCTTGGCCTCGTCGAGGATACGGTCCTGCCGGAGTTTGGAGGCGCTGAGCCCGTGGGGCTTGAAGACGTCGTTCATCACCATGCTGGAGATCGGCGGGCGGGTGTCCATGACGGCCGTCTGCCCGCTGAGGAGCAGGTGCGGGTTGGCGGTGCGGGGCCAGCCTGGTGTCGAATCAGGGCGATACCCAAGCTCTGAGGTGGGTAGATGGCCAATCCTTCCCGCACAAGGACCGGCGTTTCAGTTCTGGGTCACAGGCTTACGGCTGCACACTTATGTAGGCCATATGGCTCATGTGCAGGCCCGTGCTTATGACCTGCTCGCGCAATTCGCTGCTCATATGCTTATCTTGGAGCTGCTCAACCGTAACGAGAGCATATGGCCATCTGGTCGATTCCAGCCTTATCTCGGATGATTCCCTACGCGATACGTGCCAGCCGCGCTGCTTCAGCCGATGCGCGGCCTCGGTGACCACGTCCTCTTTCGCGTTTCCATCGAGGTAGATCACGAGGTCGTTCATTTCGACGTAGTTGTTCTCCCACTGGTGCCCCACAATGCTGTCTTCGCCGACGACCTGGCCGATGGCCCGTAACTCCGAGAGCACGGCCGGGTCAACGCGCGACACCTGGGGGCTGAAGTAGAGGTGCAGCACGGCCCAGCCGAGGCCCATCACCACGAGTACAGCAACTAACGAGCCCACGAGCGGGGCCAAGACGCTCTTCAGGCGATTTCGCCCGTACGACAACCTCATGTCACCTGCACTTCCTCGACCAACCGAACATGCTTCCGGTCAGCACTCCCGGCAATCAGGGGGCAGCGCAACCGAGAAGGGGTGGCGGTGCGGTTCAGCGGGTGGGGAGGTTGATCACTTCGACGAGGTCGGCCAGGCGACGTGGACTTCGATCTCGTGGATGTGGCGGGTGGTGGCCAAGAGGTAGCGGCGGCCGTTGACGAGCTGGGTGACGCGGTAGCAGGTGCGCCGGCCCAGGGTGATGATCTCGATTTGGATGCCGTCGGGACCGCGCCACACACTCACACCAGAAATTATACAAAACCGATATTAGGGCTGTAAGTGGGCGGCGACGCCTCCGACCGCCCGGCTTCACCACTCCACGCCGCAGCGCTTCTCCCACGCGCTCCGCAAGGCCCTTCCCCCGAGCCGCCAGCCCGTCGGCCAGCGCGGCCAGCTCAGCCACCTCCGGCGCCACATGCGGCAACCCCGAAGCGTGTTATCGGGGTCGGTGACGTCCAGTTCGAGCGCGTGTGCGTCGCCTCCCGTGGCGAGGAGACCGCCGCAGCGGTCTCCTCGCCGCGGCGCGCGTCACGGGCACCGACCAGGACGGTCACTTTCTGCGCGGCCAGCAGTTCGGCGACCGCACGGCCGATTCCCTTGTTCGCGCCGGTGATCAGAGCCACCTTCGGCCGTGACGTGTGCTTGTTCATGGGTTGGGTTTCCTTTGGGTGTAGCTCTTTTTCAGTGACTTGCTGAGCCCGAACTCCGCAAGCCACCCGTTCCGCGCCTTGTGCGCGCTCATCTACCTCTGGGACGTTGACGCCAGGCGTCGGGAGGCGGCGATGTCGTGGTCGACCCGATGATCCACCGGGTCGGCGAGACCTTCCTCGCAGGACGTCCAGAAGAGCACACGACCGGCTTCCGGCGGTCAATTACGTCGACGGCTTCGACGTCGACCGCAACTTGCCGGCCGGGGGGACGCGCTGGTCGGCTCGATGCAGGCCGCCGTGGTGATGGTCGCCAGGACCGACGGGAACCGGGCCGACACCGGCGACCTCGTGGTGGTCATCGGGCCATGAAAATGGAGCGGGCCATCACCGCCCAGAAACCCGGCGTGATCATCAGCCTCGGTGTCACCCCCGGGCCGACCATCGCCACCGGCTGCAATCGTCGATATGTGAGCTCTGGTGCGGACGGTGGCAGCCACCGTCCCTCACGATCGCGGCGTCAGCCGCAGCACCCGATCGCTCCGCCGCCCGAGGGCACGGCCTTGGCAGCGGCCTCGATGCTCGCCAGCAGGCGGACGCGGTCGGCGGCGGAGAGGTAACGACCCCGGGTCATCACGGAGTGGATGCGCAGGGTGTTGCGGATGTCGTCGAGCGGGTTGGCGTCCAGGACCACCAGGTCGGCGAGGTAGCCCTTACGGATGGTGCCCAGCGAGTCCGCCAAGCCGAGGTAGCGGGCCGGCTCCCGGGTGGCCGCCTGGAGGGCCGCCATCGGGGTGAGCCCGGCCGCCACCAGCTGGGCCAGCTCGTCGTGCAGCGCGAAGCCAGGGTTCAGGTACATGACGGGCGCGTCAGTGCCCGCCAGGATCGGCACGCCCGCGCGGTGCATGTCGTTGAGGATGCGCAGCCGGTGCCGGTAGATCCGGCGGTGCTGGGCGGCCTGCTCGGGGGTACGTCCCTTGGTGAAGATCTCCGCCAGTTGGGCCTTCCACGACTCCTCGGTGCCCGGCGGCAGGTAGCGAAGCCGCTCCTTGTCGGCGACGACGTCGTCGGGCAGGTCCGTGACGCGGTGCATGACCAGGGTGGGCGTCATGGCGGCGCCGCCGCCTTCAGCTGGGCGTAGACGTCGGCGGCGCGGTGCGGGTCGTACGTGGTGCAGGCCAGCCAATCCGCCGGGTGGATCGCGGCGAACCAGTCGTGGATCCCGACGCCCTTGCCCCGGATCTTGATGCCGTCGATCAGGCGGCGTACCTCGGTCTCCTTGCTGGAGACGCCGAACAGCGCAGGGAAGAAGTGCTCGAAGCTGCGCTGCCCGGCCTTGGCGGCCTCGACGATCGGGATGGCGTCCGCCGCGTGCCCGCAGACGGGCAGCCGCAGGTGGCGGGCCTCGTCGGCGATGGCGAGAAAGCTCTCGCGGTCGAGCCGGCTGTAGATCTTGATGAAGTCGGCGCCCCCGCGCTTGGCCTTGCGCACCTCCCGCCGCCCCTGCTTCGCGCCGGAGATCTGCGCGAACGCGGCGCCTGGCGTGCCGTCCCAGAGCGAGGGCTTGCCGTCGAGGATGGGGCTGCCGATGGTCCAGCGCGGGCCGAGCAGCTTGCCCGCCTCGATCCGGTCTCGCCACTGGTGGAGTTGGTCGAAGCCCATCATGTCGCGTGCCGAGGTGATCCCGGTGGCGATGTAGCTCTGCGGGAGGATCCCTTCGGGGTACTGGGAGTGGACGTGCATGTCGAACAGGCCGGGGATGACGTACTTCCCCTTGAGGTTCACCACCTGCGCTCCCTCGGGCACCACGACATCGTGGCCGAGCGCGGCGATCCGGCCGTTCCGCACGATCACTGTCATGTCCGGCTGGGGGCGGGCGCCGGTGGCGTCGATCACGGTGACATGGGTCAGCGCGATGGCGGCGCCGCCGCCCTCCGCGTGAGCGAGGGGCGTGCGGCCCAGCCCCAAGGCGCCGGCCACTCCGACCGCGGCACCGGCCGCGAGGACGTTCCGGCGGGAGATCGCGTTCTCTTCCATGGGATTTCCTGTTCTGTACGAGGTCAGTGGGAGGCTGTGGCCAGTTCGCGGTCGTCGTCCGCGGGGATGACCTTGGGCACGTGGCGCAGGGTGACGAGGGCCGCCACCGCCACCAGGGCGGCGAAAGCGGCGCTGCCGAGCAGGGCGAGGTGCATGCCGTTCACGAAAGCGCCCTTGGCGGCGGCGGTGAGCTGGCCCGCGAGCCTTCCGGGCAGCTGACCGGCGACCTGCATCGCCGCACCGAGGGAGTCGCCGGCCGCTCTGCGGGCGCCGACATCGAGTCCGGTGGGCGGTTGGAGGGTGTTGCGGTAGACGGCGTTGAGGATGCTGCCGAGTACGGCCATGCCCAGCGCGCCGCCGAGTTCGGTGGCGGTCTCGGAGATGGCCGAGGCGGCGCCGGTACGTTCCTTCGGCACCGCGGCCAGCACCGTGTCGCCGGTGATGGTGAGGGCCAGGCCCATGGCGGTGCCGGAAAGGATCATCGGGATCAGCAGCAGTGGGTAGTTCGGCTCCACGCCGGCCAGCAGGAACAGTGAGTAGGCGGCCGCGGCGCCGATCAGGCCGGTGGCGACGGCGCGGGCCCGGCCGAGCGCGTTGATCAGGACGGGCGCGAGGACGCCTCCGCCGACCATCGATCCCAGTGCGGCCGGCAGTCCGGCCAGGCCCGATGTCAGCGGCGTCCAGCCGAGGACGAGCTGGAAGTACTGGGAGAAGATCAGCGACTGGGCGACCAGGGCGAACATCGCGAAGAGGTTCGTGGTGATCGAGCCGGTGAACGCGGCGCGTCTGAAGAGGCTGACGTCGAGGAGCGGCTCGGTCACCCTGGCCTGCCGCATTGGGAAGAGGACCAGTCCGGCGACGCCGACGATGACGGGGATGACGACGTGCGTCTCGGCCAGGCCGTACTGGGCGGCCTCTTTGACCCCGTACACGATGCCCAGCACGCCGACGGCGGACAGGGGCACGCTGAGCAGGTCGAGGCGGCCAGGCCGGAGGCCGCGCGCCTCGGGCAGCAGGACGAGCCCGGCGACGAACGCGACGGCCATGATCGGGACGTTGATCAGGAACACCGCCCGCCACGAGAAGTGGGTCAGCAGCGCGCCACCGAGCACCGGGCCGAGGCCGACCGCGAGTCCGCCGATCGCGCTGAAGATCCCGATCGCCGATGTACGCTCCTTCGGCTCGGTGAACACCTGGCGGATGAGGGACAGCGCCGACGGCATGAGCGTGGCGCCCGCGACTCCGAGCAGTGCCCGCGCGGCGATCAGCATTTCCGCGTTCGGGGCGGACGCGGTCAGCGCCGAGGCGGCGGCGAACCCTACGGTCCCGATGAGCAGCAGCTTCTTGTGGCCGATGCGGTCGCCGATCCCGCCCATCGTGACCAGCAGGGCGGCCAGGGCGAAGCCGTACGCGTCGGCGATCCACAGGATTTGGGTGGCTGAGGGGTGCATCGTGGTTGAGGTTGGGGATGGCCAGGTTCAGGGCCGTCATGTCGATATTGGGGATCGCCGCCACAAGGCAGGCGATGACCAGCGTGCCCCACTTGCGAGAGCTGACGATGGGCATGGAGGCACCTTTCACAAAACTGTATCCGTCGGACACTTGGTGTACGTTAGACGCAGTTTCATGGGCGGCGCAACGCGAATCGGAGTTCTCAGATGGCGGCGAAGAGGGACGGCGAGTTCGGGAACAGGGACCAGGCAAGCGCCCTGGAACTACTCTGGGGGGCGGCCGGCCGGCCGACCAGAGGGCCCAAGCCTGCTCTCAGCACCGAGCGCATCGCGCGGGCGGCCGTCGACATCGCCGACGCCGAGGGGCTCGCGACGGTCTCCATGCAACGGGTCGCAGCCGACCTCGACTTCACCAAGATGTCGCTGTACCGGTACTTCCCCGGCAAGACCGAACTGATCGCCTTCATGATCGATGTGGCGCTGGGGGAGCCGCCCGCCCTGGGCGAGGGTGGCTGGCGGTCCAAGCTGGAGGAGTGGGCGCGATGGTTCTGGGCGGTCCACCAGGCACACCCCTGGCTGTTGCAGGTCACCGTGGGAAACCGGGCGGTCGGGCCCAACGAGCTCGGCTGGCTGGAGTGCGCCGTCGAGGCGCTCACCGAGACCGGGCTCGACGGTGCCGAGCAGCTGGACGCGGTCGTCGTCGTCACCGGTCACATCCGCAACATCGCGCAGCAGGGGCTGACCACGGTGACCCCGGAGGGCGTGCGGGCAGGCAGCACCGAGGCACAACTGATCCCGGTCCTGGCCGACCTGGTGGCGCGCCACGGTGAGCGCTACCCGGCGCTCGCGGCGGCGCTCGCGTCCGCCGCGAG
>NZ_JBEXYK010000104.1:0-20006 GCF_040630865.1 Nonomuraea sp. NPDC005730
GGTCGGACGCCTCGATGGCGGCGTCGGTGCCGGTGCCCATGGCCAGGCCCAGGTCGGCCTGGGCGAGCGCGGCCGCGTCGTTGACGCCGTCGCCGGCCATCGCCACGACCTTCCCCTCCGACTGCAGCCGCTTGACCACGTCCACCTTGTCGGCGGGCAGCACCTCGGCGATCACCTCGTCGATGCCGACCTCGTCCGCGACCTGCCGGGCGACGGCCTCGTTGTCGCCGGTCAGCAGCACCGGGGTGAGGCCCAGCGTGCGCAGCCTGGCGATGGCCTCCGCACTGGTCTCCTTGACCACGTCGGACACCACCAGCAGCGCCCTGGCCTTGCCGTCCCAGCCGGCCGCGACCACCGTGCGGCCCTTGGCCTGCTCCTCCTCAAGGGTGGCCGCCAGGTCGGCGGGCAGGTGCTGCGACCACTCGGCCAGCAGCCTCGGCCGGCCCACCAGGACCGCGTGCCCGTCCACGATGCCCTGCACGCCGAGGCCCTCGACGTTGGCGAAGTCCTCCACGGTCGCGTCGGAGTTCGCCTCCCTGGCGATGGCCTGGGCGATCGGGTGCTCGGAGGCGTGCTCGATGGCGCCGGCCAGCCGCAGCACCTCCTCACGGCTCTCGCCCTCGGCCAGGTGCACGCCGACCAGCGTCATCTTGCCCTCGGTGACCGTGCCGGTCTTGTCCAGGACGATGGTGTCGATGCGGCGGGTGGACTCCAGCACCTCGGGGCCCTTGATCAGGATGCCGAGCTGTGCGCCCCGGCCGGTGCCGACCAGCAGCGCCGTGGGCGTGGCCAGGCCGAGCGCGCATGGGCAGGCGATGATCAGCACGGCCACCGCGGCGGTGAACGCGGCCCCCGCGCCGTTGCCGGTGCCGAGCCAGAAGCCCAGCGTGCCAAGGGCCAGCGCGATCACGATCGGCACGAAGATGCCCGACACGCGGTCGGCCAGCCGCTGCACCTCGGCCTTGCCCGTCTGAGCGTCCTCGACCAGCTTGGCCATCTGGGCGAGCTGCGTGTCCGCGCCGACCCGGGTGGCCCGCACCACCAGCCGGCCGCCCGCGTTGACGGTCGCGCCGGTGACGGCGTCGCCGGGACGCACCTCGACGGGCACGGACTCGCCGGTCAGCATCGAGGCGTCGACCGCGGAGGTGCCCTCCTCGATCACGCCGTCGGACGCGATCTTCTCACCCGGCCGCACGACGAACGTGTCGCCCGCCTTGAGCTGCTCGACCGGCACCCGCCGCCCGTCGGCCAGCTCGACGTCCTTGGCGCCCAGCTCCATCAGGGCCCGCAGCGCGGCCCCCGCCCGCCGCTTGGAACGCGACTCGAAGTAGCGCCCGGCCAGGATGAACGCGGTCACCCCCGCCGCGGCCTCCAGGTAGATGTTGCCCGAGCCGTCGGTGCGCTCGATGGTCAGCTCGAACGGGTGCGTCATGCCCGGCGTGCCCGCCGTGCCGAAGAACAGCGCCCACAACGACCAGCCGAGCGCGGCGATGGTGCCGATGGAGATCAGCGTGTCCATCGTGGCGGCGCCGTGGCGCAGGTTCGTCCAGGCGGCCTTGTGGAAGGGCCAGCCCGCGTAGACCACGACCGGCGCGGCCAGCACCAGCGACAACCACTGCCAGTTCGTGAATTGCAATGCCGGGACCATCGCCATCGCGATCACCGGCACGCTCAGCGTGACGGCGGCGATCAGCCGGTCGCGCAGCGGACGCAGCTCGTCGGCGGGCTCGGCCTGCCCGGCCTGCCCGGCCTGCTCTTCCCGCTCCCTGGCGACCGGGAGCGCGGCGGTGTACCCCGCCTTCTCCACCTCGCTGATCAGCGCCTGGGGGTCGAGCCCGTCGGGAAAGGTGACCTTCGCCTTCTCCGTCGCGTAGTTGACCGTCGCGGTCACGCCGTCAAGCTTGTTCAGCTTGCGCTCGATGCGGTTGGCGCAGGACGCGCACGTCATTCCGCCGATCGCGAGTTCGACGGCCTTTTCCTCAGTGAGGGAAGACATCACCTCTCCTTTCCCAACGTCTCGGTGTTCAGTGGCCGTGGGGGGCCGACGGTTCCGCGGCGGCCGCGTCGCCCTGCGTGGCGCGCACGGTGAAGTCCGCGGTACGGACCTCGTCCCCGTGCTTGAAGTCGAGGAACAGCCGGTAGTCGCCGATGCTCGGCACCTCGGCGTAGAAGGTGATCTGCGGACCGGCCTTCTCGCTCTGCTCCGGGTGCACGTGCAGGTAGGCCAGGTCACCGGCGCGGAGGGCGACCAGGTGGCCGTACGCGCCCAGGTAGGGCTGCAGGTCGGTGACCGGCTCGCCGTCCTTGCTCACCGTGAGGGTGAGCTTGCTCGCCCGCCCGGGGACCAGGTCTCCGTCGAGGCTCACAGTGTAGTCGCCGACCTTCGAGGAGCGGCTCGCCTCGGGCAGCGGCTTCGGCCGGTAGTCGCCGGCGGCCTGCACGTCGGCGCCGAGCGTCAGCTTCTCGCCGCCGGTCGGGGCGAAGTCGGCGAAGGCCCGGTACGCCCCCGCCTCCGGCAGCGTCAGCCCGACCGACCAGATGCCGTCGGGCGTCATCTCCGGATGCAGGTGGAGGAAGGTCGTCAGGTCGCGGGAGACCACGATGAAGTGCAGCTTCTTGTCGTGCTCGACCTGGTAGTCGGTCACCGGACGGCCGTTCGGGCCGGTCACCGCGAAGCGGAAGTCGGTGGCCTTGCCGGTCTCGATCGGGGTCAGCGGGTTGAGGGTGTATCCGTTCTGCGACACTTGCAGCCCCCCGGGGGTGTCACTGGACGCCTGCTCCGGCGCCTCGTGCTCCTGGCCCTCCTCGCCCTCTTGGCCCTTCAGGGCATCTTGGCCCTCGTGGCTCTCCTGGCCCTCGTGGCTCTCCTGGCTCTCCTGGCTCTTCGCCATGGCGGCGTGGCTCTGCGTCGGCGACTCCTCGGCCACCGGGCCGACCGCCCGGCCCACGCCCAGGGCCCCGCCGAAGACGACGGCGAGCCCCAGGGCGTAGGAGCCGAGTTTGGCGGCCGTGTTCATGACTGCCCGACCAGCTCGTATCCGGCTTCCTCGACCGCGGAGGCGATCTGGGACTCCTCGACCTGGCTCTCGCTGGACACGGTGAGCCGGCCGCTGGCCAGGTCGACCTCGACGCCGGTGACGCCGGCCACGCCGCCGACCTCCTCCTTCACCGAGCTCACGCAGTGGCCGCAGGTCATGCCCTTGACGGTGTAGGTGGCGGTGCTCATTACGGTCTCCTTCAACGTGGTTCAGGTTCCTACCGAATACTCTAACACGGTACCCCCCTAGGGTATTTCGGAGGGTGTGAGATTCAGCTCACGGTTTCGCGTACGGACGGCTTGGGCCTCAGCGTGGCAGTGTGCGTCGCACCGATGACGGCCACCACCGCGGTGCCCGGGAAGACGGTCCGGAACCGTCAGTGAGCCGGAGCCGGCCCTTCGACGCTGCTCCTCCGAGGTGTCCCCGGCCCGTCATGACAGCCGAGCCGACCTGGTAGGCCGTGACGCCCGACGCCCGACGCCCGACGCCCGACGCCCCGGACGTGGCGGACGTCATCGCCGGGAGGGGTGATGGTGCGCCGCCGACGTCCTGCACAGCTCCTGATGATCTTCATCTAGGTCTTCCCAGCTGCGGCGGCGATCATGGACCCGCCGATCAGCGCAACCCGTCCGGTGGCGAACACCCCGCGCGCCCCTAACGGGTCGGACGGCCGCCCCGCCCAGCGGCAGCAAGCCGTCGAAGCCCACGACGTGGGCGTTGAACACCCACCGCAGCCCGCCGGCCGAGGTCGCGTCACATCCCCGGCAACGCGACGCCGATGACGGACGCGTCCGTGATTCTCATGAACTGGGCGACGGTGGGCACGTAAGGTACCTGTGGGGGTATGCCGCGCGCGCAGGACGTCCGGATATTTGGCATGATCGGGATGTTGTCCGAAGTGATTGGCATGTTGCCCAGGACGGGATGGATACTGGCCGAGGTCGAAGGGGTGATCCAGGCCGAGCTGAAGGCTCGTTCTACGCACAAGCCGCACATCAGGTTCGTGCGCAACACAAGGAGCGCAGCCATCCCTTGCTAGGCTGCATGTCAACCGTTGGGTCTCACCCCGGCAGGTGAGACCGTCGAAGAAGTGGGGTCACACCGTGAAGAAGCTGCTCGTTCTGGCGCTGGTCGCCCTTGGGGGATTGCTGATCTGGCGTAAGGTGCAGGCCGACCGCGCCGAGCTCGATCTCTGGACCGAGGCGACCGGCAGCGAGAACTAACCGACCGGCGAGGCGATGAGTGACGTCGTCCCCATCGAGCTGGCGTGCCTGGACCTGGCAGGCACCACAGTCGGTGACATCGCCATGGTCGAGCGCGCCTTCGCCGAGGCGATCGCCACCCAGGGCATAGTGCCCGGGACCGGAGCGTACGCGCGTGCCATGGTTCACGTGCACCGGTCCCGGGGCTGTCCCAAGATCGATGTCTTCCGGGGCATCTTCCCCGGCAACGAGGCCCAGGCCCAGGCGGCGAACCTGACGTTCGAGCGCTCCTACGAGGGTGCGCTGGAACGTGCCGGACTGGAGCCCGTGCCCGGGGTCCTGGAGGTGCTCGACAAACTCCGCGGCACCGGGATCAAGCTCGCCCTGATCACCGGGTTCAGCCGTACCACGCTCAGCCGCGTGCTCGGCGTCCTCGGCTGGCACGACAAGGTCGACCTGGCCATCTCCCCGGAGGACGCGGGCGGCCGCGGCCGTCCCTGGCCGGACATGGTCCTGCACGCCGTGCTGCGACTCGGCGTGCAGGACGTACGGCACGTGGCGGTCGTCGGCGACTCGGAGAGCGACATGCTCTGCGGGCGCCGGGCCGGTGCCTCCGTGGTGGCGGGGGTGATGACCGGCGTGCACAGCAGAGAACGGTTGCTCAAGGGCGGCGCCACGCACATCCTGGACTCCCTCGCGGACTTCCCAGGCCTGGTGCTGAGCGACGACCTCGGGACGACGCGGGTGGCTTCCCCGGCCCGGTAAGCTATCTTCGTCGAAGGGGCCTTAGCTCAGTTGGCAGAGCGCCTGCTTTGCAAGCAGGATGTCAGGAGTTCGAATCTCCTAGGCTCCACCAGCCAAAACGCCGCTTCTCTGATCATGAGAAGCGGCGTTCGTGCCATTAACGTGCCATTAGCCTTTGGCGATCTTCTTTTGTTCGGCTTCTACGCGAGCGCTCAGCGCGTCGGCGATTCTCTGGTCCGCGTCGCGGGTGGCGTGCTGGTAGATCAGCGCCGCGCGGTCGCTGTCGTGTCCCATGCGTGCCTTGAGGTCGGCCAGGCTGGCCCCTGACTGGGCGGCGAGGGTGTTGCCGGTGTGCCGGAGGTCGTGGAAGTGCAGGCCCTGTACGCCCATCTCCTTGAGCGCTTCCGCCCACTTGGCCTCTCGTCGGAAGTTGCCACCCCTGAGGAAGGCCCCGCGCTTGCCGAGGAAGACGAAGGCGTCGTCCTGTGGGGCGACGTAGGTGGCCAGGTGTTCGGTCAGTACGGGGATGATGGCTGCCGGGATGCTCACCCTTCGGCGTCCTGCTCGTGACTTGAGCGGCCCCAGGCGCATTTCGCCGCCGTCGAGTTCGATGAGCTGTTCTCGTACGTCCACGGTTCGGGCTTCGAGATCGATGTTGTTGCGGCGGAGGGCCGTCACTTCTCCCCAGCGCAGGCTGGCGAACGTGGCCAGCAGGACCAGGGCCTTGAAGCGCCGGTCCGCCATCCGGTCGGCCAGCTCGAAGACCTGGGTGACTGTCAGGACTGGGCGTTCCTGCGTGTGCTCGTTGTCGGCGCCTCTGATGCGGCATGGGTTGCGCGCGATCAGCTTGTCCTCCTCGACGGCCGTCATCAGTACGGCCCTCAGCAGGCGGTATGCCTTCGCGGTCGTGGAGACCGAGACGCCCTTGTCGAGGAGGCCGGCCCGCCAGGAGCGGATCAGTGGCGTGGTCAGTTTGCCGACCGCGACTCCGCCGAGGCCGGGGATGAGGTGCCGTTCCAGCAGCCATGAGTACAGCTCCACGGTCTTGGGGCGTAGGCCGGGACGCTCCTTGAGCCACGTACGCGCGTAGTCGCCGAGGAGCACCTTGCCGTGGTCAGGGTCCGTCCAGTCCCCTGAGATCATCTGGGCTTCGATGAGCGTGAGCGCCCGGTCGGCGTCCGTCCTGGTGGCGTAGGTCGTCGAGCCGGTGTGCATCCTGCCGTCAGGGCCGGGATAGCGGATCTGGAAGCGTCCGGAAGGCAGCTTGCGGATGTTGCCGAAACGCCGGTGGCCGTCCTTGTTCGGCATCAGGCAGCCCTCCCTGCTGACGATGTTGCATCGGCCGCCCGCATGGGCTCGACGGTCCCGGCGATGACGTAGGCGATCAGGGCGGACTCTCGTATCCGGACGGGCCGGCCGAGCTTGACGAACTCGATGCGGCGTTCGGCGATCAGCCGCCGGACGAACCTAGGGGAGGTGTTGAGGAGTTCTGCTGCCTCCTCGACGTTGAGAAGCTTGTCCATCACGCTGCCTCCTCTCCGGTTGCCGAAAGATCTTGTCCGTTGGCTCTGGCTTCGAGTTCGCGCAGGTGGGCGCGCCAGCGCTGGCGTTCTGCGACGCTGCGCAGCAGACGCATGCCGGCCGGGGCGACGTCCGGGTCTCCCGGTCTGACCGGTCGCCAGACGTAGCGGTGCGGGTCGGTCGGCTCGTCGGCCTGACCGAGGGCTTCCAGGACCCAGGTGCGGCGGTCCTGCTTGTGTTCGGCGAGCGTCTTGTTCGACCACTTGCGGGAGACCAGGACGCGGCGTCCGGCGTAGCCGAGGTGTTCGGGCTTGTGGGCCTTGCTGCGGCACCGGCCCGGAGTCATGCCCGGCTTGGCTCCCTTGGGCTGGACGCCGTACCGGAGCCAGTTCGGGCAGGTCGGTGAGCACGGCTCGTAGCGCAGCGCCTCGACGAAGCGGGCGATGTGGTGCCGCTGCGCCGGGTTGTCGAGACCTTCGCCGAGGCTCTTCGTGAGGTACTTGGACAGGTAGCGGATGCACTGGTCGCTGTCGGGAGTGCCTGCCAATACGCCCTTGACGTCCACCTGGGCGCCGAAGCGGATCAGGTGCAGGGGCTTGGCGTCTTCGTCGGTCTCGAGTTGGTCGAGGGCCTGGTCCCAGGTGGGCAGGACCTCGCCAGTGTCGGGGTCGAGGTAGCCGGCCTCTTCCTCCCAGACGGGCAGGTGCTCACCCTCGAAGCGCACCTCGTCGGCCTGTGGCCACCAGACCTGGTGGTAGGTGGCTGCGGCGATCTGCTTGACCTCCGACCTGGGTAGCGTTCCGCGGATTGCCATGTGGAGATGTGGGGCCAGCCGCTTCTGCGGCTCCACCGTGGCGAAGTACTGGACGTCATAGCCCGCCACGCGGCGAAGGTTCTGCACGAACCGGTCGACCAGCTTGGAGAAGTGCAGGGCGTCGCGGGCCGCGCGTCGGTAGTCGTATGTCTCCGGATCGACCGGGACCCCGTCGCGGACCCTTCCGTATGAGGGCAGGGTCAGGGTGACGAACAGGGAGGGGCGGTAGACCTTGCCGTCGCCCGCATCGAAAGTGCGCCCAAGGGTGGTGCTGGCCATCTTGCGCTTGGGCAGGTCCGGAGCGTCCTGCCGCCGTCTCGTCGAGCGGACGCGCTTGGGTGCCGTCCGGCCCACGACCTTGCCGCGCATGCCTGCCGCGTTGATCTCTTCGTCGAGGCCAGCGAGGACGGCGTCCCAGTCGCGGGTCTCCTCGCCCACACGTTCGGCCGCGTCTCGTCGTGCCTGCATGTCAGCCCGGAACTCGACGAGCCAGCGCTGTTCCTCGGTGGCCGCATCGGGGCTTACGACAGGCTCTTCGGTAAGGTGCCAGCCTTCACGGCACTGCGCCATCCGGAGCTGCCGGTTGCGCTTGGCGCAGGAAGGACACTTGCGCTCCAGCGTCGCCCCGCACGGGACGTCAATGACATCCTCCTTGCCTGTGACCAGGTCGAGCCGCCGCAGGGCAACAGGACGGATGCAGACGCCGTTGAGCTTGGCGACCTCTTCGGCGACCTCACGGGCGAGCGGTTGCGCCATCCGGATCTTCCGAGGAACGGAGCGGTGGGTCGCTGCTTTCCCGGTCTCCGTCGGGTGCTGTGGACTGTTCAATGGGCCTCCTCTCCGTACGCGGTGACCATGTCGCGGATGTCCTCGTCGGAGACGTAGGCCGCGCGGACCCGCAGAGGGTCGGGCGAGGTCTCCAGTCGGACGTAGCCGACGCCAGCGCCCACCTCGGGCCTGGGGGAGATCTGGTCGGCCAGCGCTCCCCGGTCACGGGCGCCGTCGCCGAGGACCATGTCCACCTGTTCCGACTCGTCCAGGCGGAGAGCGATCTTGTCGGGGAACAGGTTGCGGATGCTCATGACCTCCTTGCGGGGGTCCTGGAGCGCCGCGAGGATTCCGACGCCGACCGCTCGGCCTTGAGTGGTGAGCGTGGCCAGTGCTGCGGAGATGCGGCGTCGTAGCTCTTTGTCATGCTGGTAGGCGGTGAGGAACGCCACCTCGTCGACGACGACCAGGACGAACGGGTCCTCCACAGTGGGCGTGTGCGACCTGCGGTGACCGGCGAAGCGAGCTGCCCGGGACTGCATGACCTTGACGGCGTCGTCGAGCAGGTCCGCGCAGTCGCCGGGGTCAGCGGCGTATCGGGAGCCGAATAGCGCGCGGCCGAAGGACAGCTCCATCAGCTTGGGGTCGAGCGCCCAGATCTCGACCAGCCCTGCCCGTACGGCCGGGAGCAGTCCACGGATCGCGGACCAGATGATCGACCCCTTGCCGGCCCCAGTGGCACCGGCAACCAGGACGTGAGTGCCATGCACCTTGAGCAGCCACGGTTGCCCGTCCTCCTGCTTGCCGATCTCAACCGGCCCGACCGAGGCGGCATCGGGAATCGGAACGGCAGGCAGGGGAGTGGCGAGCGGATCGCTACGCGGAAAGGTGAGCTGTAGCCGGCCACCCTCTATGACTGAGATGCGGCAGGAACTCGCGCCGAACCCGCAGGCGAGGTTGTCCGTACGGTCGGCCCAGTCCTTGACGGCCTGGCCGGAGAGCATGCGGACTGTCACCAGGTCGGCCCATGAGGTGCAGGTGACCTTGCCCAGCTTGGGGAGGTAGTCGCGTCCTCGGATGTGCCTGCCGAGGCCGGAGACGATCATCACCGGTTGCCAGTGTCGCCGGTACACCGAGACCAGCCGCCACCAGGCGACGAGCCGCCAGCCAATCCAGCGCATGAAGGTCGGCCGGTCGAGCATGCCCCAGCTGGTGATCCCGACGAGGGCCGGAGTGACAAGGAGCAGTGCGGTCCGCCAGCCGTACAGCACCGACAGGGCGCACGGGACCGTGACGACCAGCACGGCGACCGGGTGCCGCCACACGGTGAGAACCAGGCTCACCACGGCGCGCCAGCCGAGGACGATGAAGGTGATGATCGCAGGTGTCTTGACGACGGCGGGCTTGAACACGACCGCCGTGTCCGGGGTGGTGGAAACGATGCGGGACGGCTCTTCGCCGGGCATCTTCTTGAACATTAGGCTGGAGTCCTTCCAAGCATGTGGAGTGTGTGGAAGACCGAGGGGCCGCCGGAAGTAGCCGCTTCCTGCGGCCCCGTCTTGCATGTCAGGCCGTCACGCCGCGCCGGTGGATGCGCTCGATGCACCTGGCGAAGTCCTGGGCCTGTCGGGCGAGCTTGCGCGCGAACTCGACGTCTGCGGCCGTGACCTTGTCTGTCGAGCCCGTGGTGACCTGTATCTGAACGAGTCCGAAGGCCAGAGCCAGGACGGGTGTCCGCAGCGGGTAGGCGTGGTTCTTCGCATCGGCGCCGGAGCCGGTGTTGAGGGTGATCACGCCTGTTGGGCGTGCCTGTACTCGCCGCCCCATCAGGCAGCGTCCTTCGTGGTGGCAGGCTTGCCCACCGGCCGGGGAGCTCGCATCTCTCGGACCCGGATCGAGTAGGCGAGCCGTCCGTTGCCGTTGACGTACGGGGTGACCGTCATCTGGTCGAACTCGACCGGGGTGAACGGCAGCCCCGGCATCGCGGGCAGGGGAGCCGGCTGAACCGGGCTGAGGATCTTCACCGCCAGCGTCTTCTGTGCGGCCTTGAGTGACGGGTCCGCGTCCATGACCGAGACCTGCCAGACCAGCTCAGCGGTCTGCTTGTCTCGCGCCTGCACGAAGCGCCCGTTCGTCGAAGCGTCGAAGTCCTTGACCGGCTCGACGTCTCCGACGATGTAGCAGCCGTACGGGAAGACCATGTCGAACGTCACGGGGATCGGTCCCTGAAGTGCCATCGTCCACCACCTCCTTCGTCTACCCCTCTAGACAGTTGCGATCGGCTCGCCTTGTGGAGCTGTCTAGGGGGCTATGCAGAGGACGATAGCCAGAGTCTCCCCAAACTGTCTAGGGGGGTAAACGCTAATGGGCATGTTTTCGGAATGACGATCGGAGTGCGGCGGTGAAATGGCCGAAATTACCGCGATGTCCATTGGTCTTGAGCTGGGATTATGCCCGTTGTGTCTTGTGTTGAGGCAGCTCTCCGTAAATGACAGAAAGGTGCGCCATTAATGGTGCTTCGTGGGCCTAGCCGTAGCCAGCAGCATGTCGTCGAGGATGCCGAACAAGCCTATGCAGAGGGGCGGCAGGTCTTCGTCGCCCGATTCAGCGCCCCTCTGGACAGGGCGCCGCAAGGCAGAAGCCTCCCCGTGATCAGTTCGATCATCGAGGCGATCGAGGCTCAGGGGTGGCACTTGGAGCACATGGCCACCAGCGTTCTGGTGGCCGCCCTCAACCGCCACGACAACGTCACATGCCTATTCCGTCGAAGTGAATGAGACGTGAGCGGCGGTGGCGTCGTCGTAGGTCTTGCCGCGCGGCCAGCGTTCGCCGTGCGGGTCTGAGTGTTCGGCGGCCCGGACTTGGGAGATGAGGTTCGCCGGCCCGTGCTGGTCGAGTGTGTCCAGGGCTTCGCGCCAGGTGGCCAGGTGGAAGCGGTCGACGAGGCGGGATGCGCCGTCACTGAGCAGGGAGGCTGCGCGTACTCGGTCGGCGGGCATGTTGCCGGTGAGGGCCTGGTCCGCGGCGAGGGGGTCGGTGGCGGCGACCCAGAAGCCGCCGTCGCGGTTGCGGTAGGAGCGCAGGGTCTCGACGTAGCGCCGGTGGGCCGAGACGTGTGCGTCGCTACCGGAGTCGAGGGCGTCCATCTCTGCTCTGTAGCGGGCGCCTACCCGGGCTTCCCGGTCGTCGCAGATGACCGTCGGGTCCGGGGTGCCGATGACGTCCAGAACGAGGACGGAGTCGGCCAGGACGAGCCATTCGATCAGCTCGTTTCTGCGGCGGAGCATGATGACGGTGGCCGAGGGGGAACCGGGGTGATTCAGGTCGCAGGTGTCGTCGTGGAGTGAGCTGACCGCCTTGATCGCCCCGGCTAGCAGTTCTGGCAGAGGGGCGGGACTCTGGCTGATCGAGGCGATGAGGGTGGAGCCGAGGGTGCGGGAGTACCAGGCTACGCCGTGAGAGCAGCCCGAGTCGGAGCCAGGCGGTGTGCCTGCGCCGTCGAGGAGGAGGGCGGCGTCCGGGATGGCGGCGACAAAGTCCTCGTTCGGCCGGCCCGGGGCTGCTTGGGTGGCGAAGGTGACCCGCACGGCTTACTCCTCTTCGTGCCGGTAGAGCGGGCTCGCCAACTCGGCCTTGATGGGCTCACCTGTTGACGGGTCGTACTCGACGCTGACCACCGTGGAGAAGCGCTTGTCGCCGACCTGTCCCCACAGGGTCGCGATCTCGGTCTGGAGGAGCTGCACCACACCGAGCGAGCCTTGGGGGTGGATGCCAGTGAAGATGAGCAGGTTGCCGTTGTTGTCCGGCCGTGCGAGCCGCCCGAGGTAGGCGTAGTCGACGGGCCGGGCCGGTTCGCTGTCGGAGCCAGAACGATAGATCATGTCGGTACGAGTGTCGTGCAGCGTCCACACGTCGTCCTTGACCCACTTCAGAACTGGGTCGGATTCGTACAGCGCCCCTGTGACAGGGGAGAGGCGAGGGCCGCAGAGAACCATGAGGTTCGGCCGGTTGAGGTTGAGTTCGCCATTGAGCGGGACGTGTTCCAGCTCCATCGCCAGGTCGAAGCCGCGGACGAGGTCTTCCAGGCGCTTGGCGGCGGTGACGTCCTCCATCGCGACCACGGGACGGGCGTTGTTCGCCTCACGCTTGAGCGGGATGGCCAGAGTGACGGTGCCCGTTCCGAGGAAGGCGCCCTCAGGGGCCGGCCCGGTGTGGCGGATCTGGTGGATGCGTCCCCGGGTGAGCCCGGCTTCCTTGGCGATCTGCGCGTACGACAAGCCCTGAGCGTGGAGGTCCTGGATTACGCGGCGACGCAGCCGGGCCAGCTCGGTGACCTCTTGCTGTGCGGCATTGAGGCGTTCGGTCGCGACCCGCAGCAGTTGGAACGGGTCTTCGATCGCGGCAATGCGATCCACGTCGCTCGGCGGCACAGGTCCCCCCTTGATCACTGCACGTGAGTCTAGGCCCCTAGACGGTTTGCCGTCTATCCCCCTCGACAGAACAAAGTGTAGTGGTTCGCCGGTTTTGGAACTGACTGCACGAATCGCTGATCGCCGGTTAGGGACGCCTCTCGGGCTCATCGTGCCAGGCCCGTGAGCAGTGCGTGCCACATCGCGCGGGCTTGGGCGAGCCGTACTCGGCGGGTCTCCGCCACGACTAGGTCTTCGCCTTGGGTGACGCGCCGAACGAAGCCCAGCCCGCCGGCTTCGCACAGCTCGTAGTAGACGCTTCGGCAGGCGCAGGTCCAGTCGGTAACGCGGCACGGTTCATCCCGCCGAGACGGATGCCAGGTGAGCTTTGCGCAGGCGCCTTGTGGCAACGGTACGTGCGGCGACAGGCAGGGGTTCATGAGCAGGAAGCCGTCTGTGGCTGGTACCGCAACACCGCCCAGACCGTCCGCCCACCGTCATCACCCCAGACGCCCCAGTCGAGCGCCAGAGCGGAGACGAGCAGCAGGCCACGCCCACCTTCCGCTCCCATGGACGGGCAGAAGACCGCTGGGGAGGACGGCCCTCCCTCGTCGAGGACGCCGAGCCAAAGCCGGTCCGGATGAGCTTGGACGGTGACCAAGAACCGGCCACCGAAGCGTCCGCTCGCGGAGTGCCGTATCGCGTTCGTGGCCAGCTCGCTGACGACGAGCTCAGCCTCGGCGATGGTCGGGGAACCTTGCAGGAGCGCGGTGACGAAGCGCCGTGCTTCCGTGATGGATGGGGCGGAGCCGAGGAAGTAGCGGGAGAAGCGCCAAGCCGACATGAAGGAGCTCCGTCGTCTAGGGGGCTATACATCGGATGGCGTCAGAGTATGAGCGACTCTAGAAGTACCTCAAGCTATTCGACGCATAAATGCGTCACTTCTCAAGCCGCTTGACCAGCTCCCGGTAGTCATCGGCGATGGTTCGCAGTAGTTCGCGAAGTTCGTCCCCGTAGATAGCCACGCCGGCGAACGCCTCGAACGTCTGGAGATGAGCGGCCAGCTCCCCGGGATCGGTCAGCGTCAGATCCCCGGTCAAGCTCTCCACCACGCTCACAGCCCCGTCATAGATCGTGAACCCATGCAGCGGAAACGCCGGCACCTGCACCGACCACGGCACGACCCCAAGCTTCACATGCGAGAGCGTGGACACCTGAGCTAACCGATCAAGCTGCGCCAGCATCAACGATGGCGGCCCCGGCCACGTCCGCACAGCACCTTCGGTCAGCACAAAGGAGAACTCGCGACCGGCATCGAAGAGCACGACCTGAGCCTCGACCCGCACAGCCGCCGCCTTGGCGACATCGCTCTCCTCGACGTCACGTCCTACTGCCAGCGCCAGACGCGCGTACTCCGCCGTCTGCAAGAGAGTCGGAATCACGGCCGCTTGGAAGCATGCAAGTTGCTGGCCCGTTCTCAGCCGTGCAGAGTTCGCTGCCTCACGGCCAGCGAGCCCACCCTTCAACTGGGAGATCTCTTCACGAAGCCGAAGAAGAAGAGCATCGAGCTCAGCCCGACCAGCACCCTCCAAGCCGAGCGCATCGATCAGGCGCTCCACTGTCTCGGGCGTCGGAAGCAGCTGCCCGGTCTCAATCCGAGAGATCGTAGGCTGCGCCACCTGCGCCCGCACTGCAAGATCCTTACCAGTGAGACCGGCCTCTCGCCGAAGCCTCCGCAGCAACTCGCCCAGCGCCCTCAACCGATCCCGCCGCTCATCCACAGGAAGCGTTCTACCACCAGCCTCGCTCGAAGCGTCGACAGATGCACGGATGAGCAATATCTACACGCAGCCCAAACCGGTGCCCGCTGGGTAGCGTGTGGCCGGACAGGGCCTGACGGACGGCCTTCTTAGTTCTAGCTTGAGACCGAGACAGAGTTGATCACGTTCGTGATGGCAAACCACACTGGTCCACTATTGCTGACTTGTGGAATCTCGGCCGTCCGATGGCTGGTCGAGATTTTGTTCTCTCTGCCTTTGTTCGGCTTTGATTCTTTCAGCTTCCTCAACAAAATCGGCAAGCGCTTCCTCTGGCTTTAGCCGCTTGTAGCGGCCTATGCCTAGGTCGTAAATACTCCATTCATGCTCCAGTGCATCAGCTGTTTGCTGAAGATAGAACCCTCTGTCTTTAAATTTGAAGTACCCGGTAAAGCCTGCCGATATGCCAACTAGAAATGTCGCGACAACGGTGGCCCACCGGAAGCTTTCTTGCTCAACAGCAAGGCTGCTCATAGAGGCGGCGAACAGGGAGCCCACAATAACAAGCGATTGAAACACATTGTTGATTCTTCTATAGCGCCTACTGTCTCGCCTGAAAGATTCAATATCCCGATTGGTGTCATCTTTATAGATGGATCGACGCTGGGAAAGCGTCAGCATGAGGTTGATTGCCATAAATCTCTTGCGCTCACGTAGAACGGATAGGTCGAGCTCGACGTCCCCCACTAGCTTGAGGGCCTCGATGTTCCCGGCTCTACGGTTGGCGTAATAAGTGATCGCGCCGCCAATGAGCAGAATATCTATCGGGATCGCAATGGCGTTGATTAGCATCATGTCAAACTTGCCGTATGTCGCCGCAGTGGATATGTAGATTGCGAAGAACAGAGTGGGGCCGAGCACAAGGCCAATCTGAAATGCTAGTCGCTGTCTCTTAGTGCGTTGCAACTCGAGTTCCTTTAGGAGAATATCGCGATTAATCTCCAAAAGCTGCTCGACGGGACCTGTATATTCTGGCGCTGCCACTGGTCGAACCTCCCTAGTCTCGAATGGAAGTACTTCATTCTTTGGGGTCGATGTATGGGTAGGGTCAATAATGGCTCGAATTAAAACGAAGGTTACAGCTGCACCAAGACTTATCTGTGCGAATAGCCCGAGATGATCCGGTGACATAAAAGTTCGACAGACATCTAATGTCGACTCGGCATAGCTGATTGTCGATGCAAACTCTTGAGTCAATCTCCCGCTCGATGTCTGCGTGCAATTTGCGACCGTATTGCCAGCCCCATCGACAGTCTCGCCTCGCCATCAAGGAATATTCAAGTCACATCTTAATTGGCTGCTCATCTCGCCAGTTCTTTACTTCAACGACTCTGGACGTGTGTATGTCTCGTTCCTTCTCTTATCGCACAAGCAGAAAGAAGTGTTACCTGGCGCAACTCTTGCCAACAGGCGGGTGCCCGCCTGGCTGAGGTGACATCGTCACTGATCGGATGTCACTGATCGGAGCACTGCCGAATTGCTCTCATATAGATCAAGCGGCGGCGCGGCGCGCCGCCGTACCCCCGGCCCTCCGCCCGCCCCCCGTCCGGGCGTGCGGCCTGGGGGCCGGTCCCGGACGACGGCGGGGCACCGGGCCGGGCACCGCACGCCACCCCCGCCGTACGGACCGAACGCTCCGACCAGGGTTGCCGCGCCGCCTTACAAATGCAGCCCTACGATCGCCACTGCATGGCTGGCCACCATACGTGCTTGGGGGCGATCGACGATCCAGGGTTCGTTCCTCACCCTGGCTCATCGGAGGACGTGGCTGATCTCTGCCGATCAGGCAAGACGACGCTTATCGCTTCAGATGCGGATCGTGCTCATGTCGAACCGGCTCGGGCTGGGCGCGGCACCAGTCCACGACGCGGTACGTGATGCGGTCGAAGGGGGTGTCATCGGTGAGGGGGTGTTCGAAGTCGGCCAGGCGATCCAGGTCCATGGCCAATTCCGCCATGGTCTGCTCGGTGAACAGCCCTGAGCTGGTGAGAGTCTCGCGTAGGTAGGCCAGGAGACGTTCATGGTGCTCGTCCCAGTTGATGTTGCCGTTGCGCTGTGCCTCGTCTCGGAGCTTCTCGACTGCACGCAACAGCTCGCCTTGGACGGTGTGCGCCTGGCCTCGGCGTAGTACATGGGTCTGCCAGATCCTGCGCGCATCAGCGGCATATGACGCGTCCATGGCGGCCACCGTACAACCATGCCGCGGGGGCGGCCTCCAGCTCTGGGGTTTTCTCGGTCAGGGGTGGTGAGGCTTGCGGGCTCGCCGGCTGATGCCAAGGCAAGCGACCAAACGCGATGCGTCGGGAGCTAGGAAGAGCTGAAAGTAGTAGGCGGGCTCTGTGCTTTTGACGATGCCCAGGATGAGGTGCTGCAGTCCGCAGGCGCTGAGCTGCGCGACCGCTTCCTCGAAGCCGAGGGATGGGATCTCTAGCCGGTGGGTGAGACGTGCGCGACGCTGGTAAGTCTTGGTCAGTTGGAGCGCCTCGACCGGGTCCGGCCATATCTCGAAGTCGGCTTCAGTTGCGAGCGCCCGACGGCACGCATGGCCCGCTTCTCCTCCTGCGCTGTCGAGGAGTTGAATGAGCGTCTCTCTATCCACGAGGGCAGCGTACGCACAGCGCGGTCCCTCGGGCGCAGCTAGCCGCAGGGCAAGAGACTGTCCAGCGCGAGGCTGTACCGTCACGGATGACCACCGGCCTGTATCTACCCGAGACAAGCCGATGAGGTGCTGACGGCGACTGGATGCCCAAGGTCGCCGAAGAGTCGCATCGCGTTGAGGCGAGCAGGCGGCGGCCCTGATCGTCGTGCCATTAGCGTGCCATTAAGGGCGGTCAGCAGCGGTCAGTCACGGTCACTCGGGGAGCGTCGGCGGTGCAGGTCGAGGCCGTTGCGTTGGAAGATCAGGCCGTTTTGCAAGCAGGATGTCAGGAGTTCGAATCTCCTAGGCTCCACCGCAGGTGAAAGGCCACTACCCGTGATCGGGAAGTGGCCTTTTCGATCTTGTACAGCTGAGAAGTACAGCTACGACATCAACTGTTCTTCACCACACGCTCGCTGTGCTCCTGTGGGATCGGGAAGCCGTAGTTTTGTGAGATCTCCTTGAGGGCCGAGATGCATGCCGACTGCACCGGCTCGTAGTCCGCATACCTGAACTTCACGCTCGCGTACGGCTCGTTGGGACACGGACCACGCCCCGAAGTCGTCCATGCCAGGCATAGAGGCCCTTGTGTCCCTCTGTGCCTGGGGTGTGATTCTCCGCCTCTTAGGGCTTCACCCAGACAACGACATGTGCCATGACAGCGACCCTATGGGCGCTTGTGCCTTCGTGCAGCTTCGTGCACCAAGAGTTGCTTGGGGCAAACGGCCGGCTACTGGCTACAGCGGAGACAGGCATGGTCTCCCCAGGGCAACGCTGCTGGGATGCTTTCGTATGGCCTGGAGTGCAACACGTCACCCATGACACGCAGCGGCACAGGCGCTCGTTATCCGGTCTGGATCCGACCCCTTACAGCGCATGGATCGGCGTGCTCTGGTCGAGTGGCTCCCCGGCTGGTACCCCCACCCAATATCTGCGACGTACCTCAGACAAATGATGGGATCAAGCCCGTTCGTAACAAACTTCTTGAGGGTGCCGAAAGGTGGACATCGGAGATTCTGGTAGATGGCCACGTAATCTCTTGATCCTGCCGTTTCTGCCGCAGCTCCTGGAAGGGCGACAATGACTGACCGCGATCAAGAAGAACGCGACGCGCCGGCTTGTCCTGAGATACAGCGGTCCTGCTTTGCGACGGCTGGCCGTGCCGGTGGGGTGGCGTTCGAGAGTCAGCCGGTCTGATCATCGGATCGGACCAAGCGGCGTTCCCAGGCCAGGGCTGCGACCACACCGATGGCATAGGCGACCAGGTCCCATGGGTCGGGGAACGCGCCGACCAGGACACCGCCGATGCCCGGCGGGGTCATGCCGACTATTTGGTAGAACTCGACGGCGGCGGCGATCGCGGCCGTGGCCAGGGTGCGGCGTGCGGCGGTGGTGCGCCACAACAGCCCCAAGAACGCGTAGACCAGCATGGTGGCGCCGACGTCGCTCACGTAGCCGCGGATGAATGGTTGTCCCGGGCCCCGGTAGAAGAGGACGAACGCGCCGATGGCGAGGGCGACGCCACCCAGAAGGACCATGGCGCGGCGCATGAGATTGACATCTTCTCCGAATCTCAACGATCAGGACGAACCTGATCATAGAGCTCGTCACCTATGGCGGCATGCTCATTGCGTCAGGTCGGCGACCGCGGTGGAGTGCCATGGCGACGGCATGCCAGCACGCTGGAACGTAGTGACGATTCATCCGCAATGAGACCCGACCAGATGAAACAGGGGGTTACGGTGCGCTCAGCACCGTCTCGATGACCGCGCCATGGCCGATCCAGCCAGGCCCCGCACCGCTTGATCTCATCGCCGATACCCTCATCCCACATCCTCGCCCAGCCACCAGTCCGCTCCTCGGCTCCGCCCCGGAGCACGATGTTGTCCGGCGTGTAATCCAACTGCCCAACCACAGGGCCGACCTCACTCCGTCGAAACCACCCTGGCGTGTCCGCCCACCTGATCCGGCATGGGTTGCGCTTGATGACCTGGTCGTCCACAGCTGTGGACAGGATGGCCTTCAGTAGTCGGTACGCATTGGCGGATCCCTATGGTTGAAGCACTGCCGAATTGTGCTCATAGAGATAGACCAAGCGGCGGCGCGCCGCGCCGCCGAACAGCGGCCCGTCGCTTGCCCGCCGCCCGGGCATGCGGCGTGGGGGCCGGTCCCGGACGGCAGCAGCACGGGCCGCCAGGCCGACCGTGGCGCCCGCCGCACCGAGCAAGCTCGCCGACCCGAGCGTCACGCCGCCACACGAATGCAGCCCTACGATCGCCGCGTGTGGGCTGGCCTCTGTCGTCGGCGGGGCGGTCGACGATGCGGTGCTTCGTTCCTCAGCGCCGGCTCACCGGATAGCGGCCGCCTCCCGTACTTCCAGGCGCATCCCCGTGCCCCTAGCCTGTCATCAGCCCGATTCACGATCATGCCCTCGTCCACAGGAGCGCACGCATGAGCGCCATGCACGACTACTACCGCGCCCCCGATCGCGCCACCGCAACCTGGCGGCCATCTCAATTACGGGCACCAGCCAAACCCCTCCCTGACGCTCCAGCGTTCGATGTCGTGGAAACCAAGTGGATCGATCCCACCGGATGCCTCGGCGACCTCGTGGCTGTCATCAAGGGCGTCCCCTACTCCAATGACCTGGTCGAGACCATCACCTTGTACCCGCTGCCCGAAGGAGCGCCAAAGACCGAAGACGAATGGCTGGCCCTGCCGGAGGACTCCCCCTATCGAGAGGGGCCCGAGATCGAGGAACTATCGGTGAGCGCACGGGACATACTCGCCGAGGTCGATGATGCCCGACTACCCGAAGTTGCCCAGCAATGGATGAATGAACATCCCTCCAGCCTCGACGGTGACCACGTGCTCGACCTGGTCAAGGAGTTCGTCGCGCTGGCGCGGAGAGCCAAGGAGAGCGACCAACTGCTCTACTGCTGGTGGATCCCCGGCTAGCCGCAATGCCGGTTAGTTAGGGCTGGGGCTGGATCGTCTAGCCCTGCGGTGATCAAGACATGAGAACGGAGATCCGGTAGAACGGGTGATCTTCCCA
>NZ_JBEXYK010000105.1:0-19001 GCF_040630865.1 Nonomuraea sp. NPDC005730
GGGGTGACACCGAGCGCGGTCCCCTCAGACGCCCCCGCGCCCCCCCGGCGCGGGGGGGGGGGGGGGGGGCGGGGGGCCCCCCCCCCGCCGGGGGGGGGGGGGGGGGGGGGCGCCCCCCCCCCCCCCCCGCCCCAGGTCGGTTCGCCGACCTGACGGCGCCGCCGGACCGGGAGGCGGCCGGCGTGCGGCGTCGTCGCCGCGAATTCAGCGCAGCCGGTCCAGCACGGCCCGCAGCACGGGCGCGAACGCGTCGGGGGCGTCGGCGAAGCCCGTGTGGTCGCCGGGGAACAGGACGGGATCCAGCCCGAGCGCCAGCCCCAGGGCGCGGGAGGCGCGGTCGCACAACTGCCCGGCCGACTCCTCGCCGATGCCGATCACGAGACCGGGCGCCGAGCGCAGCCGGTCCAGGTCGGGCGCCCAGTGCGTGGTGGCGTGCAGCTCGTGGGCGAACCAGCGGCGCTCGTCGGCGACGTCCCGCGGGTCGCGCGGGCCGCCGAACATCATCTCCAGCGCGCCGTCGGGCACCGTGATGCCCGCCTGGCCCATGAACCCCGCCCAGGCGCCGACGACGTCGCCGCTCAGGTAGGCGGCGATGAGCTCGTCGGTCTGGCGGTGCAGCTTGTCGCGGTCCGGCAGGAGCTCGATCAGCGGCGGTTCGTGGGCGATGACGCCGCGCAGCTGCTCGGGACGGGCCTGCGCCAGGGCCAGCGCGGTGACGGCCCCGCCGCTGGAGCCGAGGACGACGGCCGGCCCGGCGTCCACGTGCGCCAGCAGGCGGGACAGGTCGTCGGCGCGCAGCCGCGGCGTGGAGTCCTGGGCGGGGTCGTCCAGCGGGCTGTGCCTGATGCCGCGCGGGTCGGTGGTCAGCACCGTGTGGTCGTCGGCGATCAGGTCGGCCAGCGCGGCGAAGGAGCCGGCGTCCATCGGCGCGCCGACGAGCGCGACGAGCGGGCCCTGGCCGCGTACCTCGAAGTGCAGGCGGGCGCCCGGGACGTCGAGCGTGGAGACGGTCGTGGTCATGATGTCCTCCTGGAAACGACGGCCCTGACGTGGGCCGCCGGATGGTCGGCCGCGGTCGTGACGACCGCGTCCAGCAGCGGTGGTGCGGCGACGGCCACGAGCAGCGCCAGGGCTGCCGGGATCACCAGTGCGAGGGGCAGCGACGCCGTCGTGGCGACGTACCCGATGAGGGCGGGGCCGGCGAGGCCGCCGCCGTAGCTGACGGTGGTGACCGCGGACAGGCCACGCGCGGACCCGCCCGCCGTTCCGAGCAGGCTGGCCACGACCGGCCAGACCACGGCCACGCCCGCGCCGGACAGCGCCCAACCGGCCATGGCGCAGCCCAGACGGGCGGCCTCCCCCGCGGGCAGCACGCCCGCGAGCAGGACGAGCCCGTAACCGGCGGTGGCGGTCACGCCGGCCAGCCGGATCGTGACGCGGACGCCGAGCCGCGTCCTGACGGCGTCGCCGGCGAAGCGGACGAGCGTCATCGCCACGAAGAAGACGGTGTAGACCAGCGACCCGGTGGCCGGGTCGGCGCCCAGGACGCGGGTCGCGTGCACCCCGGCCCAGTCGGTGGCGGCGCCCTCGGCGACGAACGCGGCGGCACCGATCACGCCCAGCATGGCCACCAGCCCCGGCCGCAGCCGGGCCGGCCCCCGCGACTGCGCCCCTCGCGCTGCACCCGCATCCCCGCCGGTGGCCCCGACAGCGCCCCCGACGGCGCCCCCGACGGCGCCCCCGACAGCGGTCCCGACAGCGGTCCCGACAGCGCCCCCGACAGCGGTCCCGACAGCGGCCCTGGTGGTGGCCATGGCGGCGCCCCCGACGGCGGCCATGGCGGCGGTCAGGACCGTCGCGCCCACGAGCATCAGCACCCGCACGTCGGCCCCCGCTCGCAGGGCCGCCGTGACGAGCGCGCCGCCCGCCACCGCGCCGAGCGTCCACGTGCCGTGCACCGTGGCCATGATCGGCCGCCCGAGCCCGCGCTCGACGGCCACCGCCTGGACGCTCAGGGCCACGTTCAGCAGACCGAAGAGCACCCCGAGCAGGGCGGCGGAGACCATCAGCGGCCCGGTGCCGGCCGCCAGGGCCGGGCCGGCCAGCGCGAGCGCCGCCGCCGGGGCGCAGACCCGCAGCAGCCCGCCCCCGGACCACCGGTCGCACAGCCGTCCGGCCACCGGCATGGCCACGAGGGCGCCGGCGGCCAGCACCATCAGCACCGCGCCGAGCCCGCCGGGCCCGAGCCCGAGGCGCGCGTCGGTGGCGGGCAGCGTGGCGGCCCACACCGCGTTCGTGACGCCCGTCAGCCCGTAGCACAGCGTGATCGTTCCTCGTCCGGCCATGTCCTGATCCTCGCGGTGGCGCGGCGCCCGGGTCCAACACCTGTTCGAACGCGATTCACGCGCCTGCTGTGTGAATCAGGTAGGAAGGTGGCATGCCGGACGACGTCGAGATCCGCCTGCTGCGCCACTACGTGGCCGTCGCCGAGGAGTTGCACTTCAGCAGGGCCGCCCAGCGCCTGTACGTGGCGCAGCAGGCGCTCAGCCGCGATGTCCGCAAGCTGGAGGACCGGGTGGGCCGCCGGCTCCTGGAGCGCACGACCCGCAAGGTCGCCCTCACCCCTGAGGGGCGCCTCCTGCTGACCCGGGCCCGGCAGATCCTCGCCCTGTACGACGCCACCATGCTGGACCTGCGCGGCCGGCCCAGGTCGCTGACGGTCGACGTCGTCGGCGCCGGTCTGACCCCTGCCCTGGTGCTGGCCGCGGCCCGCGCCCACGCGCCGGGGGTGGAGTTCTTCGCCCGCTTCCACAGCGGCACCGAGGCGGCGCCGGCCCTGCTCGCCGACGGCCGCCTCGACGTCACCTTCGGCCGCCGCCCCGAAGCGCCCGGCCCCGGAGCGTCCGGTCCTGGAGCGCCCGGCCCCGGAGCGTCCGGTCCTGGAGCGTCCGGCCCCGGAGCGTCCGGCCGTGTGCGGTGGCGGCCGGTGCGCCACGAGCGCATCGCGGTGCTGCTGCCCGAGCGTCACCCGCTGGCCCGGCTGCCCGCGATCCCCCTGGAGTCGTTGCGCGGCGCGAGCCCGTGCATCCGTGCCGGCGACCACGCCACGCCCGGCTGGGAGCACGCCGTCCTGCAGTTGCTGGCCCCCTTCGGCGTCGACGCCGCCCTGGCCCACCCGCACGTGCGCGGCGGCGACGAGCTGGCCCAGCACCTCCGAGACCGCGACGCGCCCATCCTCACGCTGACCACGCAGCCCGACATCCCCGGCGCGGTGCTGCGCCCGCTCGTGGACCCGGTCGCGATGTTCCCCTGGACGATGAGCTGGCGCGCCGACGACGACCATCCCGGCCTGCGCGCCCTCCACCGGGCCGTGGACGAGCTGGCCGGCGCCCACGACTGGCTCGACGTCCCGGACGGCGCCTGGTTCCCCGGACCCGAGGCCGGGCCAGGCCGTCAGAAGGCGTAGCGGATGCGGCAGTAGGGGAGCCTGGCGGCGATCAGGCCGGTCAGGGCGTCGACGTAGCGGCCCTTGTGGCCGTTGCGGTAGCGGACGTTCCAGCCGCCCGTCTCCGACCGTTTGGCCTGCTGCAGCTCAGGCCGCCACAGCACCTCCTCCGCCTTCGGGTGCCAGCCCAGGTTGACCTGGTGGAGCCGGTCGTTGTGGGTGAGGAAGATCACCTCGGCGGCGAGCTGGGCGCGGGCCTCGGGCGACAACGCGTCGTCGAGCCGCTCCAGCAGCTCGGCCCAGTCCGCCAGCCAGCCGTCCCGGACCACCACCGGGCTCAGGTTGACGTGGACCTCGTAGCCGGCCGCGACGAAGTCGGCGATCGCGTCGATGCGCTCGGCGACCGGCGAGGTACGGATGTCCAGGAGCTTGGAGTCGGCGGCGGGCATGAGGCTGAACCGCACGCGCGTACGCCCCCGCGGGTCCCAGCCGAGCAGGTCGCGGTTGACGTACTTGGTGGCGAAGCTGGCCTTGGCGTTGGGCAGGTCGCGGAAGAGCTCGACCAGGTCCCGGACGTTGTCGCAGATCGTGGCGTCGAGCGAGCAGTCGGAGTTCTCGCCGATGTCGTACACCCACAGACGGGGATCGACCTGGTCGGGCTGAGGCTTGACGCCCTGGCGGCCGGCGTGCCGCCGCAGGTAGCCGGTGATCTGGTCGATGTTGGCGAACACCGTGATCGGGTTGCTGTAACCCTTGCGGCGGGGCACGTAGCAGTAGGCGCACGCCATCGCGCAGCCGTTGGCCGTGGAGGGCGCGATGAAGTCGGCCGAGCGGTCGTTGGGCCGGGCCGTCAGCGACTTCTTGACGCCGAGCACGAGCGCCTCGGTCTTGATGCGCACCCAGCGGGCCACGTTCGCCTCGTCGCCGTACAGCTCGGGGATGCGGTGGTGGCTCTCGACCTCGACGATCTCGGCGCCGGGGAACCTGGCGAGGATCGCGCGCCCGCGCGGCAGCGCGGCGGCCGCGGGCTCGGCGTAGATCCGCCGGACGTCGAGGAGGCCGGTCACGGCCGCTCCGGCTGTTCCATGGGGCAAGAGTATGCGGTCCTGGACGCGAGTTGCCAGGTCAGCACGGGTGCGCCGCAGCTTCGGCAGTGCTCGCGCCGGTACACCCAGCGCTCGGAGGGGGCGTCCGGGTCGCTCACCACCTGACCGGCGTCCCGGCCGAGAGCGAGATACCTGACCGCCGTGTCCCACAACCGTCCGGCGGCCTCGGCGGAGACGCCGCGGGCGTTCGGATGCAGGCCGACGAGGAACAGCAGCTCGGCCCGCCACGCGTTCCCGATGCCCGACCACACCCGCTGGTCCAGCACGGCCGCGCCCACCGGCCCGCCGAACGCGGTCAGCCGGGCCACGGCCTGCTCCGGCACGGCGTCCGCGCGCAGCGGATCGGGACCGAGCGAGCCCCGCAACGCCGCCACCTGCCCGCTGGTCAGCGCCTCGCACCGCGAAGGCGCGATCAGGTCGTAGGCCACCTCGCCGGTCGCCAGCCGCAACCGCGTGCCGGGCCGCGGCGACGTCCCCGGATCGTCGTACCGCAGGAAGATGCCCCGCATGCCCAGGTGGACGTGCACGGTGGGCGCGTCCGCGAAGTGGTACAGCAGGTGCTTGCCGACCGCCTCCACCTCCGCCAGCACCCGCCCGTCCCACGGCCGCGCGTCGAACCGCCCCTGCGGCCCCGCGGCGAGCACCGTCCGCCCGGCCAGGTCCGCGTGCTGCCCGGCGGCGTGCCGGTGGATGAGATGTCCTTCGGGCATGCCCGGGGCCATACCCCGTGAGCTGCGCCGACGCGCCGCGAGCGGCCGGTCCACTGAGTGGACCGAACGTTGCCCGCCCACCTTGCGCGCCCACAGCATGGACGCAACGTAAGTGATCGCTCACCCGAAGCGACGAAACTTGGGCGATCATGCCGTTCCACGGAAGGACGAGCACGATGAACGACAGATCGGCGAGAGCCCTGTCCCGGGCCCTCATCGCGACGGTGGTGGCGGGGGCGGCGGTGACGGCGCCTGGTGCGGCCGCCGCGAGCAGCGTCCGGGCCGCGGCCGACCCGACGTGCGGGAGCTGGGTCTCCAGCATGGTCTTCCCCGGCCTGTCGGCCCGGGCCTGCATCTGGGGCACCGGCGCCTCCTGGAAGCAGGCCCAGACCGAGGTCTTCAACGGCACGGGCTTCGCGGTGGAGGTCGAGAGCCTGACCGCCACGCTCGACCCCCTTCCCGGCAACGCCAGGTGCACCGCCATCCACCTCCAGAACGGGCAGACCGCGTTCTGCGGCACCCGGAGCGTCCCCGACAACAACCCCTTCCAGTTCGACCGCGCCGTGGGGTCCGTCCAGGTCACCGACCTGGTCCACCGGGAACAGTTCGCCTTCTCCTCCCCCTTCGTCGGCTGAGCGGGAAAGGGTGGTGAAACCTTGACCGGTCCCGCGGAGGAGCCGGAGCAGGTCCGCCTGGTCCGCACCGCCGACCTGGCGGATCTGCGCTTCGGTTTTCCCGGCCTGTCGTTCAAGCGCCCGTCGGCCCGCCGGATCCTGGTCAGGACCGTGCCGGACCGCGAGGGGCTGATCGTCGTCACGTTCGCCGCGCAGCACATCGTGGAGCAGGCGTTCTTCGAATCGGCCGGGGCCGGGCTGCCCGATCCCGTCCCGGTGCAGCCCCATCCGGCGCCTCCCGTCGTCTCCCGGATCAGCGGGCGCAGCATGCTGGTCTTCGTCGTGGGGCCCGACGACGAGGTCCCGTACACCGCCGAGGGCCTGCTGGCGGCCATGAAACGGCTGCCGCTGCGCACGGTGGGCGACGAGGGCCCGGCCGACCCGCTGCGCGACCCGGCGGGGGATCCGCGGACCGCGATCGAGCTGCCGTACCGGCTGCTGCTGTCACCGCCCCCCGACGTGCGCTGGACGCACCGCACAACCCCGGCCGACGACGCGGACCGGGTGGAGCTGTGGCACACGCGGGTGCGTGACACGCGGGCCAGAGCCGTGTGGACCAGGGACTTCCCCGGCGACACGCCGGTCGATCCGCCGCCCGACCCGCTCACCACGTCGCTGACGCCCGCCGACCGGGCCGCGCTCGTCCACCTCACCAGCGACCGCGGGCTGTTCACCGAGCCGGGGCACCAGCCGTACGTGCCGGTGCCCGTCGAGGTCGGCCACCTGATCCTGTCCGCCCTGGGCGGCTGGCTCGACGCACTCGGCAGCTGGGACCCCCGCCCGTCGATCACCAACGTCAGCCAGTGGCGGCACCGCGCGGCCATGGGCCGCGACCACTACGTACGGGTGCTCTACTCGGGCTATCTGTGCCCCTTCGGGCACCGCGCGGACCTGGTGAAGGTGACCGAGCGGAAGTTCGACCCCGATCGCCCGGAACATCCCGCCTACCTGGCCCAGCGCATCTTCATCCTCTGCCGCGAACCGGTCAGGGACTTCCCGCCCGGCACGGTCCGCCGCGACGACGACGGCGAACGGCTCGACGCCCTGTTCCCGTTCCGGCGGGTCGAACTGCTGACCCTGGTCACCCCCGACCTCTCGCCGCCCGCCGACGTCCTGCCGGTGCGCGAAGGGCAGTACGCCTTCTTCCCCGCCGCCCGCGACCAGGATCCGTTCCTGTTCAAGGTGCGCGCGACCGACCTGGCCGGGCGGGAGACCGAGTTCAGCACCCCGCTGCTGTTCCTCACCGAGAACTTCAACAAGGGCGCCGACCTTGCGGCGGCGGCAGCGGCGTACAACGCCCTGGACCCCGGTCCGGCGGAGACCCCGCCGGACCGGCTGAGCGCCGCCCTGCGCGGCGCCCGGGTCGCCGTCGCGGCGCCCGCCGCGCCCGACGACACCACCGTCGAGGCCGCGACCCTCGTCTGGGGGGCCGCCCTGCCGACGGACCGCGACGACCAGTTCTTCCAGCGGATCCCCGGCTTCCTTCCGGTGCTGCGCTGGGCCTCGGCGGTGGTGCCGGCCGTGAGCAGGCTCACCGGCGCGCCCGGACCTCGCCTGGTCCGGTACGCCCAGCGCTACCGGCAGGCCGCATTCGACCGGACGCCCGACAGGCCCGGCGACCCCGTCAACCCCGGCGAGGTCTTCCTGGAGCTGGTCACCGGCACGTCCCCGCTGGTCATGGACTTCGACGACCAGCGGGACCGGGCCGGCGGCCTGGCCGCGCCCACGTTCACCGTCGCGGGCCTGTCCCGGCTGACCGGGCCGGTCAGCGCCGGCAGAACGCCCGCAGCCGACCCGCTCGCCGCGGCGGCCGACCCGCTCGGCACCGTCGCCGACGGCACCTTCCGGCCCTCGGACTTCTTCGACGCGATCGGCGCGAAGCTGTTCGGCGTCATTCCGCTGTCCGCCCTGGTCAAGGCGGCCGGCCTGGACGAGGAGCTGAAGGCGCCGCGGTTCGTCACGCAGACCGTCAACGCCGCCACCGCCTTCCTCAGCGACCTGCGCCGCGCCGAACGCCAGCTCACCGGCGTGGCCGCGCGCTTCCCGGCGGTGGCCGCCGCGGCCGGGCGGGTACGGACCACCGCGCTGACCCTCGCCGCCACCGTCGAGGCGTTCATCGCGGGCACGGCCGACCTCGGCCAGGTGGACGCGGCCTTCCGCGACTTCAGCGCCGCCCTCGACGCGCTCGGCACCGGCCTTCCCGCCGAGGTGGACCACGCCGTCGTCACGCTGCTCGGCCACCTGCGACAGGCCCTCGCCATCTGGGACGACGCCCCCGCCGGGGTGCTGCCGCTGCGGCAGGCGATCGAGACCGCCAAGGCCGGCCTGCGGCTGCCGGAGTCCGTCGCCGCCCGGCTGGAATGGACGCCCGACATCCAGCCCTGGTCGTTGCGGGAGGGCGAGCAGCCGGTCTTCGTCCCGCACGACGGCCACGGCGACCCGGCGCGCAAGGGCCGCTTCTCCGTGGTCGTCGACCTGCGCGCCGGGCTGCGGCCGGACACCCGCCCGGCCGCCGACGTGACCTGCACGCTGGAGGAGTTCGACCTGGTGCTGCTGCCGGGCGTGCTGGAGGCGATGCGGCTGGACTTCCGGCGGATCAGGTTCACCGTGCGAGCCGGTGAGAAGCCCGACGTCGAGGTGGCGTTCCGGAACGTCGAGTTCATCGGGGCGCTGTCGTTCGTCGAGACGCTGCGCCGGATCATCCCGCTCGACGGTTTCAGCGACCCGCCGACGCTCGACGTCTCCCCGCGCGGCGTGCTGGCGAGATACGGGATGCCGCTGCCGAACCTGGCGATTGGCGTCTTCAGCCTGGAGAACATCTCCCTGAACGCCTACCTGGACCTGCCGTTCGCGGGCACCCGGCCGCTGGAGATCGGGTTCGCGTTCTGCCGCAGGGACGCGCCGTTCCGGCTCACCGTCTCGCTGTTCGGCGGCGGCGGCTGGTTTGGGATCGTGTTGTCGCCCGACGGGGTCCGCGCGCTGGACGCCGGCCTGGAGTTCGGGGCCGCGGCGTCCGTCGACTTCGGGGTGGCCAGCGGCAGCGTGTCGGTGATGGCCGGGATCTACTTCCACCTCGACGCCGCGACCGGGCAGGCCGTCCTGTTCGGCTACTTCCGCGCCCGCGGCGAGGTGGACGTCCTCGGCCTGGTCTCCGCCTCGATCGAGCTCTACCTGGAGCTGGGGTACGAGGGCGGCGACGCGGTCGGCCGGGCGAGAATCACGATCACCATCGAGATCGGGTTCTTCGAGGAGTCCGTCGAGATCAGCTGCGAGAAGCGGTTCGGCGGCGCCCGGTCGCTGACGGCCGCCGCGGAGCTCGCCGAAGCCGTGGTCGTGGACGGCGGCCAGGCGGCCGGTTCCGCCGCGACCTTCGCCCAGATGATGGCGCCGTACCGGGATCCGGTCACCGGCGCGCGACGAGACCCGGTCGCCGAGTACTGCGGCGCCTTCGCGGAGGTGGCCTGACATGAGCGAACGGACCGGACAGAGTACGGGGGAGCACATGGGCACGTTCAAGGTTCTGTGGACGGCGTTGCCGGCCGGGCCGGCCGGGCCGGGCGAGGTGCGGCTGTCGGTCGCCGTCGGCCCCCGGCTGGAGGCGCCGCGCGGTCGGCTCGACGACGTCGGGGAGTTCACCGACTGGCCGAGGACGTTGCGCGAGACGGTGCTGCCGGCCCTGCGGATCGTGTGGGACGGGCACGCCGCCCCGGTCGTCCCGCGCCCCGACCCGCGCTCCCCGGCCCCCGACTCCGACCTGTGGGGGAGACTCTTCCCCGCCGCCTCGCCGGTGCGGTCGCGCTCCCTGGCCGCCGCGGGCGCACTCGGCACGGCGGTCGCGGCGGGCTCGCCGGGCGTGCGGGTGTTGCGGTCGTTCCCCGCGGCGCTGGTCCACGAGCGGATCGCCACGCTGTACGACCAGATCGGCCAAGCCGTGATCAGCGACCGCCTCACACCTCCGGGAAGCGGCGACGCCGCCCTCGGCCACCGCGGAGACGGCCGGCCGCGACGGCCCTGGCGTCAGCCGTACACCGGTCTGGTCCGCGAGCTCCCGGTGGTCGGCGAGATGAGCAGGTTCAGCGGCGACCCCCAGGCCGCCTACCGGGCCATCGACGGCATGATCGGCGGGGGCGTCCGCGCCGCCGCCGACCTCGGCCCCGCCACCCTCGACCGGACGAGCGCGGCCTACCGGGGGGACGAGACGAGGTTCGCGCTGGCCGAGGCCGTCCGGTTCTACGACCGGCCCAAACCTCCGGGCGACGGCGGCGGCCCGGCGGGCGCGCAGGCCGTCCAGCCCCGGCCGGACCCGCCCGAGGTGGAGTTCCACGGCGTCTGCGGCTTCCTGGCCGACTATCCGGAGCTGTGCCGTCGGCTCGGGCTCGTCCTCGACCTCGTGGTCCCCGTGCCTTCGGGGCTCGCCGCCGCCGGACGGCTCCGGGTGGCGTTCGAGGACGTGCCCCCGCCGTTCGACACCGACCGGCTGCGGCCGTGGACGCTCTTCGACTTCGCGCCGGAGGAGCGCTTCACCGCCGCGTCGCCGCCCGGGCACCCCGTCCAGGGTGGCTGGCTCGGCCTCGGCGGCGACGACTGGACGGTCACCGACGCCGACGTCGACGGCGCGGCCATCAAGGCGGCCGACTTCACCGCGCTGATCGAGCGCATGCACGGGCTGAGCGGGCCGAGCGGCCAGCCGAGCGCGCAGCACCTGGGCACCGGCACGACGGCGCTCCAGGGCGCCGGGCTCACCGTCTTCCACCGCGGACGGGACGCCTGGCTGGCCGCCCAGATCGGCGACGACGCCGCCCACCAGCGGGGATCGGACGACGCGGTGCCCGAACTGCACGCCGGGCACCTGGTCCGCGGGTTCCGCGTGGACGCCGGGGTCGTCGGCCCAGGCGGCGCGGTCACCGGCTGGCTCTCCCTGTGCCGCCGCCGGGGCTCCTACCTCATCCGCCGCGGCGGGCAGCCGCCGTACTGGATCGAGGGGATCGCCGACGACGAGGGCGCCGTCCGGGCGAGCGCCGTCACCCGCGACGCGACCAGGACCGACGAGCTGTACGTGCACCAGGCGCTGTTCGGCTGGGACGGCTGGAGCCTGGCCGCCCCGCTGCCCGGCCGCACGCTGGACAGGTTCGGCCGGCCGGTCGTCGCCGATCCGGAGGTGGACGCGAACTTCCCGCTCGACACCAAGTTCACGCCGGTGCCCGGCTCGCTGCCGGCGCTCCGGTACGGGCGCACCTACCGGCTGCGGGCCCGCGTCGTGGACCTGGCGGGCAACGCCCTGGACCCGGCGGCGCAGGCGCCCGCGTCCGCGCTGTCGCGGGCGATCACGTACTCGCGGTGGGAGCCGGTGCCGCCGCCCGTCATCGTCGAGCGCAAGCCGTTCAACGAGGGCGAGTCCAGCCAGTGCCTGGTCATCCGGAGCACCGTCACGGCCGCCGGACGGGACGTGCCCGCCTGGGAATGGGCCCTCGACCGCCAGAACGTCCCCGGCCACACCGACCACCCGCCCGCCGCCGACGGGCTGAGCCGCCGGTACGTCTACTACGACGAGCGGTTCGTCGCCCCGCCCAAGACGTCGCTGCAGATGGCCGAGCGGCACGGCCGGTTCGACGACGCCATCGGCGGCGACCGGCCGCAGGAGGTGCGCAGAAGGTTCTTCACGGCCGCCGCGCGCGAGTCCGGCACGTTCCTCGACACCGTGGTCAGCTACGCCGACGACCCGCGCCGCACCCGCGACCTGCTGTTCTTCGGCGAGATCGCGGTCGCCAAGCACGACGCCGCCGACCCCGAACCGGTCACCCAGCTGCCCGTGACGCGCGGCGCCGGGCTGAAGCGGGGCGAGTTCGTCGTGCACACCGCCTCCGAGCTGATCCTGCCGTACCTGCCCGACGTCCTGGCCAGGGGTGTCACGCTGTACGGCCTGCCGGGCGCGCCGCCCATCCACCCCGTCTCCTTCTACGACGGCTTCCACGACGTCTGGCCGGACGCGGCGCCGTTCACGCTGCGGATCGAGGAGGGGGACGGGCCGCCGCGATGGCAGGACATCCCGCGCCGGCTCACCGTCCACCTGCCCAAGGCCGAGATGGCGACCGTCCGGCTCAGCTGCCGGCTCACCGCGGCCGACCTCGCCCTCCTGCCCGTCTGGCAGCGCCTGCTCGTCTCGGACTTCTGGCGCGACCTGACCGACGCCGAACGGGAGCTGATCGCCGAGGAGACCGTCGCCGGGCTGAACTGGCTGCTCACCCCGTACACGGAGCTGCGCCTCGTGCACGCCGTCGAACGCCCGCTGTCGCCGCCCGCGCTCGCCGGGCTGGACTTCGATCGCGATCCCGAACAGACCTTCGCCGACCTGCGGGGCACACTGCGCGCGCACCCCCGCAGCACCGGGCACGTCGACATCGACGCCACCTGGACACGCTGGATCGACGACGTCACCGAACCGGCCCCCCGCCGGCTCAGGGAGCACGCCCACGTCGGCCGGGTGGAGCTGGAATACTCCGACCGCGACGAGGTGCGCCTGCCGCACTCGGCCACCCCGGTCCGCCACGACTTCGGCGACACGCTGCACCGCAACGTCGCCTACCGGCCGACCGCCACCACCCGGTTCCGTGAGTACTTCCACCCGTCGATCACCGCCGATCCCGGCCTCGTCACCAGCGCCGGCGAGCCGAGCGCCGGGCCGTCCGGGCGGGGCTGGCCGGTGCCCGCGAGCAGGCGGCCGGAGCCGCCGAAGCCGTCGTACCTGCTGCCCACCTTCCGGTGGAGCCGGCAGGAGGACCGCCGCGACCGGCGTTTCGTGTCGGTACGCGACGGGGCCGGCGTCCGGGTGCACCTGGACCGGCCGTGGTTCTCCTCCGGCGACGACGAGTTGCTGGCCGTCGTCCTCGACCCGCCCGGGGGCGACGCGCTGCCCGGCCGGCTGGCCACCCGTTGGGGCACCGATCCCGTCTGGTCGGACGCGACCGTGCTGCCCCCGCCCGCTCCCGGCAACTTCCCCGGACCCGTCACCGCCGTCGGGCTGCGGCTGGCCGAGTCGGGAGAGGGCCGCGAGCTGACCGGGGCGATCGTGGCGTACGAGCCGTCGTACGACGCGGCCAAGCGCCTGTGGTTCGCCGACGTGGACGTGGACCTGGGCGCGGCCGGGCGGGAGTCGGCCTGCTTCCCCTACCTGCGCCTGGCCCTGGCCCGCTACCAGCCGCACGCGCTGACGGGGCTGGAGCTGTCGCCGGTGGTGCAGGCCGAGTTCGCGCAGCTGGTGCCGCGCCGTACGTTGACGGTCGAGGAGGTGTCCGGCGGGGGGCTGCGCGTCGTCCTGGCCGGGCCCGCGGCCGCCACCGAGCTCGGCGCGCAGGCCGGTGCCGGGCTGCCCGGGGTCGCGGCGAGCCACCGCGTCACCGCGACCGTCCAGCGGCGGCCCTTCACCAGCGCGGAAGAGCTCGACTGGACGGACACGCCGATCACGGCCGAGCTGACCTGCGGCACGGCCCAGACCGGCTACGAGTGGTCGGCGGTGATCCCGCCGGCGGTGCTGGACATCGTCTGGCAGTACCGCCTCCTGGTGGAGGAACGCGAACGCTATCGCACCGACCCAGGCACGGCCGACGCGACAGTCGTCATCGACGCCGCCGGGGGTGGTGTGCAGGAGCGGATCCCGGTGGGCGAGCGGCTCGCGCACGCCGACAGCGTCCCGCTGCGCGCCCGGCTGGGGCGGCTGGTCATCGACTTCGACGCCTAGCCGGGCGGCCCGGCCGTGACCGGCGGCGACGGCCGCCGGTCGCGGCTCCCGAGGGCATGGCTCATGGCCTTGGGGCTCACCGGTCGGGTGGCGGCCCTTCCGGGGCGGCCAGCAGGCTCAGGGCGCGGCCCGCTCCCGGCACGCGGGCCAGGTTGGCGCTGATGCACGCCGCGGTCTCGCGTACGGCGTCGGCCAGCAAGGGCAACCGGTTCGTGCCGACCACCACGACGGCCGCCGCGGCGACCACCGCCCCCGTCGGCGCGCGCACGGGAGCGGCCACACATCCCAGGGGCGGCAGGGCCGCCTCGAAGTCGAACGCCACCCGCCGTTCGCGGGCGTCACCGATCCGCCGCGCCCATTCGGCCGGGGAATGCCCCTCCGGCAGGCTCCAGCCGGGTTCAGGACGGCGGCCCGACGCCGGGTTGCCCACCGCCAGCACGACCTCGGCGGCGCTTGCCCCCGGCAACACCAGGCCGGGACGCATGCGGAAGACCTCGTCCACGGCCGGGTCGCCGATCCCCGAGACGACGATGACGTCTTCGCCGTCCCTGACCGCGATGGTCACCGCGCATCCGGCGGCGGCCAGCCGCCGCAGCGGTCGCACGGCGGCCGTGCTCAGCACCTGGGCCGGTGACCACTGCTGACCCCAGCGGAACATGCGCGTGCCGATGCGGTAGCGGCCGCCGTCCTCGCGGTGGACCAGGCCGAGGTCGGTGAGCCGGCACAACAACCGGTGGGCGGTCGCCTTGGGCAGGCCGGTGGCCACCGCGAGCTGCGTCAGCCCGGCCTCCTCCACCCGCGCGAGCTCCTCCAGCACCGCGAACGCGCCGTGCAGCACCCCGCGTCCGGCGGCGGGCCCGGCTCGTCCGTCGTCCCCGTGGCCGCCGCCGATCTCTTCCGGGCAGAATTCCATCGCGCACCCCCCGGGTCGCACTGACCCACCCGTTCGTATCACCGGGACGGACGCGCTCCACAGATTCCCGACCGCTATAAGTGACTAACCAATCACTCAACGTGACGCGGCGAGGCGAGTGCACACTTCGGAGCGTGCGTCGCAAGGGGTGCGGACGGCTATAGGCGAGTTTCTCCGTCGATAGGGTGACGTGTCGCGATGACACGACTACTTATCGTGTGCGAGCGGTATCAGTCGTTCGGCCGGACGAGCACCGGCGACGGGCGCGAGCAGTTCGCGGAGACGCGCCCCTCGCCGGTCCTTTCCCGTGTGCCGCAGAGCCCCGCCTCCAGGAAGGGACTACATGCGCAGCAAAGTCGTCGCGGTCTTCCCGGGCAGCGTAGCCATGCCCTCCGCCGGGGTGCTGGCGCCCCTGGCCGCCCGTACGCCGGCCGTCCCGGAGCTCCTGCCGGAGATCGACGCCGTCGCCGCCGAGTACGGCTCGCCACCGCTCAGCGCCTACCTCCTCACCCCGGACGCCCCCCGCCCGCCCGGCCCCGAGAGCCACTACCTGGCCCTGATGGCGGTGTCGTTAGCCACCTTCGACACCCTCGTACGGGAGGGGCTCCAGCCGTACGCGCTGGTGGGCCACGGCCTCGGGGAGCTGTGGGCCCTGGTCGCCGCCGGGGTCCTGAGCGCGGGCGACGGCGCGCGCCTGGCCTGCGCACGCAGCCGCGCACTGACCGGCCTGGACTGGCCGGGCGCGATGATGTCCCTCGACGTCTCCGCCGTGCAGGCCCGGCACCTGGTCGCGCTGCTCGACCATCCCCATCTCGTGGTCGGCTGCGACGACACGCCGCGCCGGTGCGTACTGTCGGGGCCGCGCGAGCTGATGCCGCCGGCGGCCCGGATCGCCGGACACCTGGGCTGGACGGCCACCGCACTCCAGGTCCCGCACCCCGCCCACACGCCCGCGGTCGCCGCCGCGGCCGCCGACCTGAGAGGCCGCCTGCCCGGCGTCAGGACGGCCCCGGCGCGCTGGCCGGTGTTCTCGCCGACGCTGGGACGCCTGCTCACCCCCGACGACGACCCCGTCGCCGTCACCGCCGACGCCATGGTCGTCACCGTGCACTTCCACCAGGCCGTCAGGGGGCTGGCCGCCCGCGGTGCGGAGGTCTTCCTGGAGTGCGGGGCGGGCGAGGACGCGGTCGCGCTGGTCCGCGCCATCGTCCCCGCCGCCATCGCCGCCTCCCCGCTCGCCGTCGGCGGCCCCTGGCGGCCAGGCGAGCCATCCCGCTCCGCCGCCCTGAACACCCCCGGACCGGCGCCGAACGGCTCCGCGCCCACACCGGTTCCGGCCGCACATGGCGGCCCTGCCCTGCTCGTCGACCAGATCGAACCGTCGTGGCGCGACGAACCCGCAGAGCTCGGCGACGGCCCCGCAGAGCTCGGCCGGCGCGGCGAGGCGGTGGAACGTGTCGCGTTGCCGCAGGCCGGTGCCGGGCTCGTGCCCGCCCCGGGCCGTCCGGGGGACGCTGATCAGGAGACGGGCCGGTCGGGGGTGGCCGGTGTCGCGGGGCTCGGGCGGGTGGCGCGTCCGCGGCTCGCTCCTGCGCCGCCGCTCTTCCCGCCCGTCGACCGCATGTTGCCCCCGGCGACGTTGCTGCTGTGCGGCGGGGCCGACGTCCTGGCGTTGCGGGCGCTGACCGACGATCGCGACGACGTGGTGGTGGCCGACGCCGACACCATCGACTGGACCTGGCTGCCCCTGACGCCCCGGCACCTGCGGGTGGTCGTCCGTCCCGGCCCCGACGCCGGACCGGTGCACGAGGCGATGATCGCCACCGCGGCGCGCTTCCCGCACCTCCACAGCATCGCCGCCCTCGTCATGGACGCACTGCGCCAGGAGGTGGTGCCGCACCCGATCGCCGGCCTGTTCGCGGGGGCGATCCAGCCGCTGGCCGCCGAGCTGGCCGGTTGTGCCTGCGTCGCGGTCGCGACCGCGGACGTCGACCTGCCCGCCGCGCTCGACGTCCTGGCCGCCGAGCTGGAGGCGGCGCCCCCGCTGCTGGCCGCCTTCTACCAGGGCCCGCAACGGCTGCTGTACGAGCTCACCCCGGCCTTCGGCGAGCAGCCGTGGCAGGGGAACGGACGGTCGTGGCCCTCGGCGACCAACACGGCATGAACGCCCCGCCTCCCCGCCGCCGACATCGCGGGGAAGCGACTCCTGACGAGACCGCACCTTCCGTCGCCGCAACTCTTTGCGTACGCTGCATGACGGTAAGTAGCAGACAAGCATTCGTTCAGGAGGGGCATTGCGCAAGACAAGGCATGTCGCGGCGGTCGTCGCCGGGTCCGTCGCCCTGCTGTCGCTGGGGCTCACCACACCCGCGTCGGCTGCCACGGTCCTCGACTGCGACACCTTCGTCCACAACAACGACAACTATCTCGGCATCGCGATGTGCAGCAACCCGACGGGCCAGACCTGGCGGTTCCGGGCCGTGGTCACCTGCGGCTGGGCGCCCGACGTCGTCGGCGACTGGGTCGACCTCCCGCCGGGTCGTTCGGGCCAGTCCCAGGGCGTCTGCGGCCGGCTCGGCACGGGCGTCGGCGCCGTGGGCGTCGACGAGCGCCGTGTCTGAACCGGAAAGACGCGAACCGCCGGTGGGGAACTCTTGACCACGGCCGAGAACGCTCCACCGGCGAAGCTCCCCTCAGCCGCCGCCGACGTGCGGCCGTGAGGATCGGCCGATGCCCTCTCCGTGCGGCGTGCGGGCATCGGTCCGTTCCTCCAGGTGGCCGTCGAACGGCGGGGGTGACAGTCGTGACGCCGGCGCCTGTGCGGGACTACGACCGCGGTGCCCGCCGGCGAACCGGTCTTCTTCTCTTCGTTCCGGCCGCTCGTGACAAAGGCGGCGTATCCGGCCGCTGCCGGTGGTCGGTGTGGCGCGGTCGGATGACCGACGTGACGAGCTCGATCGGGGTCATGGGCCGGCGGGGGTCTCGGCGGTGGCGGTGAGGACCGCGCGGCCGAGGATGTGGCCCGCGATGGTGAAGCCCAGGTAGGCCGGAGTGGCCTCGGCCGGGACGCCGATGGCCTCGACGTCGAGGGCGTGCACCGCGACGAAGTAGCGGTGGGGGCCGTGCCCGGCCGGTGGGGCGGCGCCGATGTAGCGCGCCGCGCGGGCGTCGTTCGGCACCTGGTACGCGCCATCGGGCAGGCCCGACCCCGTGTCGTCGCCCGCGCCCTCGGGCAGTTCGGTGACGGTGGCGGGGATGTCGGCCACCGCCCAGTGCCAGAACCCGGAGCCGGTGGGCGCGTCCGGGTCGTACACGGTCACGGCGTAGCTCTTCGTTCCCTCGGGGGCGCCGCTCCAGGTCAGGTGAGGGGACACGTCCTTGCCGCCCGGGACGCCGCCGGACATCTGCTCGGCGGGCCACGGCGCGCCGTCGGTGAACGTGGTGCTGGTGACGGTGAAGGAGGGCACTTCGGGAAGACGGGCAAAGGGGTTGTTGACGCTCATCGCGTTCGTTCCTTCAGGGAGAGGCTGATCAGCCGGCCTGCCGGCCAGCGGCGCGGCAGGTGGCGACGATGGCGACGCCAAGGTCGCCATCCGGACATCATCGACGATAACACGAATAATCGATTATGTGGCGAATGGTCTATGCTGAGCCCATGACGCGGACGGCCGACACCTCGACCAAGCAGATGCTCTCGGAGCGGGTGCACGCGCTGCTCCGAGACGCGATCATGAGCGGCGCCTACGTCCCGAGCCAGGCGCTCAAGCCGCAGGAGCTCGCCCACCAGCACGACGTCAGCCTGGCGGTCGTCCGCGAGGCCCTGGTGCGGCTGGTCGGTGAGGGCATCGCGGTGCGTCTGCCCAATCGCGGCTTCGCGGTCCCCGACTTCTCCGACCGGCGCTGGCAGGAGATCGCCGAGGCGCGCCGTACCATCGAGCCGGTCATGCTGCGCCTGGCGATCGAGCGTGGCGACCTCGACTGGGAATCCCGGGTGCGCGCGGCCCACCACCGGCTCGTCCGCACCCCGGCGTACGTCCCTGAGGAGGGCGAGTACTACAGCGGCGCGTGGTCCGAGGCTCACCGCGTCTTCCACCGGACGCTGCTGGACGGATGCGGCAACCCCGTGCTGCTGGACACCTTCGACCGGCTCTGGACGGCCGGCGAACTGGCCCGCCGCTGGTCGGCCCAGCGCACCCCCGACCGCGACGGCGTGGCCGAGCACCGCCGGCTGGAGGAGGCGGCCCTGGCCCGGGACGCCGACACGGCCGCCGCCGTGCTGACCGACCATCTGGCTGCGACCGTCGCCGGCCTCACCTCCTCCGCCTAGGTCCTGTTTCATAAGGCGTTGAGCCACTGGTTGATCGCGGCGATGACGATGACGGCTTCGTAGCGGACTGCGAGTTTGTCGTAGCGGGTTG
>NZ_JBEXYK010000106.1:0-18038 GCF_040630865.1 Nonomuraea sp. NPDC005730
AACCAGTCGAACGACTCGGTCTGCAGAGCGAGAAGATCAGGAACTTCGAGGGGCTCCTGGATACGCGCGAAAGAAACGCGACGGGGACCAGCGGGAACGGCGGAAATGCTGCGCGAGGCTGCCAACAGTTGTCCTTCCGGAGGGCACGGATGGAATCGAACTGCGCGCACGCCAAACGCCCGGACCGGAATCCGGGGCGTCGAAGGGCGGCACGAAGCAGCAGCATAACTCAACTGAGAAACGAATGTCCACACTTACTATAAGTGTCAACCTCGGTGCCGCCTTCAGCTTTTCACAGCAGGGCGAACTCGTCAACTCCAGACGCCGTTGGACGTCCGATTCGCGCCGGCGGCCGGGCCGGGCGCGCGGGATGCTCCCCTCATGAACATGACGAGGACGTCGGGCGCGTGGTCGGTCATGGAGCGGTTCTACGCGGCCGAGGCGGCGTACGTGGCCGCGGGCGGTTCCGGCAGGGCGGACTACGCGCCCGTCGCCGCCCTGCTGGACCCGGAGGTCGTGCTGCACCAGGCTCCGGGGCTGCCGTTCACCGGGACCGGGGAGTGGCGCGGGCACGCCGGGATGGAGCGGTTCCTGGCCGCCTTCAGCCGGACCTGGGAGTCGATGGAGCTCCTGGAGCAGCGGCATTGGGGGACGAGGACACGGTCGTCGTGCGCAACCGCGTGCGCTTCCGTGCCCGCGCCACCCGGCGGGAGGTCGAGACCCTGATCGTGCAGCTGATCACCGTGCGGGACGGCCGCATGCTGGAATGCCGCCCCTTCTCCTGGGACCCCAGGTCCGTCGCCGCCGCCTGCGACACCCTGACCGCCCGGCCGAAGGGGCCGCCGGCCGGCGGACCCGGGCCCGCGCGGGTGGCGCTGGCCCGGGTCCGCGCGGTCAGCGTTCGCTGGAGGACGCGCGGTAGTGCAGGTCCTGCACGTACGGCGTCGCGGCGATCGAGTACGGCGAGACCACCTTGGCCGCCGTCGCCGACCCTCTGGTGACCGTCGCCGACGCGGCCCCCGCCTTCAGCGGGAACGTCCTGGCCGACACGCCGGCGGGCGCGTCGTAGCTCTGCGTCGTGCCGCCGACGGTCACCGACACCTTGGCCGGCGCCGTCAGCATGGTGAGCACCTCGACCGTGTCACGCGCGGCCGTGCTGCCGCCGCGCAGCTTCATGAGCTTGGTCTGCGCGAAGGAGGGCTGGGCCGCGACCGGCTGGACCCGGTGGGTCAGGTACGCCGCGTCGTTCGTGATCTTCGGGCAGCCGAGCTTGTGGCAGGTCAAGTAGTAGGCGTTGATGTCCAGGTACGTCCAGCCGGCGTTCCTGGACGGCGCGAACTGGGTGTTCTCGGAGTAGTCGTTCCAGGTGGTGAGCTGGACCCAGTCGGCCTTGCCGTCGATCGCGCCCTTCCACGTCGCCCGCAGGTTCTCGGTGTTGCCCGCCTCGTCGAAGATGCCCTGGTTGGGGCGTTCGTCCTGGATCGACACCGGCTGCATCCAGATCTTGCCCATGCCGTGCGCGCGGTCGATGTTGCCGCCCAGGGCGGCGTTGGCGGCGGGGTTGCGGTTGCCCCAGTTGGAGAAGCCGTAGCTGATCGAGGCGAACGCGTCCCGGTACTTGTTGAAGTCGAGGAAGCAGGGCACCAGCGCCACGTTGACGCCGTGCTCGGTCTCCATCGTCTTCATCCAGGCCGCCCACCAGGCGGCGGTGCGCCCCTCGGCCTTGAACGGAGCCACCACCAGGCGGTCGTCGGCGAGCCGGTAGACCGACTTCGAGGCGGCCAGCTTCGCCATCGCGGTGGCGAACGCGGCGCTGTCCACCGAGGCCAGGCCGTTCGTGTCCGGCATCAGCACGATCTTGAACCCGGGGTCCACGGCCTCGGCGGCCTTGATCAGGTTCTGCACCCGCGTCCAGTGGGCACTGGTGATCGACAGGATGTCGACGGTGAAACCGTCCAGGCCGGCCGCGATGGCCTGCTTGACCTCGGTCTTGAAGTCGGCCAGCGCGTAGTCGCCGCTGATGGGGTCGCGCCCGGTCGGCCGGTCGCGCAGCAGCCCGCCGTAGGCGGCGTGCTTGCCGCTCTCGCCGTCCGGCTTGAGATAGTTCCTGGCGTAGTAGTCGTTGGCCGGGGCCTGGTTGTCCAGCGACACCGGATACGGCGTGAAGTAGTGCGCGAACACCTTCTTGGCCGACCCGCGCAGGGCCGTCTTCCCCGGCAGCACGAACGGCAGCGGCCCGTCGGTCTGGCCGCTGCCCTCGGTGTAGGTGACCGTGAGCTTCGGGCCGCGGTTCCCGGTCTCGCGCGAGGACATCAGCACGGTGGCGGTGGCGTCGCCGCCGGTGAGGGCGAAGGCGTACGTGCCGTCGCCCTTGACGGCGGCGGACACGTCCAGCTTGACCGCCGTCCCGGCGGTGAAACCGGTGTGCGAGGCCACGGCCGCGGCGCCGAACTCGGGGCGGGTGTTCCAGGTCGTGGCCGCCTCCGTCCAGGAGTCCGTCACGGGACGGACCGATACGGTGGTGTCCGTCGTCCTGGCCGGGACGACGTCCAGGGTGACCTTGACGTCCTCGGCGTCCGCCGGGATCCCGGCGACCTTGAAGCGGGTCAGGCCGACCCGCTGGCCCGCGGCGGCGCTGCCGCACGCGGTGCCGCAGACGCTCATCCAGGTCGCGGTCGCGAAGCTCTTCGCCGGCTCGGCCTGGCTGATGAACACGTCCTCCGTGGCGGCGAACGTCACGGTGAGGGGTGCGACGGCGGACGCCTGCGCGGGCACGGCGACGGCCGCGCCCGCCAGCGCGGTGAGCAGCGCCACCGCGGCCGGCAGGGCCCGATATCGGTTGAGCATGGAACTCCCTTGGCTTTCGGTACGCCACCGCAGCGGGGGAGCCGCGGTGCATCGCCAACGATGGAGCAAGATCGAGTCACCGGCCAGGACTTCCGGATAAATCCCCCATTTGGAACGATGCTATTTTTCGGACCCTCGGTACGTCATTGCGGTCAGGCGGCCCGCCTCCAGAAGGTTCCCTGGTCGGGCATGGCGCGGAAGCCGCAACTCGGGCAAGATGGACCAGCCCTTTTCTGTCTCCGCTTGGCCTGCGCGCACGACCGAGTCAATGTCATCATGGGCACACGGTGTGTGATTTCCGGTAGGAGGGACCGATGTCCGAGCCTTCCCCCGGTGCGGCCGCAAGCTGGCCGATCAGCCGAGACCTCGCGGGGCTGCGGGAGCTCGTCCGCCGTCACGCGCTCCAGGCCGGGCTCGCCTCCCAGCGCGGTGACGACCTCGCACTCGCCGCCAACGAGGCCGTCACGAACGTCCTCGACCACGCGGGCGGGGCCGGCTGGGTGCACATCTGGGCCGACGACCGCTTCCTCACCGTCGACGTCGACGACCACGCGGGCCGCCTGCGGCCCGACGCCTGCCCAGACGCCCGTCCCCAGGTCGGGCCGGGCGGTTACGGCCTGTGGGTGATGCGCCGCCTCTGCGACGAGTTCGTCATCACCCAGACCAGCGCCTCGTCCCAGGTCCGCCTGCGCATGGCACGCGCCCACCCCACCGGCGCCTCCCACCACCCCGCCAACCCCTGACCCCGTCCCCCGCTCGCAATCTCCCCTCTCGGCCGACAGGATCGCCTGCGCCCGCCCGGCAGGCTACGGACGGCCCAGCGCCCGGTACACCCAGCCGGCCTCCCGCCAGCGCTCGGCGTCCAGGGCGTTGCGCCCGTCGACGACGTTGCGGGTCCGAACCACTTTCCCCACTTCCTCGGGATCCAGGTCGCGGAACTCGCGCCACTCGGTGAGCAGCAGCACGGCGTCCGCGTCGCACACCGCCTCCCGAGTCGACCTGGCGTAACCCAGGTGCGGGTGCAGCCGGCGGGCGTTGGCCAGCGCCGCGGGGTCGTACACGGTGACCGTGGCGCCTTGGTCGCGGATCGTGGAAGCGACGTCCAGCGCTGGAGAGTCGCGGATGTCATCGGAGCCCGGCTTGAACGACGCGCCCAGCACGCCGATCACCTTCCCGGCGAGCGTACCGCCGAGCAGTTCGCGGACCAGGTCGACCGTACGGGCCCGGCGCCGCATGTTGATCGCGTCGACCTCGCGGAGGAACGAGAGCGCCTGGTCCACGCCCAGCTCCTCGGCGCGGGCCATGAAAGCGCGGATGTCCTTGGGCAGGCAGCCGCCACCGAAGCCCAGCCCCGGGTTCAGGAACTTGCCGCCGATGCGGTCGTCGTAGGACAGCGCCTCCGAGAGTCTGGTGACGTCGGCGTGCGCTGCCTCGCAGACTTCGGCCATCGCGTTGATGAACGAGATCTTGGTGGCGAGGAACGCGTTCGCCGAGACTTTCACGAGCTCCGCCGTCTCGTAGTCGGTGAGCACCAGCGGTATGCCCTCGGCGAGCAGCTTCGCATATACCTCGCGGAGCACTTTCCCGGCCCGCTCCGAGGTGGCGCCGATGACAATGCGGTCAGGGCGCAGTGTGTCCTCCACCGCATGTCCCTCGCGCAGGAACTCCGGGTTCCACGCCAGGTCGGCGCCGATGGGCACGTTCGCGGTGATCCGGTCGGCCAGCGCCGCGGCCGTGCCGACCGGAACCGTGGACTTGCCCACGATCAGGCATTCCCGCCGCAGGTGCGGGAGGAGTGCGTCGACGGCGCCGGTGACCTGGCTCAGGTCAGCGGCGTTGGAGCCGGTGAGCTGGGGCGTGCCCACGCAAAGGAAGTGGACGTCACCGAAGTCGGCGACCTCCTTGAACGACGTCGTGAACGCGAGGCGCCCGGTGTCGAGGTTCCGGCGCAGGATCTGCTCCAGGCCGGGCTCGTGGAAGGGAAGGTCGCCGGCCGCCAGCCGGGCCACCTTCTCGTGATCGACGTCGATGCCCAGCACCTCGTGTCCGAGCTCGGCCATGCACGCGGCATGGGTCGCGCCCAGGTATCCGGTACCGATCACTGCGAGGCGGTGAGCCAATGAGTCTCCTGGTGTCTTTCGTAGGACGTCTTGATGGCGCGCGCCACGCGGGCCCACCGTCGGGTCACGATCGCCGGACCGCCCTGCCGTACGCCTGCAGCGTGCGGGCAGCCGCCGCATCCCAGGAGTGGCGGCCGAGAACGTACTGGCGGGCCCGCTCCCCCAGCGTCGGATCGTCGTCGCTCAGCATCCGGAGCAGCGCGGCCGCCAACTCGTCCGGATCAAGCGTCTCGGTCCGCACGCACGCTCCCTCGGCGCTGCCGACCACGTGCGGGTCGAACCCCGGGCCGACCACGACCCGGGCCCGCAGTGCCATCGCCTCCAGGGCGGCGAACCCGAACGACTCCGAGGTCGAGGGGAAGACGCACGCGTCGGCCGCCACCATGTGATCGCGCAGCTCGTCGGTGTCCAGGTATCGCCCGAGCACGTGCACGTGCCCAGCCATCCCCGCCTCATCGACCCGTTCGCGCAGCCGCCGGTCGATGGAGGTGTCGTCGGGCCAGCCGGTGCCGGCCATGACCAAGCTGACGGGGATGCCGGTGGCCAGCATTCGACGGACCGTCTCGATCAGCTCGGTCACCCCTTTGTGCGGACCGTACCGGCCGGCGAACATGATCATTCGCCGTTCGCCGGTGATCCCGTACAGGGCTCGGACCTTGTCCCGTGCGGCGGCGCGTTCGATGTCGTCCGGGCACTCCATCTGCCAGGCCTTCCCGGCTCCGTGCGAAACCACGGCGACGTCGGCCCGTCCTGCCAGGTGCGGGACACCGGCTTTGGTGTGCGGCGACGGAACCATGATCAGCCGGGCTCGGCGGCTCAGCGCCCGGTTCAGCGCCCGGCCGAGCGCGGCGACCCATCCCCGGCCCCGGTCCCGGAGAAAGATCTCGGCGGAGTGCACGTGATAGCACACCGGCATCCGGAACAGCACGGCACAGACCAGACCGGCCGGTGCGCACATCCAGTCGTGCACTGCGACCAGGTCGACCTTCTTCCGGGCGTGCAACCGCCGGGCGTACCGGATCCCGGCGAAGTTCAGCCGGGCGACCACGGCGATCATCCCGATGCGCGAGCGCGGCAGCGTAGTACGTGCCCACGGCGGGGTGACGAGCACTCGGCGGACGGTCGCGCCGCGGTGGCGGAACAGTCGTGGCAGGCGGTGGTGCCGGGACGCGCCTACCAGGTGCACCTCGGCGCCCTGGGAGGTCAGGCCACCGAGCAGCCCCTCTATGTAGGTGCCGATCCCGCCGAAGGGATCGGGCGGTGCGCCGGTGGAGACGATGACGATCCTCATGTCACGAACCCTTCTGTTCGTGTGCCTCGTCGGGAACGATGACGCGGAATTCCTGAGCCGCGTGATCGGACAGGGCCTTGCCCCCACCGTCGAGGTGGTAGCTGGGAACGACGAGGTCGCCGGTGGTGTACAGCCAGTCGAGACGCCAGATCCGAGGCAGTGAGAAGCGGGAGACGGGCCAGGTGTGCAGGGGGGCGAGGGCACCCGTAGGGCCATGCGCCTGGATGTCGTTCTGGAAGGAGTACAGCTCCGTCCAGGGCGAGTTGAAGTCACCGGCCAACACGATCGGATAGAGGTTGCCCGCCATGTCCGTGCGCAGCTTGTTCAGATTCTCGAACCGCCAGATGCTCTGTTTCTTCTGGCGCTCGTAGAATCCTGCGGTGAAAGGGTTGCCGCCCCGGAACGGGCCCGGCAGGTGCACGTTGTAGAAGGAGACGGTGCGGCCGCCGACCAGGATTTCCGTACGCTGAAACTTCGGTCCTTTCCAGAACCAGTCGTCGCCGGCACCGGAGACCGTCTGATGGTGCGCGGCGACGATGGGCAGCCGGGAGAGGGTGACGAACTCGCCCTCGACGGATATCTGGTAGCCCGGGAACGTCGCGCGCAGGCCGGCTGTGGCGTCAATGCGTATCACCTGGTTGTACGGCGTATCGTTGATCACCCCGTACAGGTGTTCCTGCAGGAGATAGACATCGGCGTTCTGCCGGCGCAAGAAGGCGTAGAAGGCGTCGGGATCGTTTTCCATGTCCCAGTAATTGGTGTTCCAGGAGAAGACCTTGACAGCCGTACCGCGCGGCCCGGCGGCGGGCTCCCTCCACCCGCGTCCGAAGCCTGCCAGCCAGGCTCCGCCGAGCAGCAGGAGAACCAGGAGCAAGGCGAGCCGGCGGCGCACCGGACGCGCGAAAGGCACGAGAGCGAGGAGCAGCATGGGCACTGCCACCATGGTCAGTGGCGGAGTCATCTCGGCGATGACCCACGGCCACCAGTTGCCGGCGAGCAGGACGTGCAGGACGAGGAAGGCCGTCCATGCTGCCGTGGCCGCGACCAGGAGCCTCGCCCCCCTGCCCCAGCGGTCGATCACCGGGTCCGGCTCAGGAAGAGCGACACCGCTTCTCTTCCGAAGCCGCGACTGGTGGGGAACTCCACTGTGGTGCTCTTGAGGGGAAACGGCTGGGCCGGTACGTCAACCCCGAGGAACTCGCACAGCGGACCCCATTCATCGCGAATGTTGTAAATGAGCAACCGATCGGCCGGGACGGCCTCGATGACCTGGTCCGTGTGCGCCTTGAACTGCTCAATGGCGCGTTCCGGTCGCCGCTCGGTCATTTCCTGCAAGGCCCGGCCTTCGAGTGTCTGCTGAAACAGCCTGATCAGCGGGGCGAAATCCGTGCCGAGACTCGACGACAGTCGAATCGCGGCCCGGCCGTACAACGTGTTGATGTGCCGCCGGTTCTTGAGCAGCGTCCTTTGCACGCTGCCCACCCATTGCCGCGAATCGCGCACCGTGTGGACGACCTTCGCCTCCGGGTAAAGGTCGACAAGTTGTCGCCAGCATGGGGTGGCCGGTTCGCACACCATTGATTCGTAGCCGGTGAGAAGCTCCTTCCAATTCGCCGATCCGTCCTGAACGGCTCCCAGCAGGGGCCGGATCATCCGGGGATTCCGGAATACGTCCCCCGCGCTGAGGCACGGCCCGAAGCCGAGTTGCACCAGCGCCTCCTTGAGGGATGTCGTCCCCGTCCGGCCGTATCCGGTGCCAATGACGCGCATCGTGGTCTACTCCCTTGTGAGTGATGGGACGGGCGATGTTTCGGCTGCTCTTCGCCTGGCTGCCACAGCGCGAATCGCGGCGAGCAGCCCGAGCACTGCGAGGGTTGCGATCACGTGCCCCAACGTGGTGAGGAGCCGGCTCAGCAGCAGCAGTGTGACGAGGTCCGGGCCAGTGACCAGGGCGCCGAGCGTGAGACCGAGCACGACCTCACGTACTCCGAGGCCGGCAGGCGCCTGCGACAGCGCTCCGGCGACCGCGCTGAGGACGAATCCACCTACGCCGAGTGTCATCGCGGCCGCCGGAGGCGCTCCGAAGGCGATGGCGAGGATTGCCGCGTGCGTGCCGTTGCAGGACCAGCCGAGGACGTTGAACGCAAGGACCGCCAATGAGGTTCTGGCAGAGGGCAGCACGATCTCGTGCTTTCCCCGACGGAGTACACGTTGCCCGATGCCGAGCAGTTTCCCGAGCACGCGAGGCGCCAGCAGGACCGTACCGACGCCTACGAGCACCAGCGGCAACGCCAGCCACCACAGTGGATGGTCCGCCGCAAGGTGTGGGACCGCCAGCAACCCGACGACGCTCCCGCTGAGCGCGGTCAGAACGAGCGTGATCAGGCCGGCCGTCATGAGCCCGGCCGCCGGCGCCCCCACCCTCCGCGCGAGCGCGGCCTGCACGATCGGGGGCCAGATCGCGCCGGGAAGATAGCGTGTCACTCCGGACAGGAAGAACACCCAGGCGGCATCAGAAACCGTCAATCGTGTTCCGGTGCCGGTCACCAGCAGTCTCCACCCGAAGAATCCGGGAAAGGTCCCCACCACGGTGAGTGCGGCCGCGAGGGCGACGGGTCTCCAGCCGGCGGAGCTGAGACTGTCACCGAGCCCGTCTCGCACACGCCAGACCTGCCAGCAGAGAAACACGACGATGAGCGAATAGACGGCCGCCCGGAGCAGCCTGAGCCAGCGCCGACGGACGTCCGGTGAGCTCGCCCCCACTACTGCACCAGCGTGCTCGGCCGCTGGGCACCGATCGCCGAGGAGTTGTCCCCCATGGCGGTGACCTGGTCGAACAGTTCCTCGTAGGCGTCCAGGAAGGTCTCCACGCCGTAGAGACGGCGGGCCCGGCGACCTCCCTCGGCGCGCTCGTCGGGGGTCAGCGCCGCCAACTCGGTGATCGCACGGGCCAGCAAGGCCGGATCACGTGGCGGAACCCGCCGGCCGAACCCCGTCTGCAGGATGGGCGAACGCCCCCCGGGAAGGTCGGTGCTGACCGAGGGAATGTCGGCCATCATCGCCTCCGCTTGGACGGTCCCGAAGGACTCAGCGACGGAAGGCAGCGCGAAGACGTCGATCGAAGCGTAGAAATCGTCGATCTGGCTGCCGCTGAGCAGCCCCAGCATGCGGATCCGCTGGTCGCCGCCGATGAGCGGACGAAGCCGGTCCTCGATCCCGCCACCGGCCACCTTGATCCAGTCGCCGGCGATCAGAAGCCGCGCGTCCGGATCGTCCAGCTGCTGGAATGCCCGTATCAGATATTCGATCCCCTTGTCCTCGACGATGCGCCCGAGGAACCCGATGTGCAGGCCGTTCCCGTCCCGGTAGCCGGGGCGGCCGCCGCGGCGGTCGAGGCACGGCGGCGCGATTCCCCGCCAGTTCCGCCGCCTGATCAGGGGCCACAGCTTCGAACCCCGTGCTTGGTCCGTGCTGTTCAGCACCACCGCATCCGAGCACCGCATCGCGATCCACGTGGAGACGTCGACCGCTCGCGTCGCGACCGCGTTGACCAGGCCTGGAGGCAACCACAAATCAATATGATGCGTCGTCACCAGTGGCCGGCCGCGCGTCCCCAGCGCGATGGGCGCCACCTCGAGCATGGGCACGTGCGGGTTGACGATCGCCGACCTGCGCGCGACAGCCCGGGCAAGCGGCGCGAAGCGGGGACTCACCGGCCCTCTCCCGATCACCCGGGAGACGGGGGTGCGAAAGACCGAGACACCGGCGCGGATCTCGCGAAGAGGTAGCGACCTGTCGTGCTGAACGGCCACGACCGCGACGCGCTTGCCGCGTCCTGCCAGCCCCTCGGCGAGGCGCTGGGTATGGATCGTCAGGCCGCTGACGTACGGCGCGTAGTAGTTGATGAGTATCGCCACATCGAACTCGTTGTCATCCATGGCGGTGGCCACTTCGGCTCCTCACAGTGAATGGACTGCACTGATGGACGGGATCTTGGTCACGAGTACGAGCGCGGCGAGCGCGCAGACCCAGATTCCGACGGACACGATCAGGGCGCGATCCCGCAGCAGCAACCGGACCGGGTCGCCGCCTCCCCTCAGCACCAGAACCACCTGGAGGTAGCGGGAGAGCGCGTACAGCACGAAAGGTAGAGAGATCAGTAAGACCTGCTGCCTGTGCGGTGCGATCGGCGCCTCGAAGGCCAGGTACGCCGACATGGCGGCGAGGCAGACCACACTGGCGAGCATCAGCAGATGGTTGAGGAACTCCACCGAGTAACCGCGGAGTGAGGGGCGGTGCTCCGCCCCGACCTCCACCAGCTCGTACCGGCGTTTCCCGAGGATCAGCAGGAGCGATCCGGAGAAGACCGCGATGAGCAACCAGCCGGGTATCACGGCTTCGGTGGCCAGGTAGCCCTGGACGACGCGCAGCACGAACCCGGTGGAGACCACGCCCATGTCGATCAACGGCAGGCGCTTGAGGCCGGCGCAGTAGGCGAGGTTCAGGACGAGATAGCTCAGGACCGGCCAGGCGCCGCCGTGCGGCGCGTACACGAACAGGAGGCTGAGCCCACTGATCAGTACGACGCCGTACAGGGTGACCGCGGTGGCGGAGAGGCGGCCTGCCGCTATGGGGCGCTGGCACTTGCCCGGGTGCAACCGGTCGAGCCGCTTGTCGACGAGGTCGTTGACGAGGTAGATCACGGCCGCGGCGAGAATGAACGCCGCGATGGACCAGGCCACGCGTTCCAGAGTGGGCCACGACCACACCGCCACGTCCACCAGTGCGATCGGCACCACCAGCATGCTCTTGGCCCAATGCGTCGGCCGGGCCAGCAGGAAGAGGTCCATGACCTGCCGTACGACGGCCTGGGCCGGCTTGTCATGTCGTTCCCGCGCAACGTTGACACTGCCCATGCTGTCGCCCGCCTTAGAAGAAGACTTTCGCCAGCGACAGGGCTCCCTGCCGCCAGGCGTCCCGGCTGGTCTTGCCGACACCCGCCGGACGCTGTCGGCGCCACCAGTGATAGGAGCGCAGAATCGCATCCTCGTTCGAGAACCGTGGCGTGAATCCGAGTCGTTCACGTGCCTTGTCGATGGACACGTACGAGTCGATGAGCAGCTTGTGCGTCAGCCGTTGATAGACCGGAGAGAGCTTGCTGCGCTCGAGCAGCCGCAGCAGCGGCAGCGCGGGTCGTACCGGCAGCGATACGACACGCTTGCCATGCCCTGCCGCATCGAGTACCGACTGAAATGCGGCACGCAGGGTTCCGAACTCGGCGGCACCCAGATTGTAGGTGTCGTCGGCGACCTCGTCGGGCGCCGCGATCAGCAGCATGATGAACTCGACGAGGTCCTCCACGGCGAGCATCTGGCTGAGCACGTCACCGCGCCCGAGAACAGGGAAGTTGCGGCCGTCCGCGGCCCATTCGAAAAGCATCGCGAACAGGCCCATGCGGCCGGGGCCGAGAAAGGTCTTCGGGCGGAGAATCGACACGCACATTCCGCTTCCGCGAAATCCCTCGGCGATCTCCTCCGCCTCCGCCTTGGCCCGACTGTAGGCGTCCACCGGCCGGCGCGGATGCGTCTCCGAAGTCGGCACCTCGAACGGCAGGCCGTAGACCGCGGCTGAGGAGACGTGGACGACGCGGAGCACACCGGCGGCGTGGGCGGCCTGGAAGACATTGCGGGTGCCGTCGACGCTGATCTCCCGGAGCCGTCCCTTCGAGTAGCTCGGCAATCCGCTGGCACAGTGAACGACGGTGGTGGCACCGGAGAGCAGGCCGGTCAGCAACGCCTTGTCGCCGATATCTCCGATCGTGTACCGCACGCCGTGCGCCGGCTCCGCCGGGACGTGCAGATCCACGCTGTGAACCCCACGTCCCGCATGCGCCAACCGCCGGACGAGACTGTCTCCCAGCATTCCCGATCCGCCGGTCACCAAGATCTGATCGTCCATCGAAGCGTCCCCCTTCTTTCTGTCGAATTCAGTTGTTCCGCTCGCGGTGGCGCAGTCCTACGGTGTGGTGACAAGTCATCGCCCGTCTCTGGTAGGCCGATCCGAAATTCTCGGCAGAGAATCGTCATGGCGTCTTGCTCGAAGTTCCTCACCGCCTGAAATCGGGGTTGTCCAGGGCATTGCCCGGAGTTTGGGAATGGCTGTCGAGGCGCTGTCACCTCGTCGCCGGCCGTTCACATGCAGGAACTCGTCGCGGCCGAGCGTTTCGACATCTGTGGTGCGGTCGTCTTACGACGATCGGTCAGCGGGAGCGGGCGAACCCGATGAGGTTCGGGCGTTCCCGCAGTTCCGCGAGACTTCACACGCGGGGTGGCTGCGAGGACGAGTCCCCCGCGTGCGCGGAAGCGGGCCCCCTTGCGGATGGCGGCACCCCCGCAGGTGCAGAAGCACCGGCGTGGAGCGAAACACGTAGACGCATGCCATCGACCTTCCGTGAGGGGCGCATCCGGATCTTCATCGTGGCGAAGAGGCCTTTAAATGGCCTATGGATGCGCTTTTGCCGGCCGTCCGCCGGCGAGTTCAATCAGCACGGAAGTCGATAACGGCTGCTCCCCGAGCGCGACGCCCTCGAACAGACTGATCGCAGCCATGGGAACCGGCGGTCGCAGCCGGATGAGCTCAAATTCCTGTTACCGCGCCATCAGTTGGCGCGCATCCGACCACTTCCGGCCTTTCCTCGTACTGGAGGCGATGCCGATCGATGCGACGGTGCCGGCCACCACTGGCACTTGCCGTTGCGGGCGCTCTCGGCCTCACGAACAGTCCTTCCTCTGTGCGAGTGTCGGGCGAACTTTGCCCGTGCCGGGCTCCCGGCTTCCGGAGACCAGTCTTGGCAGGCAGAAAATTGTCTGAAAGCCCCTTTTCGCAGGGCAGACAAATAATTCCGCTCCTGCGAACGGCCAGATCGGAGCAGCCCGTGGACACCGGGAACGCCGGACGTCGACACGAACCGCTGCTCAAGGGGTTCGGCCGGAGTACGCCGGAAGCGCCCGCACGGTGCAGACGCCTGGCCTCAGCGCATGCGCCGTCCGGCCGGTCGGCCGGCGCGCCGGGGTCGCCGTCCCACCTTCCGGGTACGGGCCAGGCACGCAGCGGCCCAGTCGTTCTGCTCGGTGTACGGGAGGGCGGCGGCGAACCGCTCATCGGCATCGGGCAGCCCGGCCGCGACCGCCGGCCCGGCTCCGGCGGCCCGCGCGCACGCCTCGTACCAGCGCACGTCGAAGGGCGCGAAAGCCCGCTCGACCAGCCCGGCGATCTGCCCGGACGCCTCGCCGGACACCTGACCGAATACCTGCCCGGCCCCTGGTCCGGACACCGCTCCGGACGCGGGCGAGCGCGGGCGGGCGGGCGGGCGCGGGCGGGCGGGCGCGGCGCCGGCTCAGGTGAGCAACGAGCTGGGGATCGCGGCCGGGCTGACCGGCGTGGCCGGGCCGGCCCTCGTGCTGGTCCTGACCCGCCGCGCAGCCACGACGCGATGAAGTCGTCGCCCGAATGCCTGGGAGTCGGGCTGGGGCCGAGTGCCGGTCAGGCGGTTTCGCCCACGCTGCGCCGGTGCCATTCGGCCAGTTCGACGAGCAGCCCGTCGGCCGCGCCGCCGAACATCGCGGCCAGCTCCTCCGCGTCGTCGACCACCACCACGTGGTCCAGCAGGTCCGCGCGCAGCCGGGCCGCCCTCGGGTCGCCGGCGCCGTCCGGGTCGAAGGCGGTGGCGGCCAGGAACAGGCCGCCGACGCCGGCCAGCGCCGCGGTCTGCCGGGCCTGCGTGCCGAGCACCGTCGCCGCGTCGGCCGGTACGGCGGGCAGCGCCGGCCGCCCGTCGCGGAGCAGCATCGTCAGCGGACGGGCGGGCACCTGCTCCCCCACCTCGCCTGCCGGCACGTGGGTGCTCCCGTCGGCGTGCCGCGCCGCGTGCCGGGGACGCCCCCAGGGCACGCCATCGGCCTCGTCCTGCGCACTCGCGCGCGTGAACAGGCCGCCGTCGGCGTCGACGACGAGGTCCCCAGGCTGCCACTGCTCGCCATCAAGCGGAATGTGCGCATTCGTCATGCCTGAACGCTACGCCCTGGTTGCGACAAATCTTCGTGGCGTGCGGAGGCGCGAGCTGGGCATCTGTCAGGACATGGCGCAGGCGCAGGATTGGGGCAGGCCACGGGTGGCGGTGTCGAGCTGCCTGCTCGGCGAGCCGGTACGGCACAACGGCGGGCACAGCCGCGCCCGTTTCCTGACGCAGGAGCTGGCGCCGTTCGTCGACTGGGTGCCGATCTGCCCCGAGATGGAGATCGGCCTCGGCGCGCCCCGCGAGACGCTGCGCCTGGAGCGTTCGCCCGCCGGTCCCCGCCTGATGACCCGGCAGAGCCGCCGCGACCTCACCGCCGCCATGGACGAGCTGGCCGCCGAACGTTCCCCGAGCCTGGCGGCCGACGGCTACGTGTTCAAGGCCAAGAGCCCGAGCTGCGGCATCCACGGCATCCCGCTCTACGCCGGGGACCAGGCGGTGACCCGCGACAACCGGGGCCTGTTCGCCGACGCGGTGATCGAGGGCCACCCGCTGCTGCCCGTCGAGGACGAGGGGCGGCTCAACGACGCCGTCCTGCGGGAGGCGTTCGTCGAGCGCATCTTCGCCCACGCGCGGCTGCGCGAGCTGCTGGAGGGCGACTGGCGGCCGCGCGACCTGGTCGCCTTCCAGGCCCGGCACAAGATGCAGCTGCTGGCCCACTCCACCGAGGGCTACCGGGAGACCGGCCGCCTGGTCGCCGCCGCGGGCATCCGGCCGCGCGAGGAGCTGGCCGCGGAGTACGGCACGGCGTTCCGGCGGGCGTTGGCGGTCAAGGCGTCGATCGGGCGCAACGTCAACGTGCTCCAGCACTGCCTCGGCATGCTCGGCGACGAGCTCGACCCGGTGCGCCGCGCCGACCTGGTCGAGGTCATCGGCTCGTACGCGGCGCACCGGGTGGCGCTGAGCGTGCCGCTGACGTTGCTGCGCCACCACGCCCGGGGCGAGGCGGCCACCTACGTCCAGGACCAGACGTACTTCTCCCCCTACCCGGAGGAGCTGGGCCTGCGGAACCACGTGGTGTGACCCCGCCGCGCCGGGCGGACCGGCGCGGCGGGGAGGCGCCTACGTGGGGCTGGGCTCGGTCGGCAGCGGGCCATCCGGCTCGGGGGCGGCGGACGTGCGCGCCGGCACATGGTGCACCCGCGCCGAGCCGATCTCGAAGTACAGCCCGACCAGCGTCAGCTGCCCGGCCCTGACCTGCTCGTCGACCTTGCGGTAGGTCCGCAGGTTCTCCAGCTGCTGCTGGATGTTGAGCCGGCACAGCGCGTCGAGGGCGGCGTCCTCGGCGGAGGTGTCGTGGCCGCCCTCGCCGAGCTGGTCGAGGCTGGGACGGCCGTGCCGGAGCCAGCGGCTGAGCTGCGGCAGGCCCTCGGTGGTCGCCGGGCCCTTCAGCAGCGCCGCCATCGCGCCGCAGCCGGAGTGGCCGCAGACGGTGATGGTGTGCACGTTCAGCACGCCGGTGGCGTACTCGATGGCGGCGGCCACCGAGTCGTCGTGCGGCTCGGAGCCGGCGCACGGCACGAGGTTGCCGATGTTGCGGACCGTGAACAGGTCGCCGGGCCCGCTGGAGGTGATCAGGCTGGGCACGACCCGCGAGTCGGCGCAGGTGATGAACAGGTGCGAGGGACGCTGCTGGGTGGCGAGCTGGGTGAAGATGGGCCGCAGCAGCGGGGCCGTGCGCTTGTGGAACTCGTCCGCGCCCTGGGCCAGGCGGCAGTCGATCGCCGCCGTGGCCGACAGCGGACGGCCGCGGTGGGTCCACGGCAGCCACCAGCGACCGGGCGCCTTGGGCGGGCTCTTGGCCGGGAACATGCGTCCGCCGCTGGCCGCCATCGTGTACCACTCGTCGTGCAGCTCGTCGATGGTGACGGTGCCGCCCAGGCGCTCGTGGTCCAGCCGCCAGGAGTGGATCGCGTCGAAGGCGGCGTTGTCCATGAAGTCGATGTTCAGGTCGAGGTCGACGGCGACGCCGGGCGGGATGGCGCGCAGCTCCTGGGTCAGCCGGGGCACGCCCAGGAAGGTGAGCGAGCCGGAGACCGTGGCGTGCATGACCCCGCCGGGTTCCTGCCGCTTGTCCACGGTCACCCGGGTCAGCCGCCGCAGCGCCAGCAGCGCGGCCAGCGCCAGCCCGGCCAGGACGCCCTCGGCCAGCCCGACCAGGATCACGCCGGACATGGTCATGACGTAGACGGGCACCTCGTTGTGGCCGTGGACCTTCCTGAGGTGGCCGAGGCTGATGGTCTTGATGCCGATGAAGACCAGCAGCGCGGCCAGCGCCTCCATCGGGATCAGCTTGATCGTCCACCCCAGGCAGAGGGCGAACAGCAGCACCCAGACGCCGTGCAGGATCGCCGACCAGCGGGTGCGGGCGCCGGCCTGGATGTTGGTGGTGCTGCGCACGATCACGCCGGCGACCGGGAGCCCGCCGAGCACGCCGCTCACCATGTTGGCCACGCCCTGGCCGGTCAGCTCGCGGTCGAGGTCGGAGCGGGCGCCGGTGTGCATGCTGTCGGTGGCCACGCAGCACAGCAGCGACTCCGCCCCGGCCACCAGCGCCACCAGCAGCACGCCCATGGCGATGTGCTGCCAGTCGCCGGCCGGCAGCACCGGAGGCGCCCACGCGGTGATCGCGCCGGACAGGTCGATGCGGGTGACGTTCCAGCCGAACACCGCGGCGGTGGCGGCGGCGGCGAGCAGCGCGGCCAGCGGCGCGGGGATCGCCCGGACGTGCTTGGGCATCCGGCTCCAGGCCAGCAGGACCGTGATGGTGAGGATGCCGACCATGACCTTGTGGCCGTGCAGGTCCATGATCTGGCTGGGCAGCTCGGCCAGGTTGGCCCACGGCGACTGCTCGGGGCTGCCGCCGAGGACGACGTGCAGCTGGGCGAGCGCGATGATGATGCCGACGCCGGCCAGCATGCCGTGGACGACCGCGGGCGACACCGCGAGGGCGGCCCGAGCCGCCTTGAACGCGCCGAGCAGCACCTGCAGGCCGCCGGCCATGATCGTGATCAGGCAGGTGGCGCGCCAGCCGTAGGTCTGCACGAGGCCGGCGATCACCACCGTCAGGCTCGCGGTCGGGCCGCTGACCTGCACCACCGAGCCGCCCAGCCGCCCGGCGACGATGCCGCCCGCCGCGGCGGCGACGAGCCCAGCGGCCAGCGGCGCCCCCGCGGCCAGGGCGACGCCGAGTGAGAGGGGCACCGCGACGAGGAACACCACCAGCGATGCCGGCACATCGTGTCTGAGAGTACGCATGATGCTACTCTCCGTAGTTATATTCATGCGGCACACCTTAGTGCCAGATCAACCCCACGTCGGACGACGGTAAAACGCGCCGGACATGTCCCTCCTGTCCGGCGCGTTGCCCTGCCGTGTCGCCCTGCCGCGTCCCTACTGGGCCGCGTCCTCGCAACTCACCGTGACCAGGGCGAAGAACACGTGGGTGCGGGCGTCCTGGGAGACCACCGACTCGAACACCTCGCACGCCGTGAACCCGTGGCGCAGCGCGTTGCGGCGGGCGTCGGACTCGGCGGCGGCGAGCGCGACGTTCTCGGCGCGGTCACGGCCGAAGCCGTCGAACAGCGTGCCGGTCGCGGCGGTGGGGGGGGGCGGCGCGCCCGGCCACCCCGGCGCCCCGCCCCCCCCCCCAAGAGAGAAACCGCGGGGGGGGGGAAAGAGGAGAGAAAAAACGGGGTAGATAAGG
>NZ_JBEXYK010000107.1:0-17659 GCF_040630865.1 Nonomuraea sp. NPDC005730
GGTGTCAGCCCCCGGGGTGGGGGGTCGGGCGCGGGCGCGGGGGGGGCGGGGGGGGGCGGCCTCTTACCTGTGGTGGGGGTGGGGCCCGTCGCCGGGCACCACGCCGGGGTCGAACAGGACCCTGCTCGCTCCGTCGGCCTCGGTCACCGTCAGCACCGGCACGCGGGCGTCCGGCTCGCGCACCAGGGCGAAGACCTTGTCGGCTGCCATCGCCAGGCCGAAGTACCGCGTGAGCGCGCTGCCCAGTTCGCGGATCCGGGTCAGCAGGCCGGCGCGGTGCGGCAGGGCGTCCAGGTGCTCGCGGGCGTGCCTGGCCTGGCCGTCCAGCCAGTGGTGGAACTCCTCGCCCTCGGTCTCCATCCACCGGTAGGGGTCTTCGAGTGTGATGCCGTGAAGGGTCTCGCGCACGACGTCCACCCGGGCGATCGCGGGTTCGGTGATGTCGCTCATAGGCGCATGATCATATGCCGGAGATCCGGCGACTCATCGGACATTGGATCACGCGCCCCTCCGCCGGGCTCGCCCGACGGCCATGCCGAGTAAGCGACTCACGGCCTCTGACCGGCCACTTCTCGTCGGCGAAGATGCGCCGGCACCCGGCCGTTGTAACGGCCGTACGGGTCCCGCCTTTCGAGGCGTACGGGTCCACGGTGCTCGGCCCCGTCTACGGAGCCGGCGTGGCCTGGTCGGCTGCCCCGGCCTGCCCGCCGCAGAACACCTGCTTGAGAAGGTTCGCCAGCGCCTTCGAGAACGCCTGTGCCAGGTCGGGTGCGACGTCCCCGAAGGTGATCGAAGCGGTCAGGGTCTTCTTCCCATCGGGCGTGCTGAGCATCGCCGAAGAGTAGCCCCCCGTGGCGCTGCCGTTGTGGTTGAGGACGATGCCGCAGCCCGGACCCAGGTCCTGCACGTATATCCCGAGGCCGTAACTGCCGAAGATGCCGGCACTCTTCGGGTGCGGCTTGCGCATCTCGGCCATCAGCCGGGCCGGCAGGAGCTTGCCGCTGTTCAGCGCGGAGAAGAACGTGTGGAGATCCTTGGTGGTCGAGATCATGTCACCGTTGCCGGCCTGCAGGGAGGGGTTCTGGCGGGTGACGTCGACCACCTTCCACTGGCCGCTCTCGTCCTGGTAGCGGTAGTAGCCGTGGGCGTGCGGGGCGGGGAGATCCGTGGTGCCCGGCACCACGGTGCCTCGCAGCTTGAGCGGCCGCAGGATCCGCCGCTTCATCTCCTCGGCGATCGAGTGGCCGGTGACCTTCTCGATCAGCAACTGGGCCAGCGTGTAGTTGGTGTTGGAGTAGCTCCAGCCCTTCCCCGGCTCGAACCGCGCCGGCCTGGACATCGCGAAGCGCACCAGCTCCTGCGGCTGGTAGGTCTTGAACCGGTTGTCCACCCACTCCTTGCCCGCCGCGGGGATCCCCGGCTCGACCGAGCCGTCAGGGCGGAACTCGCCGGTGTAGGCGTACAACCCGCTGGTGTGCTGCAACAGCATCCGCACCGTGATCCGCCGGTCCAGCTCGAAGTCGGGCAGGTAGTCCGCCACCGGCGCATCCAGTCCGATCTTGCCGTCGTCCACCAGCTGCAGCACCACGGTCGCGATGAAGGGCTTGGTGGCGCTGCCGATCCGGAACCGTCCGTTCGTCGGCGGCTTGGCGCTCGCGCCCAGCTTGCGCTGCCCGGCGCTGCCGACCCACTCGCCCCGCTCATCGTTCACGCGCGCCTGCATCCCGAGGAAACCCGCGTCGACGAACGCCTGGATGGCCTTCTGCAGTTCTGGCCGGTCTTGTCCGGTAGCGGCCCTCGGCACGGCCTTGCTGTCCGCGGTGGCCAAGGCGGGTGCGGCCGCCCCGGCCAGCAGCGCGGCCGCCAGCGCCGTGACCGCCACTCGCCGGGAGACCCGCGGCCTCCGGACCCTGTTGCTCTTGACGGTATGGAGAGATTGATCCATGACCCCTCACTTCGCGATAGTACGTGTCTTGTGCAGCTCGAAAGCTACGTTGCATTCAGAGGTGAGTCAATCTGCAGAAGAACGTTTTCCCAGGTAAATGGCGACAAATTGGACGCAATGACGCTGCGTTCGAAAGCAACACCATGTTGCAATGAATGGCGGCTAAGGCAACACTGACGGCATGCCAGGACGACGATTGACCCAGCAGGACCGCCAGCGCATCGCGGCCGGACTCGCTGACGGACACTCCTACCGCGAGATCGCCAGGCGGCTCGACCGGCCGACCTCGACGATCACCCGGGAGATCGCACGCAACGGCGGCCCCGCCGGCTACCGGCCCCAGCAGGCACACCAAGCGACGATCCAGCGGGCCCGGCGCGGCACGCCGGCACCCCCGCACGCGGCCACACCGCCGGTCGCCACGATGGAACAGGAGATCATCGAGATGGTGGTCAGAGCGGGGATGCCGAGGACGGCCGCGCGCGTGCACCACGACCTGATGCTGGCCGAGGACGGCAGGCGCACCGCCGCCGAACTGGCCCACAGACTGAAGGTCAGCCCGGCCTCCGTCTCCGTCGCCGTGAACTTCCTGGCCCAGCAGGGATTCGTCCGTCGCGAGCGCGATCCGCGGCGGCGTCGCGACATCTACGTGATCGACGACGAGGCCTGCTACCACGCGATCATGATCAGCGAGCGGCAGACGCTCCAGACGGCGCGGGCCACGACGGCGGCGGCCGAGAGCTACGGGCTCGACAGCCCCGTGGGGCGGCGGCTGGCCAAGACGGCGGCGTACCTGGAACGCGTCAGCCTGGACATCATGGAGTCAGCCGACCGCTGGCGCGACCTCCTGACGTGACGGGTCTCGGCCGAACCACCTGGCGAGCCGGCTGACCAGTTCCTGCTGATCGTCACCGACCCACCCCGCCTGGCCATCCACACAAAGATCCCGCCGGCGCACGCTGCCGGAAGGCCCTTCACATGCTGATCGCCAAGAGCAAGATCAAAGTTCAGCAGCACCCTCCAAGATGAACGCGCCGGACACGGCTATGGAAGGTCGTCGTCTGCGTCCAGAATCCACCGCGCCCGGATCTGTCAGGCGGCGTCCAGCGCGGGCCCGTCCTACCGCCTGGCCGGACGTCATCGGTGGTATCCGCCCCATCCCTGGCACGACGTGCAGTACCGCTCCTGGAACCGCGGCAGCCAGGGCATCGCCGTGACCGAGCGGATGGACCGGATCCTGGTCGCCGTGCACGATCGAGGTTGGCCGCGTTGATCAACGACAGTGGGGCAAAGCAGGTCAGGGGCGTACCGCCACGTCCAAGCTCTCATCCGGGGCCGTCGGGACGCCCAGGGTGTGCGCCCGCCAACGCCCAGGACGTCCGCGCACTGTCGGAATTACTCTGCACTTCCGGTGCTCGGAAAGGTACGGAGGTAGAAGACCTCAGGATCACCTTCATCGAGGCCGTGCACCATCCCTACCGGCCGCCAGCCAACCCGCTGGAGCAGCCGCTGCATGGGATGGTTGGACAGGTTCGTGGAGGTGAACAGCTTCTCGGTCCGGCATGCAGCTGCTGCGGCGCGCAGTAGCCGCTCGCCAACGCCGTGACCCCGGGCGGGCTCAGCCACCATGAGCATCGTCACGAAGCCCTGCTCGAAGAAGGTGTACTCAACGACGCAGTAGCCGACCAGCCCCGCCGGAGTGTCGGCTACCAGGACGGACCCGTCGCGACACCAGCGTTCGATGCTTCCGCGCCGCTCGCCACCATCGGATCTCGCGACAGGATCAAGGCTCACGAGGGCCTCGGCATCGACCGCTCCGCCGGCTCGAACAGACAGTGCACGGAAGTTGTCGGTGTTCATGGGCGTGATCTTCCTCTTTTGTCCAGATCCCTCCTGGTGCGGGGACACCCCAGGCCCAGCTGGCAGCCTTCGCGTGCACCCCGTCCCAGCTTCGTTGACAACAGGCCAGGTCGCGCAGGCTTTCGGGAGAGGTTTCGGGACAATCGCTCCTGCGAGAACGCGATCACGGGCATGGCCCGGCCGACCGCCCCGCAAACGACCGTTTCCAGGACGCCTGTCCACGCGTCTTCGGGAACACGCCGGCCGGCAGCTCCGGCTGGAACATAAAGGCTAAACCGGTCTCGCAGCGTGGCGACTTGCGTACGTTCTCATGACGGCGTGCTCGCAAGCGGGAGACCATCAGGGATAACCCCTGCTGTCCCTTCGGCGGAGATTTCCGCATGGTCGAAGTAGCCAATCGGATCGCTGACCGCTACCAACGCCGCCAGGAGTGGGCGCAAAAGCGGTTCGCCGAAGACCCACGCGAGGCTGAGATCGCCAGGAACTCGATCTTCGCCGTCTGCGGGGTGGGCGTGGTCCCTCCTGGTGGTCACGCTCTTCTGGCTGGCCGTCACCGTGCTGCCTGCCATCGTCCAAGCCGCGGCCACCGGCGGGACGTGGGCACTGGAACGGGTGGCCGACTGTAAGCCGACCGAGGTCGTCACCACGCCGCTGCACGCCTACATCACCGCCCACGCCGCCGGCCTGCCCGTGGGAGCAGAAGCGAGCTGGCCTGGGCGCCGACCGGACCGATCCTGTGGCTGCTGTGCTGGCTGACGGGTTCCTCCTGGAGCGCTCACCTGGCCTGGCTCCTGTACGGCGCCGCCACCGTGGCAATGGTCTACAACGCCAGCCCCGCCAACGGGCGCATGCTGGCGGCCGGAATTGCCGTCCGTACTGGGGCGTGCTGTGGTCTTCGCCCTACGGGACCTTCACCGCCGGCCCACCGCGCACGTCCAGACATCCACATCCCGTGCGGATCGGGTCCATCCCGTCACCGGGCGCGTCCCGGTCAGGGAGCACCGCCTCCTGAAGCTCCCGGCATGATGACGGCGCCGGCGGTTCCGAAGCGGGGAAACTCCTATTTGCGGTCTGTTGGAGGACCTGGCCGTTCTCGGTCGATAAATGTCTCCCGGTTGGCGGGCCTCGTGGCCTCCGGCGCCGGCTCCACCGCCAGGCCGGCGCCGAGACCCGGACCCTCTCTTGCCGAGAGAAAGATCCACAGACGCTTGACTCGTCCCCCCATCGCGCCTGGCGAGGAGGTATCCGATCTCATTCGGTCCGCGCTGCGCGATCGGCGTAGGACATGCATCCCGATCCGGCTGCTTCGCATAAGCCACCCAGATGTCCGGCGCCGGCGAAGGTTGAGCGTGTGCCACCGAAGCTTGGACGACGGCGTCACTGGCCTGACAGCGGATGCAGGTCCAGGATCATGTCGAACGACTGTGCTCCTTCACCTCCGGTGAAGGAGCCGACCAGCTGGAAGCCGTGCTTCCTGTAGTAGCGAACGGCGCGTGGGTTGTCGACGAGAACGCCGCCGAACAGGATGATTCTCCTCCTGCCGAAATGCCGAGCGACGTCCACGATGAGCGGGAAGATCTGCGTCCCCACCCCCCTCCCCTGGTAGTCGTCGGACAGAGTGGGCCCGAAGCGGCAGTCCGTCGCCGCCAGGTGGATGCCGGCCTCCTGGTAGCGGGCGATGTCCGCCGGGTGGAGGTCGAGACTGAATTCGACAAGTCCGACGATCCTGCCGGACAGCACGTCCTCAAGCACCAGCCTGAGCTTGTCGTAGCGCGCGATCGCGTCACACAGCTCCCGGGCAGCCTCGAGGTCGTACCCGTCGAAGGTACTCAGTCGCCTCGATTCGGCCGACAGCCCCTCCAGGAAGGCCGCAAGACGCTCCGCGTCAGTGTGCATGAGCGGTCGGAAGACGACGTCCGAACCGTCCTTCAGCTTCAGGCGACGCGTCAGGACAAGCGGATCTTCGGCGACCGCCGTCAGTGTGAGCACCTCAACAATCCCTCCCCTCGAAACTTGGTGGCGCGCACCTACTGGTCACCGACTTTCGGTGGCAACGCGCCATGTTCGACGTCACCCGACACCAGTTCGGGCAGTAGCGCGACCTGGTAAGTGCTTTGTCAGGTCATCATGCCCGAGGCCGCGATGGAGGTGATCGAGCCGGCGGCCGTCCTCATCATCGGCACATGTCCAGGCTTCGTGGTGGTCGCGATCGCAACGGCTGACCAGACCGACCCCAGCCATTGACAGCGGCCCAACCGCCATCGCGAGCTCGGCCGAACATCCGGGCACGCCGTCGATGCAACATGCCTTCACGGCCGGTCCACGTGCTCTTTCCGCGAAGGCGAGCCCTCAGCCGACCGCACACGCCCGCACGAAGATCTGATCCAGGAGTGGTCCCGCCGCCAGGTGCTCCTGTCCGAGCACGGCCTCTTCCTGACCAACCCAGTCGATGGCTGCCGCACCTGCGGCGTCGCCGCTCGTGGCCCTTCGATGGCTTAGTCGTCGTCCTTGTCGTCAGGATCTGGAGTATCAACGTTCGCGTAGTGCTTCGCGAGCTTGTAGGCGAGCTTGATCCCCTTGCGGGTGGCCTTGTCGTGCTCCCTCTGCTCCTCAGGAGTCATCGCGTCGTACATGGCCCAGTACGCCTTCAGCGGAGGGGTCATTCCAGGCATCTGTACCTCCGGAGCTCCATGCCAGTCCTCTGACGGTGACTCCTCGTATCCCGCTGCACCACTATCTCAAGAGGGTGATGGAGATGCTCCTTCCTTTTCGTGCCAAGCGTGGCGACGGCAACCCTCACCGGAGCTCTCCGCTCCCTCTGTTCGCCGCGACCTCCGTCGTCTCCTCGGCGCAGCCCGATGCCCGCCCCGCCCGGAGGCCACCGCGTCGCGCAGAGTCGTTCATCAGGCCGCCGACCCCTGTGTCCGGCATGGCCAGGCCGACTACCCCGTCGAGTACTACTGGAAGAACGTGGTCGGCTGGCGGCTGGGCAACGGGACCGTCTCCGTCACTCCCTCGCTCACCCTGTGGGGTGGGCAGCCGGTCCGGAGCCCGGTCATGACATGGAAGGCCGGCTTGGATCAAGATCACTTCTGTTGGCGGGCGGCGGCCTTGGTCCCGTGGTCGAGGCGCGGACGGCGAGGTTGGGATTGGTGCGCGTGATCGCAGGTGTCCGATCACTGTTTCTCCCGTACGAGCGGATGGGAAGTGGGGGACCCGCTGGGAACCACACGCTCTGCTTGCGCTCGGGCGACATGCAGGTCGAACGACGGGGTGCTCGGTGCAAGAGGGCGTTCGACGTGCGGAAACGGCTATTTCCATGTTCTGGGGGACAAGGGGGCGCAGGTGTAAATCCTGCCGTCCCGACTTGCGAGAAACCGCAGGTCGCAGGCCGTTCTTGGGAAGTCGAGAACGGCCTTTCCGCGTTCTCCTGGGGACCAGATAGGGACAGACCCGGACAGATCGTGGGGGCCTAACCTTCTTGACCGAGGGTCAAGGGGGCATGGTGTGTCTGCCGAAGGTCGGGTGCGGTGCCCAGGAGGGGTACGCGCCGACCCTCAGAGCTTCTCCCTGCGGTGTCGCGCGGCTGTGTGATCGTTCAAGGCTCGTGCTGAGGCGCTTGCCGGCGGGCACGATCGTCGCGGCGATGTGCTTGCGTGGTTCTGCTGGTGCTCGGCTGCCTGGCGAGTTCGGACCGAACGTGGCCATGGCCGACCCGACCTTGATTGCTCGGGTCATCACCGCCTGGCCCTCCTTCACGCTGATCGGTCGTCGGGTGATCGGCTATCAGGGCCATGATCCCGTCACATGCCTCTACGCATTCAATCTGTGGAGCTGAGGCGGCGAGTCGATTTGTAACTCTTTGAGCGGGTTTACTCCTCTGACAGGCCGACACGCACCCTGAAAAGCAATCCGTAAGAAGACGCATCTCAGAGGCTCGATGTCAAGCTGTACGCATAATGGGGGCTCAAGAGCGTCTGGAGCATGTTGTGGGGAACGCGTTCGGTTATGTGCAGCTGCATACGCCTAATATGCAGGGGGCGCAGAGGTTCTACGGTGAGCTGTTCGATTGGGAACTGGAGCCGATCGGTCCTGCGGATAAGCCCTACGTGGAAATTCGTGTGGGTGAAGGAGTCGCGGGCGGGATGATGCCGGTGACAGAGCAGGATCCCGTTCCCCGATGGGTTCCATATGTGCAAGTCCATGATGTGGCCGATATGTCCATGCGTGCGGCAGCGCTCGGAGCCACTGTCGTCGTTCCTCCCACTGGCCTGCCCGACGGCAGCTTCTACAGCCTGCTCTTCGATCCGGAAGGTGCGCCCTTCGCCTTGCACGGGCCGTCCTCGGGCTGATTCTGGCCGCTCTTCTGGAAGGTGGAAGCACGGTGCATGTATCGAATGGCGTGCGATTGCCGGTTGCCGCCGGGATTGTTTCAGCGGCTGTCGGATTGTCCATGGTGGCGTGCTCGGGAACAACAACTGACAATGGTGTCAATGAGACCCGTGCTCCGAAGTCCGAGAATAACGGGCATAGCCAGGCCGCCAGCATGATGATCACTCGCGGCCGCTACCTCGCCACGATCGGTGTATGCGAAGCCTGCCACACTCCACCTGAAGTGCCGCAGACCCCACCTGACCCCTCGGACAAGAAACAGATCGCTCGTGAGAGAAATTTCCGCACCGATCCCGACTGGGTGAAGTACCTGGACCATGACCGGCCCAATGCGGGCGGTGTTCCCTTCGTCATCCGATTGTCTAAAGATTCGAATGCCGTGGTTTATAGCCGGAATATCACTCCGGACGTCGAGACCGGGATCGGCGGCTGGAGTGAGGATGACATCGTCAAGGCATTGCGAACGGGCGTGACGAAGGACGGGCGCGTGCTGTTCATGTTCCCGCCCCACTCGTTCTATCCGAATCTTGCCGATGATGACGCATATGCACTCGCCCGCTATTTGAAGAGTTTGAAACCGGTGCGGCACGAGATCCCTGATCGCGTGTTGCCGTTCGACCCGCAACCAGCGAAAAGCGACCCGCCCGAGAAAGCTCCAGGCAGCCGAGACCCCAAACGGGCGGACTACCTTCTCTCGGCCTTGGTCGGATGCACGGAGTGTCACTCTCATCATGAGGGTGGGACCTTGAAGAAATTCGTCGGAGGCGATCCGAAGGACGCGACTACCGGGGTCTTCCGATTTGGCCCGGACCTTCCGTTGCGAGTGAACGAAAGAGGGTTGGCCACGTTTCCATACCCAGGATATGCGGTCTTCTACGCCGACAATCTCACGAAATTCGGTGTCGGCGGGCCGGAGAGCAAGACTTCTGTCAAGAAGATCATGCGCGCCTTCCGTGGAGGTGTATCTCCCGAACCTGACGAGTACGGTCGGCCGCGCCCGCTCAACCACATCATGCTCTGGCAATTCTATTCGCGAATGAGTGATGATGATTCGTATGCCATTGCGCGCCTGATCAAGAAGCTTCGGTATGAACCCCACGAGGTTCCGCACGGCCCGATCTATTTCGGTGAGGACTGGCGTGCTGCATTCGAGCAGGTATTCGGGGAGCCGCCGTCCAGTAACGACGCAAAAATATTCGGCAAAAACCCTTGAAAGGAAATGAACGATGACCACGGGCGACGAATCCGCGAATCTCGCGCAACTCAACGAAGACTACGACGAACTCCTCGCACAGATGGGAGACCAGATCGGGCCGTATCCTGATGCGGGCATCGACGGTTTTCTCAGTCACTTCATCATCGCACTGGAGATCCTGCAAGGGCCGGCGGCCGGGCAATCGGTGATGTTCACGATGCCCCCTGCGGTTCAGACGGTCTCAAGGTCAGCTCCGTTTCGCTACCGAAGTGGTGGCGACCATTCAGTGCAGATTCCACTCCCTGCGAGTTGTACCTTGCCCAGCACGATTCGTGAGAGCGACTTCATCAACAGGCCGGAGGGCTTCTTTCAAGAGGGCCGGGAAACGGTCTGGATGCAAATCCTGAACCTCGACGCGCGTGCCGAAGTCGATGCCCTGGGTCCAGTGCGGATCATACTCGGCGAAACTCTTAAGCGTGAGTATCCTGACGTGTTCCAGCCGTCGCTGGGCGTCGCGCAGTCTCTGGGCCCCCGGCGCGGCGGGTTTCCGGCGAAGCTGTTCTTCAATCCTTACGCTCTGATCGAGACGCCCGCCGGCGCGTTTCGCGCCATCCACGGCACACTCGCCTATGGTCGTATCACCAGCTTCCCACCCATCGGCACTCCGGTGAGCATCTGCGACTGCATCCCCCTCGAAAGCGTCGAGGAAGTGCGCAGAACGGGTTCGCTGCGTTCTGCAGACGAATCCATCGAGCCTTTTGCTCGACTGGTCGCACTCTCCCATCCGATCGACGTGGCCATGCAGATTTCCGGAGAAGAGGCATTTCTTCACGTTGAGCGGCGGATCGAGCTGGCAGGTTCGTCCCCGCGGCAAGGGTGATGAAGGCAAACGGGCCGGCCATTGTGTTGTTCCAGCTCACCCGGATGTTTGGCAGGGTCCCTGCACTGATCCGCGCCTCTGTGCGGATCGAACGAGGCGAAGCTGTTGTGGTGAGTGGACCCAACGGTGCGGGCAAGAGCACCTTGCTGAATGTCATCACGACGCTGGCCTCGCCCACCTTCGGCTCAGGACAGGTGCTCGGTTTCGATCTTGTGCGCGATCGGATGGCGGTTCGTGAGCGGGTAGAGCTGCTCGGCCACCAGACCCGTCTGTACGACGATCTGAGCGCGCTGGAGAACCTTCACTTCGTCTGCCGGCTTCATGGCGTGGAGCCCGCGCGTGCGATGTGGGCTGTTGAGCAGGTCGGCCTGGTGGACGTGGCCACTGAACCGGTTCGCGCATTCTCAAGGGGAATGCGGCAACGTGTCGCGCTCGCCCGTGCGCTGATGAGGGAGCCGGAGGTGCTGTTGCTCGACGAGCCTTACGTCGGTCTTGACGATGATGCGAAGGGCTTGGTCGACGCGATGGTCCGCACCACGTTGCATGCGGGCCGCACGGTTGTAGCGGCCACGCACGACGACGGCCGCTGCCGATGGACCAGCCGGACGGTGCACATGGAGAGAGGGCGCATCGCAGCCGGGCCTGTCAACGGCCGGGCCGACGAGGTGAAGCATGACGGCGTATCTGCGTAAGGTGGCGGCGTTGGCCGCCAAGGACCTACGAACGGATCTGCGGGCCCGCCACACGATGGCGATCGTCATGCCGTTCGCCGTCATGCTGCTTGTGACATCCGGCCTCGTATTCGGGCCAGGGCGAGCGATGCTCATCCAGGTTCTGCCTGGAATCATCTGGCTCGGCGCGCTGTTCGCAGCTGTGCTCGCATCCGAGCGGTCCTTTGAGAATGAGTGCGCTGACGGTGCGCTGCTGGGGTTGATACTCGCTCCGGTACCGAGGGGAGCAATTTTCACCGGTAAGGCGATCGCTCTCACGGCACAGCTCATCGTGCTCGAAGCAGGGATGATGCTGCTTGGGGTGATGCTATTTGATCTTCCAGCGATGGCTCGCCCACTGGAATTGACCGTTGTCATGTTCACGGGTGCGGCTGGACTCGGTGCACTGGGCGTGTTGTTCGGCGCGTTCGCAAGCGCGACGCGGACTCGTTCGGGTGTTTTCCCGCTGCTGGCACTTGTGTTGGCCGCCCCCATGCTGCTCGGTGCGACACGCGGAACCGCCGCAGCCCTCGGTGGCGAGGATCCTGGCGACTGGTTGAGCCTCCTGGCCGCCTTCGACCTCATTGCCTGGTCTCTTGGAGCACTGCTCTTCGAGTCCGTTCTGGAGGACTGAGAAGTGCAGATCCTGTGGCAAACGGCGATGTGGATGTCGGCAGCGGCGGGGCGCCGCGCACTGGCCGTCGTCGCCATTACCGGTGTGATCGCCGCCATGCTGGTCGCGTTGTTCCTTGTGCCCGCCGACGGGGAGCAGGGCTTGGTGCAGCGACTCATGTATCTGCACGTGCCCGCAGCGTGGGCTGGGTACATGAACTTCACTGTGGTGTTCGTGGCCAGCATCGCTTATCTGCGGACGCAGCGGGTTCATTGGGATCGACTCGCCGCTGCTGCGGCGGAGGCAGGCGTGGTTTTCACCGGCCTCACGATCACGCTCGGGGCGCTCTGGGGGCGGCCGGTGTGGGGCACTTGGTGGAGTTGGGATCCGAGGCTTACGACGACTTTGATTCTTTTCCTCGTATATTCGGCCTATTTGACAGTCAGGCGACTTCCGGATAATCCTGTTCGCTCCTACAGGTGGGCAGCCGTGGTGGGGATCGTAGGGTTTGCCGATGTTCCCATGGTGCATCTGTCCGTCCTGTGGTGGCGCTCCCTGCACCAGGAGCCGTCGCTACTACGCCCCGAAGCGCCGGCATTGGCGCCTTCGATGTTGGCAACCCTGGTAGCCGCCACTATGGCCTTCACCGTGATGTCAGTGTGGCTGATCAACATGCGCCTGCGTCTTCGCAGAATGGAAGACCGCATTTTCACCGATGCTCCTGGGCGACTCATCGAGCGGGTCAGGCCGGTGGTCATCCCCGCCATGCCGGAACGGAAGAACTGATGGGCTACCTTGTAGCGGGATATCTCATAACCGCGGGTGTCATAACCACGTACGCGATCTCGATTATTCGCCGAACATCTGACAGCTCCCGCGAGACCAGAGCCAGGCGACGATGAAAGTTCGACTGGTGCTGCCGCTACTGCTCACCGCCGGCGCGTTGGGTTGGATACTGATTCGCGGCCTGGGGGGCAGCCTCACGTACTACCTGACTCCTGGCCAGCTGTCCGGTCGCACAGAGGTGGGCACCCAAATACGGATCGGCGGGCAGGTCCAGCCAGGTTCCGTGCGGCATCGGGACGCGCAGTTGCTGTTCGTGCTACAGGACGATACCGGCACGGTTCCTGTGATCTTCAAAGGCAGCGTGCCAGCGATCTTTCGTTCGGGCCAGGGAGCGATCGTTGAGGGGATCTATGGCCGCGACCATGTGATGTATGCCGACACCCTTGTCGTACAGCACGGCAACCGCTACGCCCCCGACAGCAGGGGGTGAGGTGGTGAGCACGGCACTGTTTGGGAGGGTGGCGCTGACCCTGGCCCTTGTTGCGGCGTGCTGGGTCGTGGCTGCCGCGGTTGCGGGCGCACGCGGCCGGAGCGCCATGCTCGACAGCGCGAGGAGTGCCACCTACGGGGTTTTCATCGCCGTCGTCGTGACTGTTGCGACCATGGCGGCAGCCCTGCTCGGCAACGAGTTCCGCATTCACTATGTCGCGGATAATTCGAGTTCCGCCACGAGCGCCTTCTACCGCGTGATTGCCTTGTGGGCGGGCGACGCCGGCTCGCTGCTGCTCTGGAATCTGTGCCTGGCAGGCTATCTGGCGCTCTTCGCGCGTCGCCATCGGCTGCACAGGGAGATCGCGCACGCCTGGGCGTTGGCCGTGATCGGTGTGGTGCAGGTGTTCTATCTGACGCTGACACTCGTCATTGATCCGTTCGCGACCACGGGATCGATGACCGACGGCCGTGGCCCTCAGCCACTGCTCGAAAGCAGTTTCCTCATGGCGTATCACCCTCCACTGCTCTATTTGGGCTTCGTAGGATTCACTGTTCCATTTGCCCTGGCGATGGGAACCTTGATAGCGCGCGACCACGACCTTCTGGTTCGCTGGACTCCTGTGTTGAGACGGTGGACGCTCATTGCTTGGTGCTTTCTCACCATCGGCCTGATGCTGGGCGCATTGTGGGCCTATGAGGTACTGGGCTGGGGCGGGTATTGGGCCTGGGATCCAGTGGAGAACGCGGCGTTCATGCCATGGCTCACTGCCACGGCCTATCTTCACAGCACGAGGCTACGGGAACGTGGTGGTCCGATCGGCAGGTGGAATCTTTATCTCTTGGTCGTCACCTTGTCTTTGATCACCTTGGGTACGTTTCTGACCCGAGGCAGCCTTCTGACGTCGGTGCACGCCTTTGCGGAGTCACCTGTGAGCGGGATGTATCTGGCATTTTTGCTGGTAATCCTGGGAGGTGGCATCTGGCTCGTCCGGACTCGTGCCGGAACGGTCATCAACAAATTCCACATGCGGTCGCTGCTGTGTCGAGAAACCGCCATCATGGCAAACAACTTGGTATTGATCGTCCTGTGTGTCACTGTGCTCAGCGGAACGCTGTATCCGTTGGTGGTCGAGGCGCTGTCCGGGCCGCGAGTGAGCGTCGGCAGGGCCTACTACGAGGAGATGGCGGGCCCATTGCTGATCCTGCTCGTACTGCTGGCGGGAGCCGGGCAACTGCTCGCCTGGCAGGTATGGTCACCACAGAGGGTCATGGTCCGGGCTGTGCCTGCTGGGCTTGGCTCCGCCGGCGTCGCGGCGGCCGTCATGGCCGCAGGCGTCCGGTCGGCAGCCGTTGTCGCGGTGCTTGCGGTAGCCACGTTCACGCTTCTGGTCAACGCCGTCGAGGCGTGGTCGATGTGGCGGGCGGGCGGCAAGCGCTATAGCGCCTGCGGAGCATTTTTGGGTCACGCAGGACTGGCGATGGCAGCGGCGGGAATCGCCACTTCGATGGGGTTGGCAGGACAAGCAGAGATCACCTTGTCGCCGGGAGAACAGGCGGATTTCAGGGGTGAGATCGTCCATTACCAAGGTGTACAGACTCAGGCGCGGCCGGAACGTACGGACCTGATTGCCAAGCTCACCGTAGGAAAGGTTGATCTGTCGCCGTCCCTCCGGCTGGTCCAGCGGTCGGCCGATCCGGTGGGCATGCCGGCCATCAGGCATGATCTCACTGGCGATCTATACGTCTCTGTGCTCGCTATCGAACAACCAGGCGGACGCGCCGACTTTCGCCTCTACAGCAATCCCGGCATTGGTCTGCTGTGGGTAGGTGGAGCATGCGCCGCTGCAGGTGGGCTGGTGAGCGCATGCCGTCGACGCCGGGTAAGGGGCAAACATATCGCAGAAGCCGACGGCCTTTTCTGCGGCGCCACGTTGAAACGGGAACCGATATGAAGGTTTCGGCACGTCTCCTGAACCGACTAACAGCAGCGGCGGTGGTCACGGCGCTGACGTCTCTCGCGGGCGTACTGATCAGTGTGCTGGTGTGGGATCCAGCGGAGGAGCATGCACCGCTCATCGGACGTCAAGCTCCAGGCTTCAGTCTCGACCGGATCGGGGGGCCTGGGAACGTCACTACGGCCCGGTTCGCCGGTCACCCGATAATTATCAACTTCTGGGCCTCGTGGTGCGATGTGTGCCGCTCGGAGTTTGTTCTGTTGGACGGCGCGCTTGAACGACATCGAGAGAAAGGTCTCGTCGTGCTGGGTGTGCTGGCCCACGACACAGAGGAAAGAGGATACGACTTCCTGCGCCAAACCGGTGTGGACTGGCTGAATGGCGTGGATGTCGACGCGAGGACGACTATGGCGTATGGAGTACGAGGGCTTCCTCAGACGGTTTTCGTGGCACCGGATGGTCACGTCACCGCTGTTCATTTCGGTGAGCTGGATGATACGGCGCTTGAGAGGTACATCGAGGAGATGACAGGAACAGGTGAATGAGACGAGGGCTGATCCTTGTGGTTGTCGCCGTCGCACTCGTGCTCCTTGTCGCCCACCAGCTCAGCGGGCCTCCTTCGCGCGGAGAGCAGGCATATCGACTGGAGAGGCGACTACGCTGCCCAACGTGTCAGGGCATCTCGGTCGCGGACTCTCCTTCGCCGATCGCCCGCACCATCCGGAGGGTGATCGACTCGGAGTTGGATGCGGGACGCGATCCGCGGGCCATCGAGGCTGACCTCGTCGCTTCGTATGGTGATTGGATCCTGCTGGAGCCCCCGAACCGTGGGCTTGGGCTGATCGTCTGGTGGCTCCCACCAGTGGCGATGCTGATCGGACTCGTGCTGGTCGGACGTCGGGTCTGGTGCTGGGCCGACGGTGGTCGGCGGGAGGAAGCTTGAACGAATGGCTTGTGCCGGTGGGGGCGGCCGCCCTGACATGGGTGGTGCTCGTTGTGGGACTCTGGCCGCTCATGAGGCTGCCTCGGGTCGAGTGTGGAATCGGCTCCCGTGCTCATCAGCGATGCTTCAGGTGGATGCTGAGCGGTGCGCTTCTGATCGGGATGGCCACGCTGCTCACAGGATCGGTGCCGCTTCGAACGTCGACAACTACCATGAACGCCGCACTCGAGCGTTCGACTCCTGCCCGATCCAGAAATGGTGAACCGCAGTCGATCGAGGAACTGCTGGCCCGGGCACGCCAGTACATGAGCCAGGGAGCGGTCAGAGCTGCGATCGTGCAGTACATCGAAGTTCTGAGTATCGACCATCGTAACTCTGAAGCCTATACATACCTGGGATACATGCAGTATATGGCGGGGCATCTGAAGGATGCGCGCTGGGCCGTAGGGCAGGCGTTGATCTTCGATCCGAGAAATACGCAAGCACGATACCTGCGCGGCAGGATGGCGCTTGGCGCAGGGCGGACCAAAAAGGCCGCGGAGGATTTCTGTGACTATTTGCGACAGGCGCCTCTTGGAGCTTATCGAGCCGATGTGACGCGTTTGCTAAGAACTGTCGGCGAAAGATGCGGAAGTTGAGCGATCAGAAGTTCGTGCAGGCGAAGAATCCTCCTGCACGAGAAGGGGAAACGCCGTCAAGAGTGGCGGATCAGTCAACTGTCGCTTTCGTAGCTGAATGTAGACGACTTCCGAAGGGGGGATGAGGTCGCCGAGTGTCACATCACTTCCTCTCCCCACATATATGGACGCCTCGGATGTTTCCATGAGAACTTGTTCAACTGTCGCCTCCGCGGCCATGCTCATCGCCAATACGGCGACCCTTGCCGAAGATCTCGAAACCGGTACCAGGACCGGGCCGGGAGAAGTGGTGACCGTGCACGAAATGGGTCGGGTCTGGGCGATGTGCGAAGGGAACAATCCCATCACGGTGAGGCCAGGAATGCCGTCAGGTCGCTCGCGCACCCAGCACTCAAGATGAGATGTGGAACTGTCAGGCTGTGGTGCCCGGTGGATATTCATCAGGTCGATGACCGGTTCGTCTGCCGACTTGCGCGCCTGAGATCGGAATCGCCCTGGAGACAGCCCCACGAGCCTAGTGAATTGTGACGTAAAAGTGCCCAGGCTGGCGTAGCCGACGGAGATGCTGACGTCCACGATACTCGTGGACGTCCGTACGAGCATTCGCTTGGCCTCGGCGATTCTTAGTGCGGTGAAGAATCGGCCGGGGGTGGTTGTGGTGATTGCGTGGAAGGTTCGATGGAAGTGAAACAAGCTCATATGTGCGGCCTGTGCGTGATCGCGTAGTTCTAGCGGCTCAGCCAGCCTTTCGTTCATGTTGGCGATTGCCGACATGATGGACCTGACATGGTCGTCATGGCGGCATGTGCTGTTTACTGGCCGCATGGCTTCGGGCCGGTCCATAGTGCTGCTCCGTTAAGTCATCCGGCCATTTCTGTGCCGATGATCCGCTACGCCACAATCGTATTGGCTCGGCTCGGCGGCGAAGAGAGCTGTCCAGGTCGTTGGGGGATGCCAATCAAGTCCATGGTGAAATATGAAGCTCGTCTGACATTTCATCACAGAATTTGCCGCTGATAGGGTGAGTCGTTTTGGTGCTGAGCATTCTTGATGCGCTTCGTGTCGCTTGCGCGCATTTGATCAGAGCCGCTCGACAGGTCACATGAAAGGCCTGCGGTGTACGACGGCGGCGATGACGGGAGCGGCTCGCCTCTGAGTGAGTGTTTGAGATCGGCGATCTTCGTTAGTCGCAGACGATTCTGGCCTGCCGCCGAGCGGGGCCCGTGCGGGTGAGACGGCGGGCCATACCG